>NZ_JAKFEL010000019.1:0-3094 GCF_036675695.1 Aeromicrobium sp.
GAGTTGGCGCTGTCGAGATAGACCAACGGCAGGTCTCCGGCCAGGCGGCGGCTCAGGATCGGGAAATCAGCCCTGATCCTGGCCACATCAAAAGGCGAAGTGTCGTGGGTCGTGCTCTCGACGAGGGTCACGCTGAAGCAGCCGCCTTGACGTACTTGTCATAGCCGTTGGCCTCGAGCTGGTCAGCGAGCTCGCGACCGCCCTGCTCGGCAACCTTGCCGGCGACGAACACGTGCACGTAGTCGGGCTTGATGTACTGCAGGATGCGCGTGTAGTGAGTGATCAGCAGTACGCCGCGGTCGCCCTGCGAGCTGTAGCGGTTGACGCCGTCCGAGACAACGCGCAGTGCGTCGATGTCGAGACCTGAGTCGGTCTCGTCGAGCACGGCGAACTTCGGGTTGAGCAGCTCAAGCTGAGCGATCTCGTGGCGCTTCTTCTCGCCGCCGGAGAATCCCTCGTTGACGTTGCGCTGAGCGAACTCCTTGTCGAGCGTGACCCGCTCGAGCGCCTCGTTGACGTCCTTGATCCACGTACGCAGCTTGGGAGCCTCGCCGTCGATCGCGGTCTTGGCCGTACGGAGGAAGTTGGCGACGGAGACGCCGGGAACCTCGACGGGGTACTGCATCGCGAGGAAGAGGCCCGCGCGAGCGCGCTCATCGACCTTCATCGACAAGATGTCGACGCCATCGAGCGTGACGCTGCCCTTGGTGACGGTGTACTTGGGGTGACCCGCGATCGAGTAGGCAAGGGTCGACTTGCCCGAACCGTTGGGGCCCATGATTGCGTGGACCTCTCCCGACTTGACGGTGAGATCGACGCCTTTGAGGATCTCCTTTTCGCCTTCTTCGGTGTTGACCGAGACGTGAAGGTCCTTGATCTCAAGCGTTGCCATGTGCGTTCAGCTCCTGTGCTGTATTCGTGCCCGAGAGATCAACCAGAACGGCGTCTCCCTCGATCTGAGTGGGGTAAGTCGGTACGGCCTCGGTGGCCGGAAGGTTGACGGGCTTGCCAGTACGTACGTCGAAGCGAGATCCGTGCAGCCAGCACTCGATCTCGCAGCCCTCGACGTCTCCCTCTGACAGTGGGATGGACGCGTGCGAGCACTCGTCACGCAGCGCATAGACGTCGTCGCCGTCACGTACGAGAGCGACCTCTTGACCGTCGATCTCGACGGCGAGGACACCTCCGTTCGGTACGTCTGCGAGCTGCGCGGCGTGAACATAAGTCATGCCAGACGTCCTACGTGCGCGGCCAGCTCCTCTTCGATCGAAGCGACGAGACGCTCCTGGAGGGACGGGACGCCAATGCGACGAATGATGTCGTTGAAGAAGCCGTGCACGACGAGACGACGTGCTTCTTCCTCTTGGATGCCACGGCTCTGCAGGTAGAACAGGTGCTCGTCGTCGAAGCGGCCCGTCGTCGACGCGTGTCCCGCGCCTTCGATGTCACCGGTCTCGATCTCGAGGTTCGGAACCGAGTCAGCCTTGGCGCCGTCAGTCAGCACGAGGTTGTCGTTGCTCTCATACGTGAGGATGCCTTCGGCTTCCTTGCGAATGAGGACGTTGCCGATCCAGACCGTGTGAGCGTCCTTGCCCTGGAGCGCGCCTTTGTACTCGACATTGCTCTTGGTGCGCGGTGCTGTGTGGTCGACGAACAGGCGGTGCTCGATGTGCTGGCCCTCGTCGGCGAAGTAGACGCCGAGCATCTCGACGCTGCCGCCGGTACCGATGTAGTCGGCAGAGGTGCTGGCGCGTACGACGTCACCGCCGAGCGAGACGGCGATGTGGCGCAGCGAAGCGTCACGGCCGACACGAGCGTGCTGGGTGACGACGTGCACGCTGTCGTCGTTCCAGTCCTGAACCGTCACGAACGTCAGCTGAGCGCCGTCCTCGAGGACGACCTCGATGTTCTCGGCCCAGGTTGCGGATCCGTCGTAGTCGACGACGACGACAGCCTTGCTGAACGCGCCAGCGCGTACGAGCAGGTGTCCGGCAGCAGCCTTCTCCAGGCCACCACCGTGCAGGCGAATCGTGGTCGGGTCGGCAATCTCGGTGTTGGCCGGGATTGTGACCTCGAAGACGGACTTGGTCGCATCCCAGGCGCGTGCCGAGACACGGTCGACCGGGACGTAGCCGGAGACACCACGAGCCGAGTCGGCGGCAGGCACGGATACGGCACTCACGCCCTCAGCGGCGTCGACCTCAACCTTGAAGTCCTCGCCGTCGAGCGGGGTGTCCTGGTGCAGGCCACGGAGGCGCTTGAGCGGAGTGAACCGCCAGATCTCCTCCATGCCCGTGGGCACGTCGTGGTCAGCGAGGTCGAACGACCCCACCGGGTGCAGATGGCTTTCAACAGGAGACAACTCCAGAGCCTTGGACAGGTCTTGGATTGCCGTCTTGGAAGTGTCAAGCGAGGTGGTCAACCGACTGCACCCTCCATTTGAAGTTCGATAAGACGGTTCAGCTCAAGCGCGTACTCCATGGGGAGCTCGCGTGCGATGGGCTCGACGAATCCACGGACGATCATCGCCATGGCCTCGTCCTCCTCCATGCCGCGAGACATGAAGTAGAAGAGCTGGTCGTCGCTGAGCTTGGACACAGTGGCCTCGTGGCCGAGTGTCACGTCGTCCTCGCGGACGTCGACGTACGGGTAGGTGTCCGAGCGGCTGATCTGGTCAACCAGGAGCGCGTCGCACTTGACCGTGCTGGCCGAGCCTTCAGCACCCTCCAGCACCTGCAGCAGGCCGCGGTAGGACGTACGTCCGCCGCCACGTGCAACCGACTTGCTCAGGATCGAGCTCGACGTGTTGGGCGCTGCGTGCACCATCTTGGCGCCGGCATCCTGGTGCTGACCCTCGCCAGCGAAGGCGATCGACAGCGTCTCGCCACGAGCGTGCTCGCCCATGAGGTAGACGGCGGGGTACTTCATCGTGACCTTGGAGCCGATGTTGCCGTCAACCCACTCCATCGTCGCGCCCTCTTCGCAGACAGCGCGCTTGGTGACGAGGTTGTAGACGTTGTTGGACCAGTTCTGGATCGTCGTGTAGCGGACGCGGGCGCCCTTCTTGACGACGATCTCGACGACGGCCGAGTGC
>NZ_JAKFEL010000017.1:0-3094 GCF_036675695.1 Aeromicrobium sp.
GCTGTGGATTGCCGCGATTGCGGTGGTCTTCTGGCTGCTGATCATCCGTCCTGCCGCGCGACGTCAGCGAGAGGTCAGTGCGCTCCACGCAGCGCTGTCCGTCGGTGACGACGTCCTGCTGACGTCCGGTGTCTTCGCGACCATCGTCGGTGCTGCCGACGACCACCTCGAGGTGGAGATCGCGCCCGGTGTGGTCATCCACATCGTGCGCGGCGCGGTTGCCTCGCTGAGGGTGGACACCGCCGACGAGGCCGAGCACGCCGATGCCACCGACCACTCCGACGGCGCCGACGAGGCCGAGCCGACCGACGGCGCCGTACCCACCGACACCGAGGACCGCTGACATGGCCGCCCGTCGCCCGCGCCCCGGACGCACCCTGATCATCTTCTTCCTCGGCCTCGCCGTCTGTTACGGCCTGGTCGCGCTCGCCGGGAGCTGGAAGCCCACCCTGGGCCTCGACCTCCAGGGCGGCACCCGCATCACGCTGACCGCCGAGAAGGCGCCCAGCGCCGAGAATCTCGAAGAGGCCCGCCGGATCATCGACCAGCGTGTCAACGGCTCCGGTGTTGCCGAAGCAGCCGTGACCACCCAGGGCGGGAAGAACATCGTCGTCGAGGTCCCGGGCAAGACGACGAACCGGGCGCAGCTCGAGGAGACCGTCAAGCGGCAGGCTCAGTTGCGGTTCCGCCTCGTTGCGTGTTCCGACCGCAACCCGAGCGGTCCGTGTGCGCAGGCCGGTGGCCTCCCCGGTGGCCTGGGCCGGGCACCCCTGTCGCTGGGCGCCGACGAGGAGCCGACCCCGACGCCCACCGCCACCGACACGGCGACCGGAACGGCCGACCCGACCGTGGACCCGAGTGCCGATCCGTCTGCCGATCCCAGTGCGACGCCGACCGCGCCCACCGCGACCGACCCGGGTGGCGACGGTGAGAAGTGGACCGTCAAGGACGACATTGCCTGGTCTCGTGCTCCTGACGCGGACGCCATCGCGGCGTACAACAACTACACCTGTGACAACAAGGGTGTCCTGCTCACGCTCGACGGCAAGCCTGCGGACCTACCGGACGTATGGGACGAGCCGCTCGTGGCCTGCTCCCAGCCGGAGGACGGGCAGTCGCTCAAGTACCTCCTCGGCCGTTCGGTCGTCGAGGGCACCGAGCTCGACGATGCCAGCGCGACGACGCCCCAGAACGGTGTTGGCTGGGTCGTGGCCATCGAGATGGGCAACGACAAGGACAAGGCGCTGCCCAAGGGATCTGCAGGCGCATCGTCCGACTTCGAAGCCGTCTCACGCGCCTTCGCCGGCACCGACGAGCAGTTCGCTGTCGTCCTCGACAGCCTCGTGCTGACCGACCCGGTCATGAACAGCGTCATCACCGACGGCCGCTCGCAGATCGAGGGCAACTTCACCGAGCAGAGCGCGCTCGACCTGGCCAACAGCCTGAAGTTCGGTGCGCTGCCGATCAACTTCGACGACGAGCAGACCTCGGTCGAGGAGATCGGGCCCTCCCTCGCGGGCAACCAGCTCAACGCAGGCATGCTCGCTGGCGCCATCGGCCTCGCGCTGGTGATGCTGTACTGCCTCTTCTACTACCGCGGCCTCGGCCTCGTGGTCGTCAGCTCGCTCTTCGTCGCAGCCGGCGTCACCTACGCGATGGTGCTGCTGCTCAGTGAGACCGCCGGTTTCACGCTGACCCTGCCCGGCATCGCCGGCCTGATCATCGCCGTCGGCATCACTGCGGACTCGTTCGTCATCTTCTTCGAACGCATCCGCGACGAGATGCGTGAGGGCAAGTCGATGCGGGTTGCTGTCGAGACCGGTTGGGCGCGTGCGCGCGTCACGCGCGTCGCGGCCAACACGGTGCAACTGCTGTCCGCCTTCGTGCTCTACGTCTTCGCCACCGGCGCCGTGAAGGGCTTCGGTTTCGCGCTCGGCCTGACCACGTTGATCGACCTCGCGGTGCTCTTCTGGTTCACCAAGCCGCTGGTGTCCTGGCTCGCCCAGTTCAAGACGTTCAACTCCGGACACAAGCTGTCGGGTCTCAGCAAGGAGACGCTCGGTATGGATGTCGCGCCCGACCGCAAGGTTGCGACCGTGGGGGGTAAGGCCTGATGGGCAAGATGTCCCGACTGGGCAACGACCTCTACCAGGGTCGCAAGTCCTTCAACTTCGTAGGCAAGCCCTGGCTCTGGTACGCCGTCTCGGTCGTCCTGGTGAGCGTCGCTGTGGCCGTGCTGTTCCTCAAGCCCCTCAACATGGGTGTCGAGTTCACCGGTGGTACGACGCTGTCGGTCCCGGTGGGATCCGGCAACGCGACGCAGGACGCTGCCGACGCGCTGCAGGAGGCGGTCGCAGGCTCCGATATCGAGAATGCCGAGAACCCGACGGTCACCACCGAGGGCAACTCGGCGCTGACCGTCCAGGTCGAGAACCTCAGCGAGCAGCAGCGCACCGAGATCTCCGAGCTCATCCACGACAAGTACCCCACCGTCACCGAGGGCGACCTCTCCATCCAGGACATCGGTCCCAGCTGGGGTCAGGAGGTCGCCGAGCGCGCTGCCATCGGTGTCGTGATCTTCCTGATCCTCGTGGTCCTGTTCATCTGGGCGTACTTCCGCGAATGGCGGATGTCCGTCGCGGCGTTCCTCGCACTGGTCCACGACGTGGTGCTGACGGTGGGCGTCTACGCGCTGTCCGGCTTCCAGGTCACACCCGCGGCGGTCACCGGCGTGCTGGCGATCCTCGGCTTCTCGCTCTACGACACGGTGGTGGTGTTCGACAAGATCAAGGAGAACACCCACCAGCTGCGCAAGAAGACGCAGTCGTACTCCGACGCGGCGAACCTCGCGGTCAACCAGACCCTGGTGCGCTCGATCAACACCTCGATCGTGGCGCTCATCCCGATCGGCGCGATCCTGTACGTCAGCGCTGTCCAGCTGGGTGCGAGCTCGCTCCAGGACCTGGCCCTGGCCCAGTTCGTCGGCATGGCGATCGGCGTCTACTCCTCGGTGATGCTCGCGCCTCGCGTGCTGGTGCACCTGAAGATGCAGGAGACCGAGGTCCAGCTCCAGGCCCGCCGCGCGAAGGCCAAG
>NZ_JAKFEL010000004.1:0-3085 GCF_036675695.1 Aeromicrobium sp.
CTTGGCCTTCGCGCGGCGGGCCTGGAGCTGGACCTCGGTCTCCTGCATCTTCAGGTGCACCAGCACGCGAGGCGCGAGCATCACCGAGGAGTAGACGCCGATCGCCATGCCGACGAACTGGGCGAGCGCCAGGTCCTGGAGCGAGCTCGCACCCAGCTGGACCGCACTGACGTACAGGATCGCGCCGATCGGGATGAGCGCCACGATCGAGGTGTTGATCGAACGCACCAGGGTCTGGTTGACCGCGAGGTTGGCCGCGTCGGAGTACGACTGCGTCTTCTTGCGGAGTTGGTGGGTGTTCTCCTTGATCTTGTCGAACACCACGACCGTGTCGTAGAGCGAGAAGCCGAGGATCGCGAGCACACCGGTGACCGCCGCAGGGGTGACCTGGAAGCCGGACAGCGCGTAGACGCCGACCGTCAGCACCACGTCGTGGACCAGCGCGACGAAGGCCGCGACGGACATCCGCCACTCGCGGAAGTACGCCCAGATGAACAGCACCACGAGGATCAGGAAGATCACGACGCCGAGGGCGGCGCGCTTGGCCACCTGCTCGCCCCAACTCGGACCGATGTCCTGGATGGAGACCTTCTGGTCCGTGAGATCGGGGTAGCGGTCCTGCAGGAGCGCACGCATCTCAGTGCGCTGGGCTTCGCTCAGGTTCTCGACCTGAACGGTGAGAGACTTGTTGCCCTCGGTCGTGACCGTCGGATTCTTGGCGGGCTCGAGGCCGGAGTCCTTGACGACCTCCCGCAGGTCATCGGCCTCGTCCTGAGTCGCCGCTTGGGCGCCGACCTCGACAGAGAGCGTCGTACCACCGGTGAACTCGACGCCCATGTTGAGCGGCTTGAGGAACAGCACGGCCACGGCGGTGCCAACCAGCAGGAGCGAGACGGCGTACCAGAGCCACGGCTTGGCGACGAAGTTGAAGGACTTGCGACCCTGGTAGAGGTCGTTGCCCAGTCGGGACATCTTGCCCATCAGGCCCTACCCCCCACGGTCGCAACCTTGCGGTCGGGCGTGACATCCATACCGAGCGTCTCCTTGCTGAGACCCGACAGCTTGTGTCCGGAGTTGAACAACTTGAACTGGGCGAGCCAGGACACCAGCGGCTTGGTGAACCAGAAGAGCACCGCGAGGTCGATCAACGTGGTGAGGCCGAGCGCGAAGCCGAAGCCCTTCACGGCGCCGGTGGCGAAGACATAGAGCACGAATGCGGACAGCAGCTGCACCGTGTTGGCCGCGACACGAGTGACGCGCGCACGCGCCCAACCGGTCTCGACGGCGACCCGCATCGACTTGCCCTCACGCATCTCGTCGCGGATGCGTTCGAAGAAGATGACGAACGAGTCCGCGGTGATGCCGACGGCGATGATCAGTCCGGCGATACCGGGCAGGGTCAGCGTGAAGCCCGCCGTCTCGCTGAGCAGCAGCACCATGGCGTAGGTGACGCCGGCTGCGACGAAGAGCGAGCTCACGACCACCAGGCCGAGGCCGCGGTAGTAGAAGAGGCAGTAGAGCATCACCAGCGCGAGGCCGATGGCGCCGGCGAGCATGCCTGCGTTGAGCTGGTTGCCGGCGAGGGAGGGTCCGATCTCCTCGACCGAGGTCTGCTTGTCGTCGAAGAGGATCGGCAGCGCACCGAACTTGAGGCTGTTGGCCAGGTCGAGCGCGCTCTGCTCGGTGAAATTGCCCTCGATCTGCGAGCGGCCATCGGTGATGACGCTGGTCATCACCGGATCCGTCAGCACGAGGCCGTCGAGGACCACGGCGAACTGCTCCTCGGTGCCCGCGAAGGCACGCGAGACGGCCTCGAAGTCGGACGAGGCGCCAGCGGAGCCCTTGGGCAGCGCCTTGTCCTTGTCGTTGCCCATCTCGATGGCCACGACCCAGCGGACGGCGCCCTGGGGCGTCTGCGCGCTGGCGTCGTCGAGCTCGGTGCCCTCGACGACCGAGCGGCCGAGGAGGTACTTGATCGACTGGCCCTTTTCGGGCTCGGAGCAGGCCACGAATGGCTCGTCCCAGACGTCCGGCAGGTCCGCGGGCTTGCCGTCGAGGGTGAGCAGGACACCCTTGGCGTCGCAGGTGTAGTTGTTGTAGGCCGCGATGGCGTCCGCATCAGGCGCGCGGGACCAGGCAATGTCGTCCTTGACGGTCCACTTCTCCCCGTCGCCACCCGGGTCGGTCGCGGTGGGAGCGGTCGGAGTCGCGCTCGGGTCGGCAGAGGGGTCCGCGCTGGGGTCCACGGTCGGGTCTGCGGTTCCGGTCGCCGTGTCGGTGGCAGTCGGAGTCGGGGTCGGCTCCTCGTCGGCGCCCAGGGACAGGGGCGCGCGGCCCAGGCCACCGGGGAGGCCGCTGGCCTGCGCACACGGGCCGCCCTGGCTGCGCTCGGAACACGCAACGAGGCGGAACCGGAGCTGTGCCTGCCGCTTGACGGTCTCCTCGAGCTGCGCCCGGTCGGTCGTCTTGCCGGGGACCTCGACGACGATGTTCCTGCCGCCCTGGGTGGTCACGGCTGCTTCGGCGACACCGGAGCCGTTGACACGCTGGTCGATGATCCGGCGGGCCTCTTCGAGGTTCTCGCTGCTCGGTGCCTTCTCGGCGGTCAGCGTGATCCGGGTACCGCCCTGGAGGTCGAGGCCCAGGGTGGGCTTCCAGCTCCCGGCGAGCGCGACCAGTCCGTAACAGACGGCCAGGCCGAGGAAGAAGATGATCAGGGTGCGTCCGGGGCGTGGGCGGCGGGCGGCCATGTCAGCGATCCTCGGTGTCGGTGGGTACGGCGGTGTCGGCCGACTCGGCCTCGTCGGCGCCATCGGCGTCATCGGTCTGGTCGGTGTCGTCCACGTTGTCCACCCGCAGCGAGGCAACCGCTCCCCGCACGATGTGGATGACCACGCCGGGCGCGATCTCCACCTCGAGGTGGTCGTCGGCAGCACCGACGATGGTCGCGAAGACGCCGGATGTCAGCAGGACGTCGTCACCGACGGACAGCGCTGCGTGGAGCGCACTGACCTCTCGCTGACGTCGCGCGGCAGGACGGATGATCAGCAGCCAGAAGACCACCGCAATCGCGGCAATCCACAGC
>NZ_JAKFEL010000259.1:0-19736 GCF_036675695.1 Aeromicrobium sp.
ATCAGGTTGCGGATGGTGCGGTTCATGATTTCTCCTGTGGGTTTTGGTGGTGTGTTTTCAGTTGGTCTGTGGTCTTGCTTGTAGGTAGGAGCCACAGACCCCACAGGTCCTTACAACTTTTCTGAAGATCTTTTCCGGCCGCTCATATTTCGTTGGAATTTCAGTCTCAAATTCATCGAAAGGTTCTCTCAAGGGGTGTCTACGACTCTGGTGTCACCAGCTCGACTCCCACACACCAGGAGAACAACATGACCGCCATCCAGCACTTCCAAGCTCCCACCATCCGCATCAGCAGCAACGTCGTCCGCAACGCAGCATTCGTGGGCAAGGCCCTCGCAGGAACAGCAGCACTTGTTGCCCTGACCGTCGCAACGGTCGCCTTCGCGTCGGCAGTCGAAATCACGACCACGATGTACTTCTTCGTCCTCGTCTCGACAGTCGGTGCCATCGCCGCACTCGGCATCCGCGAGAACCGCAACGAAGCGATGAAGACGAAGTACGACATCCGTTGACCAAACGCCCCCAAACCCGATCAACTCATGCGGTTGATCGGGTTTGTGGTGTCTCGAGACGTTTAGCTATCCCGGGCAGGGATTGACCGAGAAGGTCTTGGCAGGACCGGTCGCACGGTTGCCGCGCTTGTCCACCGCCGTGACCCGCATCGTCACTGATCCTCCAACGTTGAACTGACCGATGGTGGCCGCCCACCCCGACCCAGAACGCGACATCGACTTGCTGCCAGATCCGGCACCGCCGCTCCATCGGATGACAACCGAGCGGAGGCCACTCTCGTCGCTCACGCTCACTCGTACGGGAACATTGCACGACGGGTTCGATCCGACGGTCGGGCGGCCGACGTTGGGGTCCCGCTCCTGGGTGAGTGTGACAAGGACCTTCCCGCTGCCAGTCCCCCACTTCACGCCAATCGTTCCGGCCGACTTGCCTTCACTCACAGCAGCGCGGTTGGCGTGGACGGCGATCTGAATGGCCTTGCCTGGTTTGACCTTGCCAGTGCTCGGTGCGGCGGTGAGCCAGCCAGCGCTTGACGACAGCTGATAGTTCACGGCCTTGCCGCCGGTGTTGGTGAGAACGAAGCTCGAGTTGCTGGCACTTCCACCGAGCGCGATTGCGGTGGTCGACAGCGTCAACGCACCGGGTTCGGCCGTCGGTTCCGCCGTGGGCGACGCGATCGACTCAGTGGGAGTCGGCGATGGACTCGGAGCTCCGGATGAGGCAACGATGTCCTTCGGCCCGTCGTCGTTCTGCAAAGCCACAGTCGCAGCGGTGCCACCGATCAGCACAACGGCCGCCACAGCTGCACCGGCGACCTTCGTCTTGGTGGACACCTTGCTTTTGGCCGGTGCCGACGCGGAGGTCGTCGTGAGCGGCTCGCCCGTCGACGTTGTGAACGCAACGAGCTGCGTGTCCTGGACGACGCGATCGCGCAGGAAGGCGGGAGCAGTGAACATGGGTACGCCGGCGAGCAGCATCCACGGGCTGAGGATCTTCTTGCGGCGCTCGCCGCATACGTCGCAGTCGTCTACGTGTCGCGAGACGCGCTTCCTGATGAGCGGGGAGAACGTACCGTCCCAGTCGGTGAGCAGGTCGTCGAGCTCGTCGCAGTCATCGCGACCGAGACGTGCGATCAGCAGGGCACCGAGAGAGCGGTCAACTTGAGCACGGAGGCGGTTGAGCATCGTGTACGCGTTGGCTGCCGAAACACCCATCGCCTCGCCGAGCTCAGCGCCCTCCAGTCCCTGACGGAGATGCAGATCGAGCAGGGCACGATCGCGCTCGGCGAGGCCGGCAGCCGCGTCCCACACGATCTTCTGTGCGGCGGAGCGTTCTGCTTCCTGGTCCGGTGTGAGGGCGTCGTCAGCCATGTTGATCAGCTGCTCCTCGCCGCCGTAGTCCACGCGTTTGCGGGCTCGGAGCATGCGCAGACACTCGCTGCGCACGATGGCGTAGAGCCACGGTCGAAGCCGTTCGGGCTCCCGCAGCTGGTTGATGCGCTCCGCGACGATCACGAAGGAGTCCGCTACGGCGTCCGCGGCATCCTCGCGCTGACGAAGCATCGAGTAGGCGAAGTCGTAGAGCTTGTTGCCGTACTTGTCGTAGACCGCGGCAAAGGCCTCGCGATCCGCCGCCAGCACTCCGGCGACGAGCTCCGCATCGGTCGGCGCGGCTGGTCCGGTCGCGGAGGTCACGCTCGCATCCTACGTAGATACGAGACGAGACACGTGTAGCCCACGACATCGGTCATTCCTCTCCTACTGACGACCGGCTCTTGTGAGACCGGTTCCATCTGTAGGAGTCGTGAGGCGACGAAGTCTTACAACTTTTCGCCGATGGCTTGCTTGCGCACGATCAGCATGCGCTGCACGACCGTAATAGCGCTCGCTGCCGCCAGCGCCCACAGGGTGATCTCCCGCAGGAACGGCGCATCGAACAGACCCGCGAGCCCTGTCATGACGAGGATCGCGACGAGCCGGTCGGCGCGCTCGGCGATACCACCCTTCGCGGTCATGCCGAGGCCTTCAGCCCTCGCACGTGTGTATGACGTCAGGTTGCCCAACACCAGACACGCGAGACTCAGGTAGAGATAGAGGTCGGCGCCGCCAAGGTCTGTCTCCGCGCCCTGGCGGGAGTAGTAGATGACCAGACCGGCGAAGACCGCGGCATCCGCAACGCGGTCGAGGCTCGAGTCGAGGAACGCACCCCATTTGGACGACTGGCCCGACTTGCGCGCCATGTAGCCGTCCATGAGGTCGCTGAACACGAACGCCGTGATGACCAGGACTCCAACGAAGAACTGCCCTCGGGGGAAGAACCACAGCGCGCCGGCGCTGACGCCGATCGTGCCGACCCATGTCACCCAGTCGGGCTTGACGCCGATGCGCAGCAGGAAATCGCCGAGCGGAGCCCACACTTTGGTCCAGAATTGGCGGAAACGTTCGAGCACGATCTAGTCCTTCGCGGTTGGCCAGGCGGCAGCGAGCATCTCGCGTGTGTCACCCAGAAGTTGAGGCATGGTCTTGGTGTGTCCGATGACGGGTAGGAAGTTGGCGTCTCCACCCCAGCGTGGCACCACGTGCTGGTGCAAATGGGCAGCAATGCCGGCACCTGCCACGGGTCCTTGGTTCATGCCGAGGTTGAACCCGTGCGGGTTGGTCACCTCGCGCATCGTCTGCATCGCCTGCTTCGTGATCGCGGCAACTTCGACGGTCTCGTCGTCGGTCAGCTCGGTGTAGTCGGCAACGTGGCGGTAGGGGCATACGAGCAGGTGGCCCGCGTTGTACGGATAGAGGTTGAGGACGGCGTACGCCGACTCGCCGCGATAGACGATGAGCCCTTCGACGTCGTCCATCTTGGGGATGAGGCAGAACGGGCAGTCGGCTTCATCAGCGGTTTCGGGCTTGTTCTCGCCCTTGATGTAGACGATGCGGTGGGGCGTCCACAGTCGCTGGAACGCGTCCGCCTCCCCCACGCCGTGCTGCTGGTCGTTCATACCTGGGCGCGCTGCTCGATCGCTTCGGCGATGCGGGCAATCGCATCGTCGATCGGCACACCGTTGTCCTGGTCGCCGCTGCGATAGCGGAACGAAACTGCTCCGGCGTCGATGTCGTCATCGCCAGCGATGATCATGAACGGGACCTTCTGGGTCTGCGCATTGCGGATCTTTTTCTGCATGCGCTCGTCGGAGTTGTCGACCTCGACCCGAATCCCCTTGGCCTTGAGCTTGGCAGCGAGCTCATACAAGTAGTCGGCGTGCCGCTCAGCGACGGGGATTCCGACGACCTGGACAGGTGCGAGCCACGGAGGGAAGGCGCCGGCATAGTGCTCGACGAGCACGCCGATGAATCGTTCGATCGAGCCGAACTTCGCCGAGTGGATCATCACCGGCTGCTGGCGTGAACCATCGGCGGCGACGTACTCGAGGTTGAAGCGATCTTCGGACGGCATGTTGAAGTCGTACTGGATCGTCGACATCTGCCACGTACGCCCGATGGCGTCGCGCGCCTGCACCGACACCTTGGGGCCGTAGTAGGCAGCGCCTCCGGGGTCGGGCACGAGCTCGAGGCCACTCTCGATGCAGACGTCTTCGAGGACCTTCGTGGCGACCGCCCACTCCTCGTCGGTGCCGATGAACTTGTCGGGCTTGGAGTCATCGCGGGTCGACAGCTCGAGGTAGAAGTCGTCGAGCCCGAAGTCGCGGAACAGGCTCAGGCAGAAGTCGAGCAGGTGCTTGATCTCCGCCGGCGCCTGCTCAGGAGTGACGTACGAGTGCGAGTCGTCCTGCGCGAACCCGCGTACGCGGGTCAGTCCGTGGATGACACCGGACTTCTCGTTGCGATAGACGTGCCCGAACTCGAACAGACGCAGCGGCAGCTCACGGTAGGAGCGCTGACGCGACCGGTAGATCAGGTTGTGCATCGGGCAGTTCATGGCCTTGATGCGGTAGTTGCCGCCATCGAGCTCGAGCGCCGGGAACATGCCTTCGCCGTAGTACGGGAGGTGGCCCGAGGTGTAGAAGAGCCCTTCCTTGGCGATGTGGGGCGTGCCGACGTATTCGAAGCCCTCTTCGATGTGGCGACGACGTACGTAGTCCTCCATCTCGCGCTTGATGACTCCACCGCGTGGGTGGAACACCGGCAGACCGGAGCCGATCTCGTCGGGGAAGCTGTAGAGGTCGAGTTCCTGGCCGAGGCGGCGGTGGTCGCGGCGCTGGGCTTCCTCGATGCGGTGCAGATGCTCGTCGAGCGCTTCCTTGGTCTCCCAGGCTGTGCCGTAGATGCGCTGGAGTTGCTTGTTCTTCTCGTCGCCGCGCCAGTAGGCGGCGGCGCTGCGCATCAGTTTGAACGCGGGGATGCGCTTGGTGGTGGGCAGGTGCGGACCGCGGCACAGGTCGCCCCAGGCGACCGAGCCATCACGCTTGAGGTTGTCGTAGATCGTCAGCCCGCCCTCACCGACTTCCACGCTGGCACCTTCGGCGGCGTCGCCGGCGTTGGACTTGAGCCCGATCAGCTCGAGCTTGTAGGGCTCGTTGGCGAGCTCCTTGCGGGCAGCGTCATCGGTGATTTCGCGGCGGTCGAACTTCTGACCTTCCTTGACGATCTTGCGCATCCGGGTCTCGATCTTCTCGAGGTCCTCGGGTACGAACGGCTCGGCAACATCGAAGTCGTAGTAGAAGCCGTCGGTGATCGGCGGACCGATGCCCAGCTTGGCGTCAGGGAAGAGCTCCTGGACGGCCTGGGCCATGACGTGTGCGGCCGAGTGCCGCAGGATGTCGCGGCCGTCAGGCGAGTCGATGGCGACGCCTTCGACGGAGTCACCGTCGACGAGCTCGTACGCGAGGTCCTTCAGGTCGCCGTTGACTCGAGCGGCGATGATGTCGGGCGACTCGGCGAACAGCTGCCAGGCCTTCGTCCCTGCGTCGACCTTCTGAGCATCGGCATTGACCACGACGGAAAGTTGCGACATTGGGCACCTCGGTAGATATGACGCGCCCTACGGGTGGCGCGTTCTGCTTGTCGCCATCGTATCCCTCGCGCTCCCTCCCGAGGACGTGGCCGGGCACTCAGCGAACGTGACAGTATGACTGTCACTAATTGGAGCCTAGGGAGAACGCATGACATCGATCGGGATCATCGGTTCCGGCTTCGGCGCTGTCGCGGTCGCCGTGGAGCTGAAGCGATCGGGCCATGCCGATCTCCGGCTGTGGGAGCGAGCCGACGATCTCGGCGGAGTCTGGCGCGACAACACCTACCCCGGCGCCGGCTGCGATGTGCCGTCACCTCTGTACTCGTTCTCGTACGAACCCAACCCGCGATGGACGCGACGCTATGCGCTGCAGGAAGAGATCCACGCCTACATCCGTAAAGTCGCCGACAAGCACGGCATCACGCCCCTTCTGCGATTTGGTCGCGAGGTCGTGGCCGCGACGTGGGACGAAGCCGCCTCCACGTGGACTGTGACGTTCTCCGACGACTCGAGCGAGACGGTCGATGTGCTGATCAGCGCCGTCGGCCAACTGTCACTGCCCAAGCTGCCCGCGATCCCGGGCATCGAGACCTTCCAAGGGACGTCGTTCCACTCCGCCGAGTGGGACCACGACTTCGACGCAACAGGCAAGCGGGTCGCCGTGGTCGGCGCCGGCGCAAGTGCGGTGCAGTTCATCCCCCACCTCGCCAACGAGGCCGCTCGACTCACGGTCTTCCAGCGCTCCCCCAACTACCTGATGCCCAAGCCCGACAAGCCGTACAACGCGTTCCACAAGACGCTGTTCCGCGTCGCGCCCGTGACGCAGACCGTTGAGCGTGGAGGCATCTGGGCGATCATGGAACAGTTCGCCAAGGGTCTGAAAGATGAATCGCGTGTTGGCCGGATCAACAAGAAGATCGCCCTGCGCCACCTCGACAAGCAGGTCACCGAGCCCACTCTGAACGCAAAGCTGAAGCCTGACTACCCAATGGGCTGCAAGCGGATCCTGTTCTCAAACGAGTTCTATCCCGCGCTCGCCCAGGCCAATGTCGACGTCGTCACGAGTGCCGTCGCCGCCGTCACCCCGGATGGCGTTATCGATGCAGACGGCAACGAGCACAAGGTCGACGCGATCATCTATGCGACCGGCTTCGACGCGCAGAACTTCCTCGAGTCGATCGACATCACCGGCACTGGCGGGCGGAAGCTCGCGACCCAATGGGCTGATGGTGCGCACGCCTACCTCGGTATCTACGTCCCCAACTTCCCGAACATGTTCGTGACGTACGGACCCAACACCAACCTCGGCGGTGGGTCGATCATCTACATGCTTGAAGCTCAGGCCAGGCACATGCGTCAGGCTCTAGACCGGCTGAAGGCCGGCAACTACACCACGGTCGAGGTGACCAATGAGGCCGAGGAAGCGTACGACCGCGAGATCCAGGACCGCCTCGACGTCTCGGTGTGGTCGCACTGCGAGAACTGGTACCGCCACCCGTCGGGTCGCATCACCTCCAACTGGCCCGGAGCGACCCTGCCATTTGCCAAGCGGACCAAGGTCCTGGAGCCGGAAGCGTTCAGCTGGTCATGACACTCGAAACTCCCAAGACGTATCCCCCGTCCCCGTGGGACCTCACCGGTCACGCCTACACGGGAGTGTGGCTGCTTCCGAAGCGGCTGACTCCCCCGCCCCACAACGCATCGACCAAGCCGGTCACGATCTTCGGGCGGGCCATCGTGTCGGCGGCGTTCTTCGTCTACGAGGAGCCAAGCCCTCTCACGTACGACGAGATCATGTCAACAGTGCTCGTACGGGACGGCTGGCGCCTGCGCGTCTCCATCACCCACATCTGGGTCAACTCCGAGGCATCGCGTGACGGCGGCCGTGAGCTGTGGGCAATCCCGAAGGATCTCGCCGACTTCGACGTCGCCCCGCACGCGTCATACGCCGCGCAGGGCATCGGATCGCTGAGCCTGCGCCGCGTCCGTCGCCTACCCTTCCGACTCCCGGCCGCGTTCAGTTCAGCGCAGGATCGTGGCGGCAACCTGCTCGTCACCCCCGTCTCGGGCAAAGTGCGAGCCGGGCTGGCAAAGGCACGGTGGTCGTTCGCGGCCGACGGCCCGATCGGCTTCTTGGCTGGTCGCAAGCCGCTGCTCACACTCGCCATTCGTCCGTTCCACCTGATCTTCGGTCGCCGCTGACCTCAGGCTGGGGAGATGCCAAGAACACGGCGCGCCTTCGCCGTGAGCGCTCCTCCAGCCTCGCCCCGGTCTACTGCAGTCAAGAAGCCCTGCTTGCGTGACTGAGCGACACGGTTGGTCCAGCTCCCCGCAGTGCCGCCGAATCGTTCGACGAGCGTCTTTGAGGGTGTCCGTACGCCTGATTCCACGATTGATACGTACTCCAGCGCGAGGGCGGCCAGAGCCTCGTCACTGCTCCCGAATCGACCGTCCGCAGCGGCAAGGACCACTGCCAGGGTGAGTTTCGAGTCGGTCGATGCACCAGCACTCTTGGTGGCTATGCGCCGAGCCTCTGAGATGAGCGCCCCAAGTGGGAGCTCGCGTACGTCGTAGCCGCTGATGCTCGCGTCGGTGTCGTTGATGCGGAGGGTGATCTCACGGATGTTCCATTGCCGATGGGTGCCTCGGCGATGCAGGCGCATGGCCACTCCCCAGTCATCGGCCAGTCGCATCGCGATCAGCCGATCGCCGCCATCAGTTGCCTCGACGGCGTAAGGCTTGGTCAGGTCGTCCAAGAGTTCGCCGAGCTCCATCGCCACGCCTCCGTGATAGTGCGTTGACGATATCACCGGGCGGCGCTGCGATCGAGAGCTACGAGTCGCGCTTTGCGCGATGACGCGACCATCAGCAGAGGAGAATTCATAGGACGACCCGAACAGCACGAGCTGATCCTGTGCAGCGGATCCAGTGCTTGAGAACGACCCCGATGGGTACAGTCCGACCATATGATCTCCGCCGAAAACCTTGCCAAAGTGTTTGTGGAAGTTGCCGACACCTTGGTGGCTGACTTCGACTTGATCGACTTCTTGTCCAACCTCTGCGAGCAGTCCGCCAAGATCTGTGACGCTGCGGCGGTCGGGATCCTGCTGGTGGACCACGAAGGCGTGCTGCAACATGTGGCAGCCTCAAGCGAAGAAGCCCGGTTGATCGAGCTCCTGCAGGTCCAGAACGCCGAAGGTCCTTGCTTTGAATGCTTCCGCTCCGCCGAGCCTGCGGTCAACATGCATATCGCGGATGCCACGCAACGTTGGCCCGAGTTCACTCGCATGGCTGCGGAGTCTGGATTTGCTTCGGTGCACGCTCTTCCCATGCGCCTCAGAGACCATGCCATCGGCGCACTCAACATCTTCGGGAGCGACTCTCGCGACTTCGACGAGGCTGAGGTGCGCATCATCCAGGCGCTGGCCGACGTAGCGACGATGGCAATCGTGCAAGGTCGCAAGGTTGATCGCGCTGAGACAATCGCCGAGCAACTGCAGGGCGCTCTCGAGAGTCGGATCACGATTGAGCAAGCCAAGGGCGCGTTGAGCGGCATCCGTGACGTAGATCCAGATCAGGCCTTCACGCTCATGCGAACGTATGCGCGGACCAACCGCCAGCGACTGAGCGATGTTGCGCACGCAATTCTCCGGGAGCCTCACAGCATTCCTGCTCTCACGTCACCCAACTGACACCCGCCTCCGTGTGACCCAAGCCACATTTCGGGGTACCTTGGTGGAGTCACACTCGTCCCAGACCCCGACGATCACACTGATTGAAAGTGGTCCTAGGGATGAACACTCACACGCACGCAAATGCCGCCCGGCGCAGCGCAACACCGCGCAGACGTGCGCGAGGCAAGCACATCCTGGCCTCGACCCTGGCCGCGACACTCACCGTGTCCGGGCTGTCGATGGCTCTCACCTCCCTGCCCGCCGCGTCTGCCGCGACTGAGATCGACCTGGGAACCGCTCGACAGTTCGCGGTCCTGGCCGGAGCCGGTGTCACCAACACCAACAGCACAACCATTCAGACTCAGGACGCCGGAGTGCGGGGAGACGTCGGGACGTTCCCGAACAACACAGTCACAGGGGATTCATCGATCAGCTGGATACCGCCTGCGACCGGAAGCTTCCACAAGGCCGACGCGACCGCGCAGAACGCTCAGGCGGACAACCTCATTGCGTACAACGCAGCTGCGGGGGCAGCCTCGAATTCGGCGATCGGTGGTCAGCTGGACAACATGGAGTTCGTCGCCGGAGTCCACACAGCCAGCTCGGCGCTGAATCTTGCGACTAACGGAACGGTGACGTTCAACGCTCAGAACGATCCAGATGCGGAGTTCATCATCCAAGTTGGGTCCTCGCTCACCATGGAGGTCAACTCGACGGTTGCTCTCACCAATGGCGCTCAGGCGTGCCACATCTTCTGGCAGGTTGGCGAGGACGCGACCGTGATGAGCAACGCAGACTTCATCGGCACGCTCATGGCTGAGAACGCGATCGTTGCGCAGTCCGGAGCGTCATTCATTGGCCGACTTCTCGCGCAGAACGCATCTGTGACGCTCGACAACAACACGTTCACAATGCCGGGATGCTCTCCACGCGTAATTCCGACTGACACCGAAGCCGACACCACAGCTGACAGCGATTCGACCGACACAGACAGCTCCACAGATGTCGACTCAGACTCCGCCGACGCCGACAGCGACTCCGACACGACCGACGCCGACGCCGACGCGGCGGCAGACAGTGATTCAGACACCACCGACGCCGACACGACGGCCGACAGCGACTCTGACTCCGCCGACGGCGATACCGACTCCGGTTCGCCTGTTCCAGAGGGCCCAGGAACGCCGGGCGGTGCCCTGCCGCCGAGCGTTGACACCCCCCTGCCGGACACCGGGGGGTTGTGGCTGGGATTCGCCCCGATTGGCATGGCTCTCATCATGATGGGCGCAAGTGCGATATCGATGAGCAAGCGTCCCCGCGGAGCTCATCGAGCGTAGAATCTCACACCTGATCGAACATATGTTCTACTCTGTGCAAGGTGAGTGCGAACCCGCCAAATGCCGATGCCTGGCCCCCGTTCAAGCGGGTTCGCTTCGTGCTCGTACGGCGTGAGCCGTGGACCGCACTCCCCGCCCAAGGACTGGTTCTTGACTGGCGCAAAACAGGTCAGCGGCACCAGGCGCTGGTCGCGTACGTCGACGAGGCCCTTCACCCCAAGCGCATCATCACCGAGTGGATGCCAGCAGAGAAGCTCACTCCGATCCGAGCCGACCCGAACGTGATCGACTACGGCACCTCGCCGTGGGATCGTCGCCGCCGATGAAGCCGCTCGGAGACAATGCCGGACGCGCGGTCTGGCCAATCAGCGCGCCAGCGCGGCAAAGCCGTCGTAGACCATGTACGCAGGCCAGAAAACCCCTTGGAACAGGGCATACGCGTGCTCCCAGAAACCGCTTGCCTGCTGCCAGAAGTAGAACCAGGCACCGAACATGCCAAGGCCGTAGATTGCGCCCCCACCGGCAACGGAGCTTGAGCTGGATGTGGTCATGTCCTTGACACCGCTTCTTCTCCGCTGGCTTCCTCAGGCTTACGGCTCGCCGATCGGATCGGTACGGCGATGAGAACGCCACCCCCGAGGAGCAGGACGCCGGACAGGATGAACAGGATCGCGATCACCGTCCCCAGCACAGGAACTTCGGCGCCGGCAGAGACGTCGGCGGTGACCGCAGCTGAGCCATCGGCGTTCATCACCACGGCGGCCCAGTCACCCTCCTCAAATGCCCAGGTCAGCTCCGGCCGGATGCCGGTTGCCTCAGCCACCCAGAAGGTCTGGTCGGTCGGCGCCCCTTGGGGTGCCGCGCCAGAAGTTGAGCGGTAGACGGGGTTGCCATCAAGAATCTCGATGAGAGTGTCGTGGGCTGTGGCGTCGAGATAGGTCCGCAGGTCTGCTGCGGACGCGATGCCGATGAACAAATCGGTGCCATCGGTTTCCTCCGCGGTCAACCGCACGTCTCCGATCAGCCGGTCCGGCAGGTCTTTGAGGCTGTCGCTGGTGTCGAGGTGAATGTCTTCGGAGGTGATGGCGTAACTGTCCGTGCCAAGCTCCAGCTGGGGGCTCGTCAGAAAGCCGTCGGCGTCGCGTGCCAACTGGTCAGCAGAGACCAGTGCGGCACCGCCCGCAGCGGACCCGAGACCGCCTACGACCAGAACTGATCCCAAGACGAGTGAGACCACCCGGCCGGCCGTCCACCCAGAGCGAGGCGTGGAGGGGTGGGATGGCTGGGAGTAAGAATCACCCTGCTGCTCGTGACCACCCTGTTGGAGCTCGAAGGGTGGGTAGCGATCCGTCATAAGCGCGACGTAGCCGGCGACGCGCAGCACCCAACGGTTCAGGCCGAGGATCAGGTCGAAGATTTGGCGGGGGTAGCGCCCAGTGAACAGCAGCACTACGGCGGCAACCAAGACGAGCAGGCCGATCAGCCCAGCGCTGAGCAACGGCGCCTCATCGGCACCGCGTACTCCGTACCCAAGACCGCCAACGAACAGGCCGACGATCAGGTAGTGAGGGATGGCCATGAGCCACCACTTCACGAGCACCAATCCTCGCGAGAGGCGCTCTGGATACTCGACCTCGAGGTGCGCGGGATAGTCCGGGACATCGGCAAGGGTGAACGGGGGGTATCGGTCTGTGCCCAAAGCACCGTAGGCGTAGTAGGCGACGCGCCACGTCCACCGCATGACCCCCACGTTGAACTCGAAGAGCGCACGCGGGTAGTGGCCGGTGAACAGGATGGCCAAGAAGGCCACAACGCTGGTGACCATGAAGGCGATCCACAGCACTGCCAGCACGATGTAGTGCGGGATTGCGAGGAGCCACTTGACCAGCCAAAGGCCGCGGCTCAGTTGGGGGTCCAACTCCGCGTCGACGTGAACGGGGTACGCGACTGGAGTCGTCGAGGTGGTCATGGTCGTCACTCCCAATGCTCATATGAGGTTCGTACGTATCGAGCCGAGCCCTTCACCTTGAGCATCCCGCCCCCGAGCTGGCGCTGACAGGGCGAAAGGGCACGACCGAGAAGAGCCCTTCGACCCTGTTCGCTAGCACTGCCCCTTGAGAGCAATCAGAGCCGCGCTACCACTGCTCGCCGGAACCGAAAGAGCCGCACACGTTTGTGTGCGGCTCAAATTCGGTGGGCGATACTGGGTTCGAACCAGTGACCTCTTCGGTGCGAAGGCAGAGCCGCGCTACCACTGCTCGCCGGAACCGAAAGAGCCGCACACGTCTGTGTGCGGCTCAAATTCGGTGGGCGATACTGGGTTCGAACCAGTGACCTCTTCGGTGTGAACGAAGCGCGCTACCACTGCGCCAATCGCCCGTTGCGTCAGGAACTTTAACGTACGGCCACGCCTGAGTTGAACCGGACCTAGGCCCCGTAGCGCTCATCCGTGTACTTGCGGAGGTTCTTGAGGAATCTTCGGAAAGTCGCGTTCAGCACGGGCTTGCTCAGCGCGAGGGTGTGACGGGCGATCCCAGTCACCTCCAGTGCGAGCGTCCAGGTCAGCCGGCAACCCGTGGCCGTCGGGACGATGTCGTAGCGTTCGGCAAATGCTTTGATCCGCTTCTCGGAAGCCTCGTTGAAGCGGAACGCCATCATGGTGTGCTCGTCCCAGCCGAGGAACTCCTCAGATCCGATCATCCGACCACGCATCGTGACGAGACGCGTTGTGCCAACGCCGCGAGGTTCTGGACTGGTCCACTCGACGTTCGTGATGACCTTCGCCCAGTACGGCCACGACTGGGCGTCAGCGAGCACCTCGAACAACTGCTCAGGAGTGATGTTCAGGTCGACGGAGTTGGAGAACCGGTTGGGCGCGGAGTCGACGAAGTCGAGGCCGACCCGATCACACGGGTGCAGGTCTGCAGTCATGTCAGCAGATTAGGGGTCGACGTCGCTGACCGACTCGCGGGCCCAGATTTTGCCTGTCCGTGGATCGTCAACGCGAGGCCAACTGCTGCTCGAGTGCCTCCACCCACCTAGAAGCGCCGAGCTCGGCGAATGCTGCTCGGGCGGCGTCGAACAGCGGGGCAGCCTCGTCTGGGCGCCCCTGACCCACGAGCCACGTACCCAGGTCGACCTGAGTCCTGGCCCTGTACGGCATTGCTCCCCACGTCTCGAACTCGGCGATCGCCTCACGCAGGGTCGACTCGACAACCTCGGCGGGTTCGCCGTCTCGGATGGCCAGGAGACCTGCGACTCGCTTGCGATGGATCCGCACACCATCGGGGTCGGGGCGGCCCGACTCGCTTTCGATGAGGCTGATCAGAGTCTCGACCGCCGCATTGTCACCATTCTCAAGTGCAGTCTCAACGGCGGTGGGCCACATGTGACAGAGGTCGTCCCAGGTTCCGGAGATCTCATACATCTTCTCGCTGGCGAACACACCCAGTCGCACAGCGGCATCGAGATCACCGCGCTGCCTTGCATCGATCGCCTCGGCGAAGGCCTTCCAGGCCAGGTCAGACGAGTCATCACTCACGAGCGCAACCTCGGCGGGCCATGTCAACGTCCACGGCATGCCGCGCGCCACACTCATGGCGCCCTCAATCGCGGCTGAGGCTGGGACCGTTGAAAGCTCCTCGCGCAATACTCCGCTCTTGAGCATCTCGTCAGCCTCCGCCCATCTGCCACTGGTCCAGAGCGCGATGATCAGGTTGACCTGGGAGTAGCCGATCCAGATGGCAACACCGGTCTCGGTGGCCACCGAGACGGCCTCGTGCCCGATGTCGACCGCCTTGTCGAGATCGTCGAGCATCCTGCTCGCGGTGAGGTTGAGAAGCGCCCGCGAAAGAGAGCCCGGCTGATGGTTGACTCGCGACATCTCCGCGGCCGCTTCCAGGAGCACGCGGGCCAACGAGATGGCACCCACCGTGCCGTAGTGGATGCTGAGCCCTGTGAAGCAGTTGGCCACCTCCCCAAGGTCGCCCACCTTCTCGGCCAGCTTGATCCTTCTCTCGAGAAGATCCCGGTTGTTGATCCCCATGCGCGAGTTTGCGGAGCTCATCGCCCTGGTCAAAGCCAGCTGGGCGACGTCCGCGTCCCGACGTTCCGAGACTGCGTCCCAGTGGGGTTGGGCAACCGCCAGCGCCTGCGCGTTGTCGCCCAGGAACCCAAGTGCGATCGACTGCGCAGCCGCTGCATAGCCTGCATCGACGACATCGCCTCGGCCCTCGAACAAGTTGACAGCCTGGATCGCGTGGTCGATGGCCTCTTGGTACTCCCCCGTGTCGATGAGAGCGAACGCCAGGTCGCGTTCGAGATCGGCACGGCTGTCGGTGTCACCGGCGAGTGCAAGAGCTCCGCTGATATGAGCTGCAGCTTCCTTGGGCGACCCCAGTGCCTGGGCGCGACTGGCGGCCTTCTCCAGCAAGGCGATGGCAGCCTTCTTGAGGGGCTCGACATCAGGATCTGACGGCACCGCCTCGATCGCGTCGAGATAGTGCTGGGCAAGAATCGGGGCCAGATCACCTCCGGATGCACCTTCACCTTCGAACTGGCTGATGACAGCGAGGTGACTCGCCTTGCGGTCGCGGCGGGACAAGGTGGCGTACGCGACCTGCGGCACGACAGACTGCATGAACTTGAACTGACCGAGCTCGGCACTCTGTCTGCTCGCCTCTTGGCGAAGGATCTGCAGGCGCACCAAGCTCGCCAGCACGTCGTCGATGTCGGCAATGTCTGAGCAGAGTCCGGCTATCGCGTCCCGCTTGAACGAACCTCCGAGGACACTCGCCTGGTCGACGACCCTTCTCTGAACCACCGACAACGTGTCGAGTCGGGCAGCGATGAGTGCTTGCAGCGAGGCAGGGGCGCCGACAGAGTCCAGGTCGATGGCCGACGGGTCGGCGACGACGTATTGACCCCCGCGAGGCACGATCAGGTCACGGTCGATCAGGGATCGGACTGTTTCCACAGCGAACAGCGGCACCCCTTCGGATCGTTCGACGAGGGCCGCGCGGATGTCATCGGGAAGGCCAGCCACCAGCCCGCCGAGCAGTTCGGAGATGTCTCGATCATCCAGCTCTGGAAGGTGGAGGACGGTGGCCTTGCGGTTCGTCGCAAGGGCCGGGTGGCTCTCCAGCAGACCGGGCCTGGTCAGCAGGACCACGAAGCACGGGAACGAGGCGACCAGCAGAAGGTGCTCGACGAAGAGCAGCAGTCCCTCATCGGCGTGCTGGGCGTCGTCTATGACAAGGACGACTGGATACTCGTCCTGCCCAGTGCGCTCGAGGAAGGTCGTCCAAGCGGCGAAGAGGTCCTCTCGAGGGAAGGTGCCGACGGATCCGATTCCGAGCAGGACGCCGAGCCTTGGCCGCAGCCAGGATCGCTCGTCTCCGTCGGGCACATAGGTTTCGAGGCCGGATTCGAGGAGGGCGCCGGGATCGCCGTTGCCGTCTTCTCCCACTGCTCCAAGGCGACCCCGAATTGCCTCGGCGAGAGCGAAGAACGCGACACCTTCGCCGTACGCGACACAACGTCCGCTGTGCCACATGACGTTAGTGGAGAGGCCGTCGACGTACTTCTCGAACTCCCAGGCCAGTCGGGACTTGCCAACCCCGGGTTCGCCGTCGATCACCAGCAGCGAAGCCTTCTTGGTCTCGTCCGCTGAGTGGAACAGTTCCTTGAAGAGTCGCAGCTCACGATCTCGACCTACCAGTGGGGCCTCGAGTCCGTCTGCACGCTGGGCTCCACGCATCGCCGCCACGACTGCCCGAACCGACCACAACGGCATCGGGTCGGCCTTGCCCTTCATCTGATGACTTCCGACGTCGACAAAGGTGATCGCGGACGTAGTCAGAAGCCGTGTCGTCTCATCCACCCAGACCTGTCCTGGTTCGGCCGCGGTCTGGACTCTCGAGGCGGTGTTGACGACATCGCCGGCCACCATGCCCTGGCGGTCGGCACCGATGGTCACAGCCACCTCGCCGGTGACGATGCCCACACGCATGGCGAGCTCGGGTGCTCCCAGCTCCTCGCCGATCGCCGCCACCTTGTTGACCAGCTCGAGTCCGGCTCGCACCGCTCGCTCGGCGTCGTCCTCGTGAGCCGTCGGTACGCCCCATACGGCCATCACTGCGTCGCCGATGAACTTTTCAACCGTTCCGCCGTACCGTCCGACGATCAGGCTGGACTCCTCGAAATAGCGTGACAACAGCTCCCGTACGTCCTCCTGGTCACGGGCCTCGGACAGCGAGGTGAAGCCGACCAGGTCTCCGAACAGGACGCTCGTGACGCGGCGCGCCGCGGACGGCGGAGCGTAGGTCGGAGCATTCGCGACTGCGGGCACCTCGGTCTGGGTTGCTCCGCACGCGCTGCAGAATTTTGCGCCGGGGACTACCGGCTCACCGCAGGAACCACACGCGGGTGGTGCAACTGCTGACCCACACTCGTGGCAGAAGCGGGCACCATCGACCTGATTCGTGCCGCACGACGAGCAAGTCACGGCCATCAGACCGTCAGCCTGCGAGTGACGATGTCGTCAGCCGCCAGGAACGAATCCCGTTCTCCGTTGACCGCCGACAAGAAGGCCTCCCGGCTCAGACTCTGGAGCACGGTGTCCTCGACTGCGGTCACTGTCGCAGTACGCGGCACATCCCGGAGCAGGCCGATCTCGCCGAAGAACTCGCCCGGACCTTCTCGACGAAGCACCACGCCGTCCTGGGTCACCTCGACGAGTCCTGTGTCGATGATGAAGAAGCGGTCGGACTCGTCGCCCTCTCGCACCACAACCTCGCCCGCAGCCACTGGCACCCTGATCAGGTCGCGAGCCAGACTCTCGACGACGGCCGAGTTGAGAGGTGTGAAGATCGAGATCCTCCGGAGCAGGTCCAGCCCGGCAGGTGCGGTCAACCTCGCATCGAGGCTACGCATCCGTGGCAGCAGCGGGAGCGCCAGAACCGTGACTCCCACTCCAACGACGCCCACTGCCGTTCTCAGACCCCAGAGGTTGAGGACCACAGGCATCGCGAACGCACCCAGCGCCATGGAGCCGATGAGGCAGGCTTCGAGTGAGCCGAACACGCGTCCAAGCACCTCGTCCGGGGTCACTCGCTGGACGATCGTGTCGAAGTTTACGTCGACCAGCGGATTGGCCAGGCCGAGAAGAATCACGGCGGTGAACACTGCGGCCGGCGTCGGCCATACCGTCACCAGCAGCAGCGGAAGCGCCCAGAGTACGACCCCGATTGTCAGATCCTGTGCTAGGTGATTCTTGGATACTCTCGCGATGGCGAACAGACCTCCAACGATGGCACCGACACCGAGCGTCGAATCGAGATAGCCCAACCCGTGAGGACCAGTGCCGAGTATCTCGACAGCCATCACCAAGAACATCACGGCGGACGCGCCAGCCACGATTGTCTGGGCTGAGACGAGCCATGCCACTGCCAAGAGGTCGCGATTGCCTGCGATGGTTCGGAATCCGCCTGTCACCTCGGACAGGAAGCTCTCCTTGTCGGGCTCATCGGCACCGACCGGGGAGTCGGACTGCCGGTCTTCGGCTCGTTCGGGAACCTTGATCCCCAACACCGTGACGGTCGACCACAAGAAGGTGAGGGCATTGAACGCAAAAACGGTCTGAACGTTGGTTGCGGCAATAAACAGCGCACCGATCGCCGGGCCGACGAAGAAGGCAAGACTCTCGATGGTGCTTGATGTGCCGTTGGAGGCAGTCAGCTCGTCCGGGGTCTTGGCCAACGACGGCATCAGGGCTCGCTGCGCGGACCGGAAAGGTGTTCCCATCAATGAGGTCAAGGTCGCAAGGATGAAAATGGGAGCCGCCGGTGTCTCGAGCACCAGACACACGACCGCGGCGCTGACCAGCGCGACGCGGGTGAGGTCGGCGATGACCATCACGTTCTTCCGCGGGAATCGGTCCGCAAAGGTCGCACCGAACGGCGCAGTGAATGCCATGAGCCCGAGCCGGATACCCGTCCATACGCCGACGGCGGTGACTCCCCCGACCCCGTAGGCCCAGACTGCGACCGCGGTGGCATACGCCCAGTCGCCGATCATCGATCCGGCGAGGGCAATCTGCATGCGCCTCAGCGCGGGGTTGCGGAAGACCGAGGCGATGGACGTGCGCGTCTCCCGCAGCGACGACATGGCGATTCCAGCGAGGCCCTTGGGAGACTGGACTTCGTCGCCTACTGCGTCCTTCGGATCAGTTGCTGTCATGTCCGCACCCCTGTGAGTCACACAGAATGACCTTCAGGCCTTGACAATAGGTCAGTTCACGACGCCGCGAGATGCATTTGCGTGGATCAGATCAAGGACACCGAGGCCGAGTCATGGGTCCGTCGTCTTGGCACTCTCGCGGGCCCATATCTCCTGAGCCTTCAGCGTCATCGGGCCTGGAGCAGGGAGCTCGCGGTCGTCGACGTGCGAAATCGCCTGCACGTCGCGCGTCGTACCGACCAGAATCACCTCGTCAGCTGCCTGAAGCACCTCGATCGGAGCGTCACGCTCGACGACATCGAGCTCACCGGCACACCACTCGAGCACGAGAGCCCGGGTGACGCCGGCAAGCGGTCCAGCCGCGAGAGTCGGTGTCACGAGCTGGCCGCCAATGACGTACATGATGTTGGACCCCGTGCCCTCACACAGCTGCCCCGCCGTGTTGGGCATGACGGCTTCCGATGCGCCTCTCGCGAGTGCGTACTCGACCATGAGCGCGTTCTCCGCGTATGAGGTCGTCTTGAGCCCAGCCAGTGCGCCTCGCTCGTTGCGCGGCCACGGGACAGTCGCGATCTTGCTGACCGACGGCGGGCGGTCGCACGGCTCAGTGATGACCGTCTGGGTGAGCCCTGACGAACCACGGGGGGAGCCGAGCGGACCGAGTCCTGAGGTCACCGTCACGCGTATGCGGCCGAACGGCAGCTCCTGACCTTCCGTCGTCGCCTCGACCCCTTCGCGTATCGCGGGGATGTCGGGTCTCCCGATGCCGAGACCCTCGGCGGACCGTACGAGTCGGTCCAGATGACGCGTCAACGCGAACGGTTGACCTGCCTCGATCTTGATCGTCTCGAAGACTCCATCGCCCACAATCATCCCGTGATCGAGAGCGCTGATCGATGGTTCGTCCGGGGATCCCAGCAACTGGCCGTTCAACCATGTCTTCATGCTTCAAAACTAGCGAACCCGGTTTGGGTTCGCCCCTGCTCATCCGCTAAAGTCTGGGGTCGCC
>NZ_JAKFEL010000021.1:0-3050 GCF_036675695.1 Aeromicrobium sp.
CCGAGCTTGAGATCCTTGACTCCCTTGAGATCAGCGATCGTCTTGAGGTTGTTCTTGGCTGCGAAGTCCGCGGTGACGTTGAGCGAGTCCTTGTCCTCCGCCGCTGACGCGTCGAGCGCCTCGAGCGAGTCGGGCAGGGCATTGTCGAGCGCATCCTCAATGTCTTCCGCCGAGGTGGCGGTCGCCTCCGGGTCGAAGTAGGTCAGCAAGTTGCCTGAGTACTCCGGTACGAGGTCGATCTCACCGTTTTCCAAGGCCTTGATGTAGACCTCGCGGGCGCCGATGTTGAGCTTCTTCTCGACCTTGACTCCTTCAGCCTCCAGTGCCTGGGCGTAGATCTCGGCAAGGATCTCGTTCTCCGGGAACGCTGCCGATCCGACGGTGATCGTGTCGGATGCCGACGCGTCTCCGTCGGTCGGGTCGTCACTGCCGCAGGCGGTCAGCGACAAGCCGAGTGCTGCGGCAGCCAAGGCCGCACTGATCTTCTTGATGGTCATGTTCTCTCTCTTCTTCATAAGGGGTGGGTCATGCGTGGGAGGGATGAGTCTTGGGGCGGCGGCCGAGAGCGATTCCTTGCAACGCGGCGAAGACGGCGTCGAGGGCGAGGGCGAGGGCGATCACCAGGACCGAGCCTCCGGCCATCTGTGCGTAGTCGCTCACTGCCTGACCGTCGATCAGGTAGCGACCCAGGCCGCCGAGGCCCACGTACGCGGCGACTGTCGCCGTGGCGACCACCTGCAGCACGGCCGATCGGATGCCACCGACGATGATTGGCAGCGCCAGAGGGACCTCGACCTTGCTGAGGATCTGCCACTCGTTCATCCCCATGGCACGCGCCGCGTCGATGGTCTGTCGATCAACCGACTCGATACCCGCGTACGCGCCAGCCAGCAACGGGGGCACGGCCAGGATCACCAGCGCCACCAATGGGGCGGTCAGTCCGATGCCGAGGTAGAGCGCAATTGCGGTCAGCAGGCCCAAAGTCGGGAGTGCTCGCATCGCGCCGGTCAGTCCGACAGCGAAGGATCGGAACCGCCCTGTGTGACCAATCCACAACCCGATCGGGATGGCGATCACGCCAGCAATGGCGATCGTCTCGGCCGTGTAGCCAAGGTGCTCGACCAAGCGGTTGGGCACACCGTCGTCGCCACTCCAGTGCGTGGAGTCGCTCAGCCAGTCGATGGTGTCGGACACAACGCTCATGTCATCACCTTGAGCGACAAGCGGCGGCGAATCGGACCCGGCTGACGATCAGAACCGGCCCACGGCATGAGCAGTCGGCCGACGAGGTTGAGGAGCAGGTCGAACAGGACTGCGAGCATGACGATGGCGAGGATTCCGACGGTGATCTCGGTCATGAAGTCACGCCGGAACCCGTCGGTGAACAGAGATCCCAGGTTGCTCACGCCGACGAGCGTGGCCACGCTCAACATGCTGACGGTGCTGACCGAGACGACCCGCAGCCCCGCCAGGAGGACAGGGCCGGCCAGAGGCAGCTCCACCCGGAATACCCGCTGTGCGCGCGAGAACCCCGCAGCAGAGGCGGCGTCGAGCACAGCCGGAGAGACAGATCCGAACGCGTCGGAGGCTGTACGCACCATGACCGCTGCCGCATACGTCGACAGGGCCACGATCACGTTGATCACGCTGAGGAATCCGGTACCAAGGAGTCCAGGAAGCAGCACGAAGGCTGCGATCGAGGGGATCGTGTAGAGGATCCCGACGAGTGCGACAGACGCTCCACGGATCCGAGGATGCTCGTTCGCGTACCAGCCGATCGGCAGAGAGACTGCGAAGCCGATCAGCGTCGAGACGGCGCTGATCCACGCGTGCCGTACGAACAGCTCGCGGACCAGATCGAAGTTGTCGAGGAACCAGGTCACTCCAGCACCCCGGTCGCCTTGCCGGTCCCGTCGACGACCACCTTCACGCCTTCGCGCTCTTCGACATGAAGGGCGCGTCTGCCCTTGTCGAGCCCGACGAAGCTGCGTACGAAGTCGTCGGCTGGCTTGGCGATGATCTCGGCGGGTGTGCCCACCTGAGCGACCACGCCGCCCTTCTTGAGAATGACCACCTGGTCGCCAAGGAGGAATGCCTCCTCGATGTCGTGGGTGACGAACACGATCGTCTTGTCGAGCTCACGCTGCAGGCGCAGGAGCTCCTGCTGAAGCTCGTCACGGACGATCGGGTCGACGGCGCCGAACGGCTCGTCCATCAGGAGGATGTTGGGGTCGGCGACCAGACCGCGCGCCACACCCACGCGCTGCTGCTGCCCGCCGGAGAGCTGCGTCGGATACTTCGTTGCAACTGAGGCGTCGAGGCCAACGGTCTCCAGCACCGCGTACGAACGCTCGCGCGCCTCCTTCTTGTCCACCCCGTTGAGCCGCAGCACTGTGCCCACGTTGTCGATCACGCTGCGATGCGGAAGGAGACCGGCGTGCTGCATCACGTAACCGATGCTGCGGCGCAGCTGGACTCGGTTGCGGGTCGCGATGTCGACGTCGTCGATCAGCACCTGACCGGCGGACGGCTCCACCATCCGGTTGACCATGCGGAGGAGAGTCGTCTTGCCACACCCCGACGATCCGACGAACACGGTGGTGGTCCGTGAAGGGAGAACGAGGCTGAAGTCGCTCACCGCTTCCGTCCCGTCAGCGAACGTCTTGCTGATGGAGCGGTATTCGATCATGCGGTCCTCCGCGTGGCGCACAGTGTGGGCAAGGGCGTTGGTAGGCAATCAACAGACTCGGGACAGTCTTGCCCGAACCTGCCAGGTCGGCAACGCAAATCAGGATTCACGCCTTTGCGATGATTGCGGTCGCCTACGACAGAAACCCACAAACGCGCATCCTGATTCCCGATGCCAGGCGATTGTTCGGGAGCCGAATCCGACCTGCAAGCGCACGCCAACCCGTTTTGTTTCGTCGACCGCCGGTGCGTTACAGTTGCGTCTGCTCCTTCGCGGAGTTGCCACGAGGCCCCGTGGCGCAGTTGGTTAGCGCGCCGCCCTGTCACGGCGGAGGTCGCCGGTTCGAGTCCGGTCGGGGTCG
>NZ_JAKFEL010000100.1:0-3035 GCF_036675695.1 Aeromicrobium sp.
TGGTGCTGCCGTACTGTTCGGTCTGGCCATCTTCCATCTCATCGCCCTGGTCTTCACGGGCATCCCACTCCTCCGAGAGGTGCGCAAGGAATTGAACGAGCAGATTGAGGAGACGGCATGAGCTTTGTTGCTGCAGGACTCGCGACTGAGACCAACATCGAAGCCGGTCACCACACGACGTTCACGTTGTGGGGACTCACGTTCAACTACGACACCATGACCTCGACCGTGGTTGCCGGCGCCATCGTCGTCATCTTCGGCTTGCTCCTGCGTCGTCAGGTCACTGACGGTGTACCCGGCAAGGTGCAGCTGCTGTGGGAGATGCTCGTCGAGTGGGTGCAGGGTCTGACGCTTGGCAGCATCGGCCGGCTCAATCCGTTCATCGTCCCGCTCGCGGTGGCGTTGTTCCTCTTCATCCTGATCGGCAACTGGTTCGAGGCGGTCCCGACCGGACACAAGGTCCCGCCACCTGCGGCTGACGTCAACATGACCTACGCCCTGGCTCTGATCGTCATCGTGGCTGTGCACATCTTCGGAATCCGCGAAGTTGGCATCCGCAAGTACCTCAAGCCGTTCATCTCCCCGCTGCACCTGATCGAAGAGATCGTCAAGCCGTTCAGCCTGGCACTCCGACTCTTCGGCAACATCTTCGCCGGCGGCATCATCTTGGCCCTGATCGCTCTGATCCCGAGCTACGGCGCCTGGCTGCCGGAGGTCCTCTGGAAGATGTTCGGCATGGCCATCGGCGGCATCCAGGCATTCATCTTCACGCTGCTGTCGATCCTCTACTTCGGATTCGCCGTGAGCCACGGCGGAGACGACGAGCACCACGACGAGCCAAAAAAGAAGAAGGAAAAGAAGGCCAAGAAGGCTGACGACAAGGTCGCAGTCGCGGCCTGAGCACCACCCCATACCTGAATAGCTACCCCAACGTTCAACAAGCAACATCTCGAATATCGCGAGTGGAACCACCACCCGTGAGAACCAAGGAGAAGACATGGCAATGGAAGACGCAGTCACTACTGCTGGAGCATTCGTCGGCGGCGGACTCGCCCTCGGCGGCGGCGCCATTGGTGCAGCCATCGGTGATGGCCTGGCCGGTAGTGCAACGATTCAGGGCGTCGCTCGTCAGCCGGAGGCCCAGAGCCGCCTCATGACGATCTTCTTCCTGACCGTCGGTCTGGCAGAAGCGGCCTACTTCATCAACCTCGCCTTCATGGCGTTGTTCGTATTCGTCCTCGCGTGACGAGTGCAGCACCTCTGAGCAGACGGGAACACTGATGCCCGAGACAACATCGGCCGAGAGCAACTTTCTCGTCCCGAACGGCACGATTCTCTTTGAGATTCTTGCGTTCGCGATCCTGATCTTCATCCTGGCCAAGTACGTCATCCCGCCGGTCAACAAGGGACTGACGGACCGCCAGGAGAACATCCGCCAGCAGTTCGCCGATGCCGAAAAGGCAAAGACGGACGCTGAGGCTGAGAAGGAGGCCTACCGCGCGCAGATCGCTGACGCACGGCAGGAAGCCGCTCGCATCCGCGAGGAAGCCAAGGAGCAGGGCGCGCACATCATCGCCGAGATGCGTCAGCAGGCACAGTCTGAGGCTGACCGCATCACGACGCACGCTCACGCCCAGATCGAGGCCGAGCGCTCGCAGGCACTGGCCCAGCTCAAGGGTGAGGTCGGCTCCATCGCGACCCAGCTCGCTGGCCGCATCGTCGGAGAGTCACTCGACGACGAGGCACGCCAGAAGCGCACAGTTGAGCGGTTCATCGCCGAGCTCGAGGAGTCTTCGAACTGATGCGCGGCGTATCTGCAGCAACACTCGAAGAGGTCCTGGCAGCCGTCGAAGGCTCCGGCACCTCCTCCATTGGTGACGAGCTGTTCTCCGTCACCGCGTTGCTCGACGCGACGCCGTCACTTCGACGGATCCTCACGGACCCCGCCACAGAGCCCGACGCCCGCGCCGGTCTGCTCAAGCAGGTGCTCGGCGACAAGGTCAGCACGGAGACGTTGGTGATTCTCACGGTCGCTTCCAAGGGTCGTTGGGCGTCGAGCCGCGACCTGACGGATGGTCTTGAGATCTCCGGCGTAGCGGCTCACGTCGCAGCCGCCGAGAAGGATGGCCAGCTTGAGGCAATGGAGAGCGAGCTGTTCGACGTCGGCAACATCGTCGTCGCCGACAGTGACCTCCGTTCGGCGCTGACGGATCGTACGACCGCTGCTTCGGCCAAGGCCGAGCTCGTCAACTCGATCTTCGAAGGCAAGGTCACCGCACCGACGGTTGCCCTCGTACGCCAGGCAGCCGCGGCACGCACCGCTTCGTTCGAGAAGGTCCTCGCGACCTTTGCCGACGAGGTCGCTGCCCGCCGCAACCGCCTGCTCGCCGAGGTCCGTTCGACATACCCGCTGACTGACGCAGAGCTCGACCGCATCGCGGCCGCACTCGCCAAGCGTTACGACCGCGAGTTCCACCTCAACACGGTCATCGATCCCGACCTCGTCGGAGGCATCCGTGTCTCGGTCGGCGGCGACGTGATCGACGGCTCCGTATCCAGCCGACTCGAAGACGCCCGACGGCTCATCGCCGGCTGACCAGCACCACACAAATCAATCTTCAAAAACGTAATCTCCAGAACCCCGCAAGACTCCACAAGAAGGTAGGCACCCACATGGCGGAACTCACCATCCGTCCGGACGAGATCCGCGACGCGTTGCAGAAGTTCGTGGCCGACTACACCCCGAGCGCTGCGGCGACCGACGAGATCGGCATCGTGTCCGAAGCCGGTGACGGCATCGCACGCGTCGAAGGTCTCCCGTCGGCCATGGCCAACGAGCTCCTCGAGTTCGAGGACGGCACGCTCGGCCTCGCGCTCAACCTTGACGTCCGCGAAATCGGTGTCGTCATCCTGGGTGAGTTCTCCGGCATCGAAGAAGGCCAGAAGGTACGCCGTACCGGCGAGGTCCTCTCCGTTCCCGTCGGCGACGCCTACCTCGGTCGCGTGTGCGACCCGCTGGGCAACCCGATCGACGG
>NZ_JAKFEL010000135.1:0-3012 GCF_036675695.1 Aeromicrobium sp.
GAGGCCATCGTCGCCGTGGCCAGTCCCGTTGATGATCGAGTCGAAGTCGACGCTGATGGACTGCCCGTTGGCGGGGTTGCCCGGCGGGAGGTGACAGATGTCGATCTTGTGGTCGGTGTCGTCGGGCAACGTGCTGTCGGTCTTCTTGTCGGAGCTACTAGGCCGCGCGCTGGCGGTCCTCTTGGCTGTGCCGTCAGGCGGCGTGCTGTCGGTCGCCTTGGCTGTGTCGTCAGGCGGCGTGTTGTCGGTCGCCTTGGCTGTGTCGTCAGGCGGCGTGCTGTCGGTCGACTCAACTACGCCGTCAGGCGGCGTGCTGCCGATCGTCTCGGCTGTGTCGCTGATGGGCAGCGTGTTCGTTGCGGCGGGCGACGCAGCAACGAACGCCGAACCCGCCAGCATCGCAAGCATCACGGTGAATCTCTTCATGTAACTGCTCCCTCTACGCTGCACTGAGACAGCGACGCATCCCGGTTCACGACTGCCGGGGTACCCGGTAGTCAGATGAGTTCTGGCCGCCCTCACGACCTGCGATCTCACCCGATCAGCAGGTTATGGCGAGTGGGCACGCCTTCCCCAGACACGAAAGACCCCCTCGAAATGCACCAAATGGCCATCTCGAATGCGTCGCGAGGCCAAACTTTTCAGGCAGTACCGCACACCCATGTGACCCCCGCCCTACCGCGCGGCCCGCGCAAATCGACATACTGAGGGGTCTTTTGTCTTCTAGGAGAAGTGAGTCGCGTGCGCAACCCTCGAGCGTTCCTCCGCCCCCTCGCCGTCGGAGCTCCGGCGCCGGTCGCCGACATCCCGTTCCGCCCGAGCCGGATGATCCACTTCTTCGACCCGAGCAACCCCAAGATGGCCGACAAGGTGCCCGATATCGCGACCAAGGTCGACATCATCCTGGGCAACCTCGAGGACGCCATCAAGACAGAGAACAAGGAGGCCGCGCGTCAGGGCCTCGTCGACATCGCCAAGAAGACCGACTTCGGCCAGACGCAGCTGTGGACCCGCATCAACAGCCTCGACTCGCCGTGGGCCCTCGATGACCTCATCACCTTGGTCACCGAGATCGGTGACAAGCTCGACGTCGTCATGGTGCCGAAGGTTGAAGGCGCCCAGGACATCCACTACATCGACCGCATCCTCGCCCAGCTCGAGGCGCGCGCCGGCCTGAAGCGACCGATCCTCGTTCACGCGATCCTCGAGACTGCCGAAGGCATGACGAATGTCGAGGAGATCGCCGCCGCGAGCCCTCGCATGCAGGGCATCTCGCTCGGCCCAGCCGACCTCGCCGCCAGCCGTCGTATGAAGACGACTCGCGTTGGTGGCGGCCACCCCGGCTACCTCGTACGCCAAGACCCCACCGGCGACGACCTGACCGAGGGACGCACGACGTACCAGCAGGACCTCTGGCACTACACGATCGCGCGCATGGTCGACGCCTGCGCCGCGAACGACATCCTCCCGTTCTATGGACCGTTCGGCGACATCAAGGATGTCGTCGCGTGCGAGGACCAGTTCCGCAACGCCTTCCTGCTCGGCTGCGTCGGTGCGTGGAGCCTGCACCCCGTGCAGATCGACATCGCCCGCAAGGTGTTCTCCCCCGATCCCGCCGACGTGGCTCACGCCAAGGAAGTCGTCGAGGCCATGGGCGACGGCTCCGGTGCCGTGATGATCAACGGCAAGATGGAGGACGACGCTTCCTGCAAGCAGTGCATCGTCATGCTCGACCTCGCCAAGGCACTCGCCGAGCGCGATCCTGAGCTCGCCGCCGCCTACGACCTCTGACTAGCCACATTAAGGACCGTGAATGTCTGACCAGCTTCGCCCGCGCCGTTCCGTCCTCTACATGCCGGGCGCCAATGAGCGCGCGCTCGAGAAGGCCAAGGGCATCGACGCCGACGCACTGATCCTCGACCTCGAGGACGCCGTCTCCCCCGACGCCAAGGTTGAGGCCCGAGATCGCGTATGCGCCGCGGTTGCTTCCGGCGAGTACGGACACCGCGAGCTCGCGATCCGCATCAACGGCATCGGCACCGAATGGCACGACGCAGACATCGCCGACGCAGCAGGAGCCGGCCCTGACGCCGTCCTGGTGCCCAAGGTCAACTCCGCCGCCGAGGTTCTGCAACTCGTCGCCGCGCTCGAGGCCAATGGCGCCCCGGCCCACACGGCGCTCTGGGCCATGGTCGAGACGCCAATCGCGCTCCTGCATGCCGAAGAGATTGCCGCCGCCCATGAGCGTCTGACCGTCATCGTGATGGGAACGAACGACGTGGTCAACGAGACATTCGGTCTGCACGTACCGGGACGCAACCCGGTCGTCCTGACAGCATTGTCGATCTCGCTGCTGGCCGCTCGCGCCGCCGGAAAGGTGATCCTCGACGGCGTCTACAACGACGTCAAGAACGCCGAAGGATTCGAGGCTGAGGCACGCCAGGGTCGCGAGATGGGCTTTGACGGCAAGACACTGATCCACCCGAGCCAAGTCGAGCCGGCCAATGCTGCGTTCGGTCCGTCCGATGACGAGATCGAACACGCCAAGTCGATGATCGCAACGTTCGAAGAAGGCAAAGCTGCTGGTCAAGGCGTCGTGACGTTCAACGGCAAGATGATCGAGGAGCTCCACGTACGCGATGCACATCGGATTCTCGCGTCCGCCGAGGCCATCGCTTCACGCTAGGCACAGAGAAGCGCCGTACGGATCTGATCCGTACGGCGCTTCTGTTTTGTGAGGGTGGTTCTACCGGCTGCTGCGCAGGCTGTAGACGCTTGACTCGATGGACCTTTTGCGCTTCTGCAGGATGCGACGCTGTCGCACCGACTCCAGGAGCACTGCTCGGTCGATCTCGGACAACTCATCCCAGGCGCGCTTGCCGCGGGCCTGTCGGGCTTCGAAGATTGCCACTGACTTCACCCCCTCTCCAACGGTTCCGGTCGTCGGTGAGGAGTAGTCGGTCTGGTTCTTAGCGGTTATGAGTCGTGTTTCGAGATTCGTGGTCATAGCGC
>NZ_JAKFEL010000032.1:0-2997 GCF_036675695.1 Aeromicrobium sp.
CGGATCCGGGCGACCGCCGGGCTCACCGGTCCGGTGCTGGACACGCACCTCGTCGTACCCAGCACCTGGCACCCGCTGGGCGGCGCCTCGATGGGCACCACGTGCGACCTCGACGGCCGTGTGTTGGGCCAGCGGGGCCTCTACGTCCTGGACGGTGCGCTCATCCCGGGCACCACCGCCGGATGCAACCCTTCCATGACGATCGCCGCCGTCGCCGAACGTGCCCTCGACAACATCGTGCGCAACGACATCGGCACGCTGATCTGACCGCGTCGTGTGGCACTGCCGCACGACAGACGACGTGCGGCGGGTAAATGGTGCTCAGTCCTGGTTGGCTCGTGAGACAGTGCCGCCGTGAGCCTCGATCTCGGATCTGTGACTGGGAAACCGTCCATCTACGAATTCATCCGTGGCCACTTGGATGAGGTTGGTCGACTCGTTGAACCTGCCGCGTCGCTGCCGGACGAGGCGACTGTGATGAGCGGGGATCTCAAGTGGGCGCCCGGTGCCATGGACGGAGCCTTTGGCCACCACGGCGGTGGGGCTGGGTCTGCCCAACTCGCAGACAGCGCCGCCCAAGCATTCGTGGCGGCAAGCAAGCGACCGACGCGACGTCGTCTGAGTCGGCTTTACAAGGCCGTCCAATCAGACAACGTTCTGGACTTCATGGATCCGCTGATCGAGAAGCTCGTTCAGCTCCAGCCAGATCGCGGACGCTTGCACGACTTGGGTCGGTGGCTTGCGACGACAGCATCGGATCGTGGCGCAGTGAAGGTCGGGATTGCGATCTTGGGGGTGACCGGCCTTGATCGGGACGTGGATGTTGTGCGTGCACTCGGGGCGCACGACGAGTTCACCTTGTTCGCTGCGGTGGCGCTGTCGAACGGTCTGGAGGACTCCGAGTCAGAGCTGTGGGCCCTGGCCAATGTCGTTGATGGGTGGGGCCGCATCCAGTGCGTTGAGCGGCTCCGCGACACCACGGACCCAGCAATCCGGAGATGGATTCTCCGAGAGGGATTCCGAAACTCGGTGATGTACGAATACCTGGCCCACATCGCTGCCACCACCGGCGGTCTTTTGGAGGCGCTGCGAGCCGAGGAGCCCGACCGAGATCTCCTCACCGCGGCAGGCGAGATTCTGGCCGCGCTGATCGACGGCGGGCCAGCCGAGGACATGACTGACTACGACGACGGGGCGGACGCCACCGAGGCCTTCCTCGCACACATGGCCCGTCGTGCCGAAACACTCCATGATTTCCAGGCTGTGGCGGCCATCCGGTCGTTCCTGGACTCCGAAAGTGTGTGGGACGACCTCGGTGCTCGTGGCTGGAGTGCCACACGGCGGGACGCATTCGAGCGCCTCTGCGACGAGGTCCTCGCGCGGCAGGAGTGGATCGAACGCATTCAAGCAGGACTCGAGTCGCCGGACGCCGTGGAATATTGGCGCGCTGAGCAGGCGGCAAGACGTCGAGGGATCGACGTCTTCCACATTCAGGTCCGACGGATCCGCCAGGATCCCTTCGGGCAGGACTGGTTCGCCGCCTGGCAGGGCGCCACTCCCGAACGTGCCGAGGAGCTTGTGAACCTGGCGACCGAGCTTCTGCCCCTGGGTGACATGGGCACCGGTCCACAAGACCTGGCCGGCTTCGGCCCCGAGTGGCGCAGTCACAATGCCCTCGACTGGACACTTCAGGCCTTGAGGAGCCACCCGGGGGTCGGTGCTCATCTGGTCTTGATCGGTCTTCAGAGTCCCATGACTCGGAACCGGAACATGTCCCTCAATGCGCTCAGTGATTGGCCGCGAGAGCAATGGCCACCCGGAGCAGAGGAACTCGTCCAACGACTCGCCACAGCCGACCCGAACGAGCACGCCCGCGAGCATGCCGGCGAAGTGCTCGCTGGCACCGTACTGGGAAACTAATCACCGACCATGCCAGCTGGTGGCGGATTGGGTCACCGTTGCGTCGTCGGTGTCGCCCTCGCCGTGCTACCTGGGATCCGGGCGGACTGGGCAGATGCGGGCGCCTGTCATCCTGACCGGGTGAAACCTCCCGGCACATTGAAGGTGTCAGAACTGCGCGCAGCAATGGAGCGCCTACTCACGGCGATCGAGGAGCAGATCGGTCCCGAGATCGACATTCCCGTCGACTTCTACTGGAACGTGCCGAACTCCGCCGCCTACAAGGTCGGAAAGAAGCCCAAGCTCGATGTGGGTTCCGTGGTCGACGACGTGCAGTCCGTGTCGGACTACGCGTCTGAGCCAGTCGATGAACACACGGCGATCTGGCACGAGTGCGAGCACGTTGCGGGAGTCCTCCGCGCCATCGCCCAGGTCGACATGCGCTGACCTGGAGCCTTGTGTGAGCGGTTCCGACGTTGTGCAGACGCGGCGAAGTGACGCACCGCTCCAGACCAACCGGACGCATGTTCAGATCGTGAGGTCCGAGAGGTCGATGCTCGGCAGGGGGTGGGAACAGATGGTCCGGGCCTCGTCATCCGGCACGCCGAGCATCCGGAGCAGGTCGGTCGCCATCTGGTCGGTGGTGGCGGCGTCGTCACGGGTCGGATCGTCGTGCAGGGCCTGCCCGAGGGCGAGTACGCCGCCCGCGGCCAGCATCAGTGCGACCTGAGGGTCTGCGACCGAGAAGCGTCCGGTCGCGACGCCGTTCTCGATGTCGCGGAGCGCGCGGGGCGCCAGGCCGCGGTCGGAGCTGATCAGCGCTGGTCCGTGGGCGAGCAGCACCCTGCTCAGTTCGGGTACCAGGCGGTGGAGGCGGCCGGTGAGCCGGAAGCTCTGGGCAAAGACCTCGGCCGGGTCGTCGAAGTCCTCGGCCAGCCGGTCAAGGAGGTCGGCATGGGCCTCCAGGGCGTCATTGATGGCGGCTTGAAACAGCTCGTCCTTGCTCGCGAAGTGGTTGTAGAACGAGCCCATCCCGACGTCCGCGATCTGGGTGATCTCCAGGAGGGCGACGTTCTCGCGGCCGTCGGCGATGACGCG
>NZ_JAKFEL010000028.1:0-19300 GCF_036675695.1 Aeromicrobium sp.
GACCCAGTAGTCTGAGCGAAGTTCACGACCCACGAGGAGAATCATGCACGGATCATCGCCAGCCGCCTGGACCGCAGTTCTGTTGTGTCTGGCCGGCATCACGATCGGCGGAGTCGCGTTGATTCCTGATCCAAACTGGGTCCTGTTCACAATCGGTTGTGTCATCACGCTGGGTTCCGCGCTCGTCGGACGCGTCATGGCGGCGGCTGGCCTCGGGGTCGACCGCGCAGCTGACCATCACTGACTGACTGCACGACTCGTCATCCGAAGCGCGAGAAGGGCGAAATCATGACTCAGCCACCGGAGTACCCCGCTTACCCAGGTCCGGAGCAGCCGCCCGTGCCTCCTCCGGCCAGCGCTCAGCCGCCTCCGCCGCCGGGCTACCAGCCGCCTCCGCCGCCGGGCTACCAGCCGCCTCCGCAGCAGCCCTACGGAGTGTCGCCGCAGAGTTCGCCGTGGGGCGAATACGCCGGATGGTGGTCCCGCGTAGGTGCCAGCATCCTCGATGGCCTTATCGGCATGGTGATCGGAGTTGTGCCGATCGTGGTCGGTGCAATCCTGGCGTTCAAGGATCTGGAGACAGATCCGCTGACTGACGAGGTCACCGGTGATGTCAACCCGTTGGGCATCGTGATCCTGGGTCTCGGCATCTTGGCCATGATCGCCTTCGGCATCTGGAACACCGTGTTCCGACAGGGCCGCAAGGGTCAGACGGTCGGCAAGTCGGTGCTTGGCATCCAGGTCGTCAAGGCGGAGACCGGACAATTCATCGGCGCAGGTATGGCGTTCCTGCGTGCGATCCTCAGCTCGATCCTCGGTCAGGCCTGCTTCCTCAACTACCTGTGGCCCCTCTGGGACAAGAAGCACCAGACGTGGCACGACATGATCGTCAGCTCGGTCGTCGTCAAGAAGTGAGTACCTCGATGGCCTCGGTCACGCGGCGCGCGTCATTGCGCGATCCGGCCATCGCTGGCGCCGTCGGGCTCGGGGCGTTCACACTCCTGCATTTCCACGACCCGCACAGCTCAGGTTCGTACGGCTTCTGCCCGTTTCTTGAACTGACCGGTCGACCCTGCCCGGGCTGTGGCGGCCTGCGTGCCGTCAACAACCTCACTCGCGGGGACTTCGTGGGTGCCGTGAGCAGCAACGCGATGGCAGTTGCGCTCGTCGCAGTCTTGGCAGTGGCGTGGGCGTTCTGGGTCGCTCGACGACTGCGCGGTCACGACGGTCCGATGATCGTCCTGTCGGCGAAGGTCGGGATGGTCGTGCTCGCTGCGTTCGTCGTATTCGGGATCGTGCGCAATCTGCCGTTCGCCTCCTGGTTCATGCCCTAGGGCAGCACCAGAGTCAGCACGAGCAGCGCCAGCGTTGTCGCTCCCGCCGTGAGACCCGCAATCGCAGCGGTGTCGCCGCGCTCAGTTCCACGGGACAGCTTGATCTCTCGTCGTCCATGAACACCAGTGGTGACGGCGGGGACACCCAGGACGAATGCACCGAACGGGAACACCCAGAGCACCAAGAACGCACCAAAACCGCAGATCACGCTGTAGATCGCCTTGCGGTTGACCGGATGGCCAGCGCCGCCGCCGGGCGTGTCCGACGGCGGCACGGGGTCTGGGGTCATGGAGCGACCGGCTCCCCGAGGAACACCTTGAACGTGTACGCCCACGCAATGGCGAGGACGGGGATGGCCACGAGAACGCCAACGCACAACGCCAGGAATCCGACAATCACCACGAGGATCGACAGGAGGATCAGCACGATCGTGTTGCCCACGTTGTTCTTGACCAGGTTGAGGCTTCCCTTGATCGAGTCAATCGCGTTGGTGTCCTTGTCGACCACGAAGTAGATCGCGAACAACGTCAGGAAGGCGACGATGATGCCGGGGATGATCAGCAGCGCGAACCCAAGCGCAGTCAGCACGGCCACGACAAGCGAGGTCACGATCACGTTGACGATGTTCAGCTTCTTGAATGCAGCAACGATGTCGAACTTGTGACCCTCGGTGATATCCAAGGCACCACGGGTGACGCCGGCGCCGATCACGAAGCCGACGACGTTGGTGATGATCGTGGAAATCGATCCGCCAATGGAGAAGCTGTTGTCGGTGAAGTCGGTGCCCGTTAGGGCGCGTGCGAGGAAATCCGTAGCAATCGCAGCGACGATGAGCAGCACGGTGGCGATGAGAATCGGCCCAGCGTTCTCCCCGAACTTCTTCAAGCCGTAGCTGACTGCTTCGGTCGCGCTGAAGCCTGATGCTCCCGGAACGGGTGCGGGACCGCTTGGCGGCGGAGGTGGCGGGTACGAACCTTCAGGGGGCGGCGGCACCGATCCGTAGCTGGGCAGGCCGCTGGTGGTCGGGTTCTGGTCGTCGTTGGTGGTCATGTTGTGAGCATAGTGACCAGCGAGCACCCGGGAGCGCTTCTGACGCTCCCGGGCTGAGATCGACTGTCAGGACGACCCGAGGGCGCCAGTGACGAACAAGATGGCGCCGAGGACACCCAGCACAATCGCGATGATGCCGAGGATGACGCCGGCCTGCGCCATGCCTTCGCCACTCTGCGTACCGCCGGATGCCGCAATCTCCTGCTTCGCCTGGTTGCCCAGAATCAGCGCGGGGATACCGGCAATGAAGCCGCAACACACGATGCCGACGATCCCGAGGATCATCGCCCAGAGTGCCTTCTTGTTCTGCTGGGGCATACCGCCATAGCCTCCGGGAGCCGGAGGGCCTGGCGGCGGCGGTGGTGGAGGGTAGGAACCTTCGGGCGGCGGCACCGATCCGTAGCTGGGCAGGCCGCTGGTGGTCGGGTTCTGGTCATCGTTGGTCGTCATGACGCGAGCATAGTGATTCGCGACCGATCCGGAAGTACTGCTGCACCGTCAGCCGACGGTGAGGTTCCCGCTGATCGAGCCGTCGACGGCGAAGACGATGAGCACGTCGATCGCGGCAAGGGCGGCGATCGCGCCGGTCACGATGCCGGCTATCGCCATACCTGAACCGGTCTGGGTGCCGTTCGATGCCTCGATCTCAGAGCGCCCGAGGATCCCGAGGACGACAGCGGGGATGCCGAGGAAACCGCCGATGGTGCAGCACAGGCCCAGGAGGCCGATGATTCCCAGGACCAGGGACCAGGACGCCTTCTTGTTCTGTTGCAACACCGCCTCGGAAGCGGACGGCGTACCGGGCGACGGCGGGGGCACCGACCCGTAGTCGGGAAGCTCGCCAGGCGTCGGCTGGTCGTCGCTTGTCGTCATGCCCAAAGAGTAGTGATCATGACTGTGTGGGAACCCCGAACTGGCGTGCCGATCCAGCGGGTCTACTCTTGAAATGCGAACGCCAACGGTCGAAGGGGAGGTTCCATGTCGGTGCTCGATGACATCCTCGCCGGTGCGGCTGAGGACCTCCAGCAACGTATGGAGCAGACGTCGCTCGACGAGCTCAAGCAGCAGGCCTCGCGCCAGCACCCTGCTCTCGACCCCATGCCGGCATTCCGTGCCGATGGTGTGTCCGTCATCGCCGAGGTCAAACGGTCGAGCCCCAGCAAGGGTCCGCTCGCCACGATCAAGGATCCTGCAGCCCTCGCGGGCGACTATGCCGCGGGTGGAGCAGCCGCGATCAGCGTGCTCACCGAGCAGCGCCGATTTGGCGGCACACTCGAGGATCTGCGTGCAGTTCGCGGCACGGTCGACATCCCGGTGCTCCGCAAAGACTTCATCACCACGTCCTACCAGCTCTGGGAAGCGCGTGCGGCGGGCGCAGACATGGCTTTGCTCATCGTTGCTGCTCTGGAGCAGACCGTCCTGGAGAGCTTGATCGAACGCGCCACCTCGATCGGTCTCACTCCGCTCGTCGAGGTCCATGACGAAGAAGAGGTCGATCGCGCAGTCGATGCCGGTGCCACGCTGATCGGTGTGAATGCCCGCAACCTCAAGACTCTTGAGATCGACATGCGTACGTTCGAGCGGCTGTCGCCGCGCATCCCCGACACCGTGGTCAAAGTTGCCGAATCCGGCGTACGTGGTCCGCACGACGTCATCGAGTACGCCAAATGGGGTGCTCATGTCGTGCTCGTCGGCGAGACACTCGTTCGCGACGATGACCCGCGTGCCAGCGTCGCCGACCTCGTGGCCGCAGGAGCGCACCCCGCCTTGCAGCACCGCTGGTAAGGGTCAGACGCCGTACTCGACCCCCAGGCCCCTGCTCCCTGAAAGCACACCCATGACCTACACCCAGCCCGACTCAACGGGACACTTTGGCACATTCGGCGGACGCTTCATGCCTGAAGCACTCGTTGCCCCACTCGACGAGCTCGCCAATGCATGGCTCGACGCGAAGTCTGATCCGGCGTTCATGGCCGAGCTCAACCGCATGCTCCGCGAGTACGCCAACGTGCCCAGCCCGCTCTACGAAGCGCACCGCTTCTCCGAGGCTGCTGGCGCGCGCATCCTGTTGAAGCGCGAGGACCTCAACCACACCGGCGCGCACAAGATCCGCAACGTCATCGGCCAGGCTTTGCTTGCCAAGCGCATCGGCAAGCCTCGGGCGATCGCAGAGACTGGTGCGGGCCAGCACGGCGTTGCATCCGCAACCGCGTGCGCGTACCTCGACCTCGAGTGCACGGTCTACATGGGCGAAGTCGACACCGAGCGTCAGGCGCTCAACGTCGCGCGCATGCAGATGCTCGGCGCGGAGGTCGTCTCAGTGAAGAGCGGCAGCCGTACGCTCAAGGACGCCATCAACGAGGCACTCCGAGACTGGGTTGCCAGCGTCGAGACGACGTCCTATCTGTTCGGCACCGCAGCTGGTCCCCACCCGTTCCCGAGCATGGTGCGTGACCTGACGCGCGGCATCGGTGACGAGGCCCGAGCACAGGTGCTGGAGCTGACCGGCAAGCTGCCGGACGCTGCCGTTGCCTGCGTCGGGGGCGGGTCGAATGCGATTGGCCTGTTCACCGCATTCGTCGACGATGCCGACGTCAAGCTCGTGGGAGTTGAAGCTGGCGGTGACGGCGTCGAGACCGGCAGGCACGCGGCGACCATCACCGGTGGCGATGTCGGGGTACTGCACGGTGCCCGTTCGTACCTGCTCCAGGACGAGGACGGCCAGACCATCGAGTCGCACTCCATCTCGGCGGGCCTCGACTATCCAGGCGTCGGCCCAGAGCACTCCTACCTCGCCTCGATCGGTCGCGCCGACTACCGGCCCGCCACTGACGCTGAGGCGATGTCCGCTTTTGACCTGCTCTGCAAGACCGAGGGCATCATTCCGGCGATCGAGTCGGCGCACGCATTGGCTGGCGCGCTGGAGCTGGCCAAGGAGCTCGGGCCGGACTCAACGATCCTGGTCAACCTGTCCGGCCGCGGTGACAAGGACGCCCACACCGCCGCCCAGTACTTCGGACTGCTCAAATGAGCAAGATCGCAGAGCTCTTCGAGCGCACCCGTTCCGAGAACCGGGCAGCCCTGGTCGGCTACCTCCCGGCTGGATTCCCCAACAAGGCAGGCTCGATCGCCGCCATTGAGGCAATGGTCGAGGCGGGTGTCGACCTGGTTGAGATCGGCTTGCCGTACAGCGACCCGGTGATGGACGGGCCAGTCATCCAGGCCGCCGCAGATCAGGCTCTGACAGCAGGCACTCGACCCTCGGACGTGCTCGACGTCGTACGCGCCTGCGCAGCGACGGGCGCGCCGACCGTGGTCATGACGTACTGGAACCCGGTCGAGCGCTACGGCGTCGAACGGTTCGCTGCCGATCTGGCGGAAGCGGGCGGATCAGGTCTCATCACCCCCGACCTGACGCCTGACGAGGCAGGGGAGTGGATCGAAGCCTCCACCAAGCACGGCCTCGATCGGATCTTCCTGGTGGCACCGTCATCGACGGATGCGCGTCTGACGATGACCGCCGAGGCATCAAGCGGATTCATCTACGCCGCCGCTGTCATGGGGGTCACCGGTGCCCGCGAGCAGACCAGCGCGCTGGGACCCGAACTCGTCGCCCGAACCCGCAAGGTGACAGACAAGCCGATCGGTGTGGGTATTGGTGTCAGCACTGGGGCGCAGGCGCACGAGGTCGCCGAGTTCGCGGATGCTGTGATCGTTGGGTCCGCCCTCGTACGCTGCCTGTTGGACGCGCCAGACGAGGCCGCCGGGCTCGACGCGATCCGCACACTCGCCCGCGATCTGCGCGCTGGCGTCGAGAGGAACTGAAACGTGCACAGCATCGCGACCTTCATCCCGAGCCCGTCCAATGGTGTTTGGCACATCGGCCCACTCCCACTGCGTGCGTACGCGCTGGGCATCATCGTCGGCGCGATCTTCGCGATCTGGATCGGCGAGCGACGGTTCACAGCACGCGGTGGCCGAGCGGGCCTGATCAGCGATGTCGCGATCTGGGCAATCCCATTCGGCATCGTCGGAGCGCGTGTCTATCACGTCATCACCGACCCGGAGCTGTACTTCGGCGACGGTCGAAGCGTCATCGACGCCGTCAAGATCTGGCAAGGCGGTCTCGGCATTTGGGGTGCGGTCGCCGGCGGCGCAGTCGGCGCACTCATTGCCTGCCGTCGTTACGGTGTCTCGTTCTCGTCTGTGGCCGGCGCGCTGGCACCCGGTCTGCTCGTTGCTCAGGCGATCGGTCGCATTGGCAACTACTTCAACCAGGAGCTGTTCGGGAAGCCGACCACGAAGCCGTGGGGACTCGAGATCGACCTCGTCAACCGACCTGATGGCTTCGAGCAGTTCGCGACGTTCCACCCGACGTTCCTGTACGAGCTGCTCTGGAACCTTGCCGCTGCGGCCCTGCTGATCGCCATCGATCGAAAGTTCAAGCTCACTGGCGACCGCGTGTTCGCCCTCTACGTGATGCTCTACACCGCAGGGCGGTTCTGGATCGAACAGCTGCGCATCGATCCGGTGAATGACCTCGGTCCGTTCCGCCTGAACGTCTGGACGTCGATCGTCCTTTTCGTCCTCGCGACCGCGTACTTTGTGGCAACCCGCAATAAGTCCCGCGAAGACGAGCAAGCTGAGTCTGAGGCCTCTGCCGAGTCGGAGTAGGCGAGCCTGACCTTCGATGACGGGGAGGCCCTCGCGTCGTACTGTCACACCATGTCTGAGACTGCGCTGCCCGACCCGGACGAGATCAACCACGAGCACCCTGACGTCACTGGCGGCTGGCTGCGGCCAGCCGTCTTTGGAGCGATGGACGGTCTGGTTTCCAACTTCGCCCTGATCATGGGCGTCGTCGGAGGTACGAGTGCTGGCGATACCGAGCCGGTCGTGCTCGCCGGACTTGCGGGTCTCGCCGCCGGAGCGTTTTCGATGGCAGCGGGGGAGTACACCTCGGTGGCCAGCCAGTCGGAGTTCGCGCTCGCGCAGATTGAGATCGAGCGTGACGAGATTCGTGACAACAAGGGTGCGGAGATGGCCGAGTTGGCGGCGATGTACGTCGACAAGGGGGTTGACGAAGATGTGGCGCGTGAGATGGCCGCACAGATCCACGAGGATCCCGAGAAGGCCGTGAGAGTCCACGCTCGCGAAGAGTTCGGGGTCGACGTCGACGACCTCGCCTCGCCGATGCTCGCGGCCGTGTCGTCATTCATGGCATTCGCGGTCGGAGCACTGATCCCCCTGATGCCCTACTTGCTGGGAGTTCAGTCCCCGTGGCTTGCGATCGGTATCTCACTCACAGCCCTGTTCGGGTGCGGCGCAGTGGTCACCCGCTTGACTTCCCGCTCGTGGTGGTTCGGCGGCGTACGCCAGCTCCTGCTCGGCGGCGCCGCGGCGGGACTCACGTACCTCGTCGGCGAGGCGGTCGGTCGCAGTCTGTCCTGACACATGTAAACTGCTGTTGCTGTCCGAGGCCAACGTCGTCCCCGGTGTGTAGTTCCATCCGTGATGACGTGAGAAGGGCCCAGCATGAGCGTCAAGCATTTTTCGGCAACGCCCCCCGCCCAGGGTCTGTATGACCCGAGCAACGAGCACGACGCCTGTGGCGTCGCCTTCGTGGCAACCCTGACGGGCGTGGCGAGCAACGACATCGTCGTCAAGGGTCTGACCGCTCTGCGCAACCTCGATCACCGCGGAGCTGTCGGTGGAGAGCCTGACACCGGCGATGGTGCGGGCATCCTCATGCAGGTCCCCGACAAGTTCCTGCGCGCCGTCGGCGGCGTCGAGCTGCCCGAGCTGGGCTCGTACGCGGCGGGCATGGCGTTCCTCCCGCTCGACGAGAAGGCTGCCGCTGCGGCGAAGCTGCGTATCGAGGCGATCGCCGTCGAAGAAGGCCTCACAGTCCTCGGCTGGCGAGAGGTGCCGGTCAACCCCGAGATCCTCGGCTCGATGTCGCGCAGCACGATGCCGTCGTTCCAGCTGATGTTCGCGGTCTCGGAGGGTGAGCGCCTCAAGGGCCTCGAGCTCGATCGTGTCGCCTTCTGCCTACGCAAGCGCGCCGAGCACGAGCTCGACGTCTACTTCCCGTCGCTCTCGAGCCGCACGCTGATCTACAAGGGCATGCTCACGACCGAGCAGCTGGAGAACTTCTTTCCCGACCTCAGCGACGAGCGTATGGAGTCGGCGCTGGCGATCGTGCACAGCCGCTTCTCGACCAACACGTTCCCGAGCTGGCCGCTGGCGCACCCTTTCCGGTTCATCGCGCACAACGGCGAGATCAACACGGCGCGCGGCAACCGCAACTGGATGCGTGCACGTGAGGCGCTGCTCGAAAGTGACCTGATCCCGGGTGACCTGAGCCGTCTTTACCCGATCTGCGACCCCGATGGCAGCGACACGGCCTCGTTCGACGAGGTTCTCGAGCTGCTGCACCTTGGCGGCCGTTCGCTCCCGCACGCGGTGATGATGATGATCCCGGAGGCGTGGGAGAACAACACCGACATGCAAGAGGCGCGTCGCGCGTTCTACGAGTTCCACTCCTCCGTGATGGAGCCGTGGGACGGACCTGCCTGCGTGACGTTCAGTGACGGCAACCAGGTCGGCGCCGTGCTCGACCGCAACGGTCTGCGCCCCGGCCGCTACTGGGTCACCGAGGACGGCCTTGTCGTGCTCGCGTCCGAAGCCGGCGTCCTTGACATCGACCAGAGCACCATCACCCGCAAGGGCCGTCTCGAGCCCGGGAAGATGTTCCTCATCGACCTCGACGAGCACCGCATCATCGAGGACCACGAGATCAAGAACACCCTCGCCGGCGAGCACCCGTACGACGAGTGGCTCTACAGCGGGCTCGTGCGCTTCGAGGACCTGCCTGACCTCGAGCACATCGTTCACACACACTCCTCGGTCACCCGACGCCAGCAGGTGTTCGGCTACACCGAGGAGGAGCTTCGCCTCCTGATCGCGCCGATCGCGCGCTCCGGCGGCGAAGCCATCGGCTCCATGGGTACGGACACTCCCATCGCGGCGATCTCGGACCGTCCGCGCCTGCTGTTCGACTACTTCTCGCAGCTGTTCGCGCAGGTCACCAACCCGCCGCTCGATGCGATCCGTGAAGAGGTCGTCACGTCTTTGGCCGGCACGATCGGCCCGGAGAAGAACCTCTTGGCCCCCGGACCGGCGTCCTGTCGCATGCTGCAGCTGCCGTTCCCGGTGGTCGACAACGACGAGCTCGCCAAGATCCGGCACATGAACAAGGACGGCGACATGCCGGGCTTCTCGGTGCACGTGGTGCGCGGCCTCTACGAGGTCGACGGCGGCGGAGCCGCGCTCAAGGCGCGTCTCGAGGAGATCTGCGCCGATGTGTCGGAGGCGATCGCTGAGGGTGCCCGCATCATCGTGCTCTCAGACCGTCACTCCAACTCTGACCTGGCTCCGATTCCGTCGCTGCTGCTCACCGGCGCAGTCCACCACCACATGGTGCGCGAGCGTCTGCGTACACAGGCTGGACTCATCGTCGAGTCCGGTGACGTACGCGAGGTGCACCATGTCGCCTTGCTCATCGGCTACGGCGCGACTGCGGTCAACCCGTACCTCGCACTCGAGTCGGCTGAGGACCTCGCTCGCGAGCGGATCTTCGTCGAAGGCGTTGCACCTGCTCAGGCTGTTCGCAACCTCGCGTACGGACTCGGCAAGGGCGTGCTCAAGGTGATGAGCAAGATGGGCGTCTCCACGGTGGCGTCTTACACCGGCGCCCAGATCTTCGAGGCTGTCGGCCTGTCGCACGAGCTCATCGACGACTACTTCACCGGCACGTCGTCCAAGCTCGGCGGCGCAGGCCTCGACGTGATCGCCGACGAGGTGCGTTCGCGCCACCTCAAGGCCTACCCGACCAGCGGCATCGCTGGTCCGCGTCGCCAGCTCGAGATCGGTGGCGAGTACCAGTGGCGCCGAGAAGGCCCGGAGCACTTGTTCGACCCCGAGACGGTGTTCCGTCTCCAGCACTCCACGCGCACGGGCTCGTACGAGATCTTCAAGCAGTACACGTCGCGCGTCGACGACCAGTCCGAGCGACTGATGACGCTGCGTGGACTGTTCGAGTTCAAGGCAGGGGAGCGTGCTCCGATCTCGATCGACGAGGTCGAGCCGGTCTCCGAGATCGTCAAGCGTTTCTCGACGGGTGCCATGTCGTACGGCTCGATCAGCCAGGAGGCGCACGAGACCCTGGCGATCGCGATGAACCAGCTGGGCGGCAAGTCCAACACCGGCGAGGGTGGCGAAGACCCTGACCGGCTGTACGACCCGAAGCGTCGTTCGTCGATCAAGCAGGTCGCCTCGGGACGCTTCGGCGTCACGTCGGAGTACCTCACCAACTCCGACGACATCCAGATCAAGATGGCGCAGGGTGCCAAGCCCGGCGAGGGCGGTCAGCTGCCCGGACCCAAGGTCTACCCGTGGGTCGCGAAAACGCGTCACTCGACGCCCGGCGTCGGACTGATCTCGCCTCCGCCGCACCACGACATCTACTCGATCGAGGACCTCAAGCAGCTCATCCACGACCTCAAGAACGCCAACCCCTCAGCCCGCGTGCACGTCAAGCTCGTGTCCGAAGTTGGAGTCGGCACGGTCGCGGCGGGTGTCTCGAAGGCCAAGGCTGACGTGGTGCTGATCTCCGGTCACGACGGCGGTACGGGCGCTTCGCCCCTGACGTCACTCAAGCACGCCGGCGGACCCTGGGAGCTCGGCCTCGCCGAGACCCAGCAGACGCTGCTGCTCAACGGACTGCGCGACCGCATCGTCGTCCAGTGCGACGGTCAGCTCAAGACCGGTCGCGACGTCATCATCGCTGCCCTGCTGGGTGCCGAGGAGTTCGGTTTCGCGACCGCACCGCTCGTCGTCAGCGGCTGCATCATGATGCGCGTCTGCCACCTCGACACCTGCCCGGTGGGTGTAGCGACGCAGAACAAGGCGCTGCGCGAGAAGTATTCCGGCAAGGCCGAGTACATCGTCAACTTCTTCACCTACATCGCCGAAGAGGTTCGCGAGCACCTGGCACAGCTGGGCTTCCGGTCGATCGACGAGGCCATCGGCCACGCCGAGGTCCTGGACGTCCGCAAGGCGGTGGACCACTGGAAGGCGGACGGTCTCGACCTGGAGCCGATCCTGTTCGTGCCGGAGCTGCCCGAGGGCGCTGCGATGCACTGCACGACGACCCAGGACCACAGCCTCGACCGCGCTCTCGACAACGAGCTGATCGCACTGAGCGCTGACGCACTCGAGCGTGCAGAGCCCGTACGCGCGCAGCTGGAGATCCGCAACGTCAACCGTACGGTCGGCACGATGCTCGGCCACGAGGTCACCAAGCGCTACAAGGGTGCTGGCCTGCCCGAGAACACGATCGACCTGACCTTCACTGGCTCAGCCGGTCAGTCGTTCGGCGCGTTCGTGCCCAAGGGCATCACGCTTCGCCTCGAGGGCGACGGGAACGACTATGTCGGCAAGGGCCTCTCGGGTGGTCGTCTGATCGTGCGACCTCCGCGCGACGCGCAGTTCACAGCCGAGGCGCAGATCGTTGCCGGCAACGTGATCGGTTTTGGCGCGACCAGTGGTGAGATCTTCCTGCGCGGCAAGGTTGGCGAGCGGTTCTGCGTACGCAACTCTGGTGCAAGTGCTGTCGTCGAGGGTGTGGGTGACCACGCGTGCGAGTACATGACGGGCGGAACCGTCGTGATCCTCGGACCGACCGGTCGCAACGTTGCTGCCGGTATGAGTGGAGGTGGCGCGTACGTGCTCGACCTCGACGAGACTCTGGTCAACACCGAAATGGTTGAGCTGCGGCGCGTCGAAGGCGACGCGGCCGCTGCGCTCAGGTCACTGGTCGAGAAGCACTTCGAGGAGACCGGATCGACCGTCGCCGAACAGCTGCTCAAGAAGTGGGAGCAGTCGCTCGAGCGGTTCACCGAGATCATGCCGGTCAACTACCGACTCGTCCTTGAGGCACGCGCCGACGCGGAGTCTGAGGGACTGTCCGACGAAGACACGACTACACGAATGATGGAGGTGGCTGCACGTGGCTGACCCACGCGGATTCATCAATACCCCCCGACAGCTTGCACCGCGGCGACCCGTCGAGGAACGCATCAAGGACTGGAACGAGGTCTACCCGGGAGGTCCCGGCAAGGCGCTGCTCCCGATCATCAGCGAGCAGGCCGGTCGTTGCATGGACTGCGGCATCCCGTTCTGTCACAACGGTTGCCCGCTCGGCAACCTGATCCCCGAGTGGAACGACCTGGTGTGGCGCGAGGACTGGGACGAGGCTCTCGACCGGTTGCACGCGACCAACAACTTCCCGGAATTCACCGGTCGTCTGTGCCCTGCGCCGTGCGAGACCGCCTGTGTGGTGGCGATCAACCGCGACGCGGTGACGATCAAGAACGTCGAGGTGTCGATCATCGACAAGGCATGGGACGACCGTCAGGTCCGCCCCGAGCCGCCTGAGTGGCTGACCGGCAAGACGATTGCCGTCGTCGGCTCCGGCCCCGCTGGACTTGCTGCTGCACAGCAGCTGACCCGTGCGGGTCACACAGTCGCGGTGTACGAGCGCGACGACAAGCCGGGTGGACTGCTGCGGTACGGCATCCCCGAGTTCAAGATGGAAAAGATCCAGGTAGACCGTCGCATCGACCAGATGGAGCGTGAGGGCACGGTATTCCGTACCGGCGTGCAGGTCGGCGCCACGCTGACCGGCTCGCAGCTTCGCGACCGCTATGACGCAGTCGTGCTGGCGATCGGCGCGACGGTTCGACGTGACCTGCCCGTGCCAGGGCGGGAGTTCAATGGCATCCACCAGGCGATGGAGTTCCTGCCGCAGGCCAACCGAGTCGCTCTCGGCGAAGAGGTCGAGGGTCAGATCCTGGCCACCGGCAAGGACGTCGTCATCATCGGTGGCGGCGACACTGGAGCCGACTGCCTCGGCACGTCGGTGCGCCAGGGCGCCAAGTCGATCACTCAGCTCGAGATCCTGCCGAACCCGGGGGAGGACCGCCCGTCGAACCAGCCGTGGCCCACGTACCCGATGATCTACCGAGTCTCGTCTGCACACGAGGAGGCTGGCGACCGCGTCTATTCGGTCTCGACCAAGGAGTTCATCGGCGAGGACGGACACGTCAGCGGCCTGCGTCTGGCTGAGGTCGAGTTCATCGACGGCAAGCTCACTGAGGTCGAAGGCACCGAGAAGGTCATCCCGGCTCAGCTGGTGTTGTTCGCGATGGGATTCGCGGGTCCGGAGACCGAAGGGCTTGTCGACCAGCTTGGTGTCGACATCGACGAGCGCGGCAACATCGTGCGTGACAACGACTACATGTCGAGCGTCGACGGTGTATTCGTCGCGGGAGACGCGGGTCGTGGTCAGTCGCTGATCGTGTGGGCCATTGCGGAGGGCCGTTCGGCCGCCGCGGGCGTCGACGCGTACCTGTCAGGCTCGACGAGCCTGCCGTCACCCATACCTCCGACGGCCCGTCCGCTCACCGTCTGAGAATAAGTTGTCGCAAACCACTAAGTAACTCGCGGGTAGCCACACCAACTCGATAGGTTGAATCTGTGCGTAGAGCAAAGATCGTCTGCACCCTCGGTCCAGCGGTCGCAGGGGCAGAGAAGATCCTTCAGTTGGCCAATGCTGGCATGGACGTCGCCAGGCTCAACATGAGCCATGGCGTCCAAGCCGACCACGAGCAGAACTACCAGTGGGTGCGTGAGGCTGCCGACAAGACCGGCAAGGCCATCGCGATCCTCGCCGACCTCCAGGGTCCCAAGATCCGTCTCGGGCTTTTCGCGGCCGGGCCGGTGATGCTCAACGCCGGGTCGACGTTCACGATCACGACAGACGACATCCTCGGGGATGAGACGCGGTGCTCGACGACGTACAAGGGCCTCCCGGGCGACGTGAACGTTGGCGACGAGATCCTGATCGATGACGGCCGTATGCGACTCCGGGCGACTTCGGTGACCAAGACTGATGTCACCTGCGCGGTCGAGACCACCGGCCCCGTCAGCAATAACAAGGGCATCAACCTGCCCGGCGTGATGGTCAGCGTTCCGGCGATGAGCGAGAAGGACAACGAAGACCTGCGATTCGCGCTGCACCTCGGCGTCGACTTCATCGCACTGTCGTTCGTGCGCTCGGCCAGCGACTACGACGACGTCCGCAAGATCATGGACGAAGAAGGCATCGTCATCCCGGTCATTGCCAAGATCGAGAAGCCTCAGGCGGTCGACAACCTCGACGGCATCATGGACGCGTTCGACGGCGTGATGGTGGCCCGCGGCGATCTCGGAGTCGAGCTGCCTCTTGAAGACGTCCCGATCGTGCAGAAGCTCATCGTCGAGAAGGCCCGCCGCAACGCCAAGCCGGTCATTGTCGCGACGCAGATGCTTGAGTCGATGATCTCGGCCCCACGTCCGACCCGCGCCGAGGCATCAGACGTCGCCAATGCCGTTCTCGATGGCGCCGACGCCGTGATGCTGTCTGGCGAGACAAGCGTGGGGGAGTACCCCATCCACACCGTCAACACCATGTCTCGCATCGTCGAGTCGACCGAGGACCACGGTCTGCCGCGCATGGCTGCGTACGTCTGGAAGCCGCGCACCAAGAGCGGGGTCATCTGCCGGGCAGCGTCTGAGATCGCCGAGGCTGTCGATGCTCGATTCCTGGTCGCGTTCACGACGACGGGCGACTCGGCTCGCCGTATGACGCGCTATCGCTCGCGCGTGCCCGTGATCGCGTTCACCCCGAACGCCAAGGTGCGGTCGCAGCTGGCGCTCAGCTGGGGCATCGAGACGTTCCTCGTTCCCGAGGTCAAGCACACCGATGACATGGTGTTGCAGGTCGACAAGGCGCTGCTCGAGATCGGTCGCTGCGGCGAGGGCCAGCAGGTTGTCATCGTCGCAGGCAGCCCTCCCGGCATCCCTGGTTCGACCAACGCCCTGCGCATCCACAACATGGGCGATGCGATCAACCGTGTCGCGCCCGCGTACGGCGATCCTCAGGGATGAGCATCGCCCATAACGTGTCCGACTCGCGCGGCCATGTTGGCGATTGAACACCCCGCGCCTCACACCAGTGGCGCGACGACTCCAGCGAGACCGACGAGCGCCGTGAGGTCCTGCGGAGGGAGCGGTCTGCTGAACAGGAATCCCTGTACGCTCGAGCAGCCGAGCTCGCGCAGCACCTCGAGCTGCCTGGTGGTCTCGACTCCCTCGGCGATCGTGGCGATGCCGAGCGACTGCGCCAAGGCGATGACCGACTGCACTATTGCCCGGTCCTCTGGATTGCTGCCGAGCCCGGAGACGAACGAGCGGTCCACCTTCAGCGCGTCGACCGGGAAGCGTTTGAGATAGCTCAGCGAGCTGTAACCGGTACCGAAGTCGTCGATGTCCAGCCGGAGCCCGAGCCCCGTGAGTCCGCGCAGGACTGACACGGCGTCCTCCGCGTCGCGCATCAGCACGCCCTCGGTCATCTCCAGTGACACCCGCTCGGGGTTGGCGCCGGTGCGCTCCAGTACCTCGGCCACCTGGGCGACGAGGTCTGCACGGGCGAATTTCAACCCGGACAAGTTGATCGACATGGTCAGCTCTGGGTTGCTCGACTGCCAAACCGCGAGTTGCTGGCAGGCGTGCTCCATCACCCAATCGTCGATCTGCACGACCAGACCGATCTCTTCCGCGATGGGTATGAACTCGCTGGGTAGCACCAGACCACGAGCCGGGTGCTGCCAGCGGACAAGGGCTTCGACCCCGGTCACACGCCCGGTCGTCAGCTCGACGATCGGCTGGTAGTGCAGGACCAACTGGTTGTCGCTCACTGCCCGGCGCAGCTGTTGCTCGGTGTCGTGGCGGCCTATTGCCTCATCACGCATCTCGTCGGCAAACACCACAGACCGATCCCGTCCGCCCCGCTTCGCGCGGTACATCGCGGCGTCAGCGTCTCGCAAGAGGGCGCTGGGATGGTCGGTAACGCTACGGGACACCGCAATTCCGGCACTGACCGTGACCATCACTTCACTGCCCTGGACCGAGATGGGGCGGATGGTCTCGCTCTGCAGGCGTTCGGCGATCATCAGGGCCTCGCCGTCGTGCGTGAGCTCCTCGCTGAGGACAACGAACTCGTCCCCGCCGAATCTGGCTACTGTGTCGCCGGGACGCAGCACCGCGCTGAAACGTCGGGCCAGCTCGACGAGCACTTCGTCGCCGGCCTCGTGTCCGAGGCTGTCGTTGATGACCTTGAAACCGTCGACGTCGATGAACATCACGCACAGCGGCCTGTCGCGCCGGGGAATGTCAGCAATGGCCTGGGTCAGACGGTCGACGAGCAGTGCTCGGTTGGGCAGGCCGGTCAGGCTGTCGTGGAGTGCCTCGCGGACGAGCTGCTCCTCGATCTGCTTGCGTTCGGTGATGTCCCAGCAGATTCCCATCATCCGCATGGGGTTGCCGTCGGCGTCGGCGACCACCTCACCCCAGCTCGCCAAAGTTCGTACCTCGCCGTCCGGCCAGCTGATGCGTTCCTCCATCTCGAAGGGCTCCAAGGTCTCCATTGATCGTTTGTGCACCTCCACGACGTGCTCGCGGTCCTCAGGTTCGATCATTTCGAGGAAACGCTCGTAGCTGGCGTTGAACGACTGTGGCTCTCGACCATAAATGCGGTAGAGCTGGTCGCTCCAGACGTTGGTGTTGGTGGCGATCTCGAAGTCGTAGCTCCCAACGTGAGAGATGCGCTGGGCCTCGATCAGGCGCTGCTCGCGGGCAAGCAGATCCTTTTCGCGCCGGTCGCGGGCCAGGGCGACGCTGAGCACCTTTCCAACCTGATCGACGAAGGCGGCTTCCGCTTGGTTGAACTGCCCGTACGCGCGCAGTGAGCCGATTGTCACGCCGTCCTCGTCGAGGAGGGCGGCGGCGACGCCGTCCGATGGGGAGATGTCGTCAGGCACGTCGATGGACTCGGTCAACCCGTCTCCGTGGGCGGCGCTGAGCGTGAAATGGGTGGCGCCCGGTTCGCCGAGGTACACGCCGGCATGGGCCGAAACCAAAAGTTCGCCGATGACGCGAACCCCTTGATTCAGGACGTCCTGCATCGTTGTGTCGGCCGCCGCCAGGTCGCGTAGCGACTCCATGCGCCTCAGACTCGCCTGCAGTCGACGGACTTCGCCCCTCGAACCAGCCATTCTCGTCCCTCAGTTCTCCCACAACCAGTATCGGTGGGGATCCCATCCGCGGTATGGCTCATCCGGGCTAGTTCCCATTTCAGGCACCTGAAGTGTCGGAGCCAGCGCAGGCGCTTTCACAGCGCCGGCAATTCGGCACGGGTCACCTCAAATGGGCTCGTTGAGTAGCACCCTCCGACGGCGACCCTCAGGGCTGATGCCCTGTTCGATAGGGTTGTACGGCTGCTCGTCCTGGTATCCCAACGGCAGAGGAAATCGGCTCAAACCCGATCCAGTGTGGGTTCGAATCCCACCCAGGACACCAATTGGGATCTCTGTCGGTGGGGTCATCAAAGATGCACACATGTACCCCGCACGGGTGCGCCGCGGCGCTGTTCAGCTGCTGGGGGTGTCATGGCGGCAGTCGCGCCCGGACATGCTGTCGGTGTCTCGTCGGGACGCGGTCGCGCGACTCGATGCTGTCATCGGCCTCAAGACCTGAAGCGATAGCCTGCAAACGTGTCCAGTCCAGAGTCTGCTCCTCGTGTCGTGATTGCCGAGGACGAGGCACTGATCCGACTCGACCTTGCGGAAATGCTCGCCGAGGAGGGGTACGTGGTCGTCGGCCAGGCCGGAGACGGCGAAGCCGCGATCGCCCTCGCGATGGAGCACAACCCCGACCTGGTCGTGATGGACGTCAAGATGCCCAAGCTCGACGGGATAGCGGCCGCATCACAGATCGCTGCCGCGCGGATCGCTCCAGTCGTGATGCTCACTGCGTTCAGCCAGCGCGAGCTCGTCGAGCGCGCTCGCGACGCCGGCGCGATGGCATATCTCGTGAAGCCGTTCTCGAAATCTGACCTCGTTCCCGCAATCGAGATGGCGATGAGCCGTTTCGCCGAGATCACCGCCCTCGAGAAGGAAGTCGGCGACCTCGCCGGGCAGCTTGCCACCCGCAAAGTCGTCGAGCGGGCCAAGTCGTTGCTGCAGGAGGCCCTGGGCTTCACTGAGCCTGAGGCGTTCAGCTGGATTCAGCGCACAGCGATGGATCTGAGGTTGCCGATGCAGCAGGTTGCGCAGGGCATCATCGACCACGGGCCGGGATTGCCGGAAGCAGCGGAAAACGGCGACTGAGACGCCCAAATCAGCCTTGGTTACAACTCGATGACGTTGTCTCTGAACCTGAGAAGTCCGGTGCAAATGAACCCGGCTGCGACTACGTTCGGACATACATTGACGCTCCTTGGCATGTGTCAGGGACTATCTACCTACCCGGAGGATTGATGAAGCGCAGTAACAGGACATATCGTCTTGCTGCCATCGCTGCAGCGGGAGCACTCGTGCTCGCTGCGTGTGGTGGAAGCGACGACAAGAGTGAAGGCGACGCGCCTGCCGCCAAGGGAGATGGCGTACTGACCATAGGCTCGCTCCTCCCGCAGACCGGTAGCCTCGCGTTCCTCGGCCCGCCCGAGTTCGCTGGTGTCGACCTTGCTGTCAAGGACATCAACGAAGCAGGCGGAGTGAACGGCAAGGACGTCGTTCATGTTCGCGGTGACTCCGGTGACACCGACTCAGGTATCGCTCCGGCTGAGACCGACAAGCTGCTCAAGGCCAAGTCCGACGTCATCGTCGGTGCTGCCTCCTCGGGCGTCTCGCTGACGGTCATCGACAAGATCATGTCGGCCGGCGCAATCATGTTCTCGCCCGCCAACACGTCG
>NZ_JAKFEL010000184.1:0-2966 GCF_036675695.1 Aeromicrobium sp.
CCGACGAGACGGGGGCAGCCAGGTGGCTGCCCCCGCTCGCTAGTCGGACCTGGCTACTACTTGGTGAGCTTGTAGTAGTCGGGCTTCTGCTTCCAGTTGAACTCGAACCCACTGAGGTCCTTGTTCGTCACTGCGGTGGCGTTCTGGTACCACAGCGGGATGGCCGGCAGTTCCTTCATCAGGATGGCCTGAGCTTCACCGATGAGCTTGTAGCGATCATCGCCCTCAGCGGCCGAAGCCTCCGAGATCAGCTTGTCGAATGCCGGGTTGGTGTAGTCACCATCGTTCGAACCCGCGCCAGTGGCGTAGATCGGACCGAGGTAGTTGAGCATCGACGGGTAGTCAGCCTGCCAACCAGTACGGAATGCCGTCTTGATCGTGCGCTCGGTGACTTCCTTGCGGAGCTCGTCGAAGGTCGGGTAGACCTTCGGCTCAGCGTCGATACCGAGGACGTTCTTGACCTGGTTGGCCAGAGCCTCGGTGAACTCCTTGTTGCCAGCGCCGTCGGCGTTGTAGGCGACAACGAACTTGCCTTCCCACTTCGACATGGCGTCAGCCTCGGCCCACTTCTTCTTGGCCTCTTCAGCGTTGAAGGTCAGGACGTCGTTGCCCTCGACCTCGTCCGTCCAACCATCGAGCACGGGCGAAGTGAAGTCCTTCGCAGGTGTACGAGCGTTGTTGAAGATCTTCTCGGTGATCTCGGGGCGGTTGATGGCCAGCGAGATGGCAGCGCGACGCAGGTCGCCCTCTTCACCATCGAAGTGAGCAAGCTTCTCCGGGATGGTCAGTGACGAGAAGCTCGAGCCGGGCTCGTTGTACGCCGCGACCTTGCCATCGCTCTCGAACGTGGTGAGCGCGCTCGGCGGCACCTGGTCGAGGACGTCGAGGTTGCCCGACTGAACATCGGTGTAAGCAGCGTCAGTTCCACCACCGGCGTAGAACTTGAACACCAGTCCACCGTTCTTGGCCTTGTGGATGCCTTCGTAATCCGGGTTGGGCTCAAGCGCGATCTGCTTGTTGCGCTCCCAGCCGGACTTGGTCAGCTTGTAGGGGCCGTTGCCGATCGGACGCTCGCCGTACTCCTTGGTGATCTTGCCGTCGGAGCCGAAGGCTGCGTCGGGGACCGGGAAGTAGGCCGAGTAGCCGAGACGGAGCGGGAAGTCCGACTCCGGGTCCTTCAGCGTGACGGTGAACGTGCTGTCGTCAACAACCTTCAGACCGGAAACCGTCTCAGCACCTTCGACAGTGTTACCAATGTCATCGGTGCCCTCGATCGGGTAGAAGAAGTAGTTGTTGAGCTGCTTGTTGGCCGGGTTGGCGCCGTAGTTCCACGCCCGCACGAACGACTCAGCAGTGACGTCGGAGCCGTCGGTGAACTTCTCGCCGCTCTTGAGCTTGACAGTCCAAACCTTCTTGGCCGCGTCAGGCTCGATTGACTCAGCGACCTCATTGGTGACCGAACCGTCGGTGTTGTAAGCGACCAGACCCTTGAAGAGGTTGTCGAGCGGGTCGCCGCCACCCACTTCGTTGGTCGCTGTCGGGATCAGCGGGTTCTGCGGGTTGGTTCCGTAGACCGTGATGACCGAATCGCTTCCGCCGGCTTCATCGTCGCTTCCGCCACCGCAAGCCGCCAAGGTAAGGCTGCCGACAGCGACGAATGCCACACCCGCAAGGCGTGTACGCCGAGAGAGTCGCATGGATTCCTCCTGTGATTGTGTGTGCACACTGAGCGCGCGCACCCCCATTGCTATCACTGACACAGGTTCACCGAACAGCGCGAAAGGGCTCCGTAATCAAAGTGTTACCAAACTCAGGCGGGGGAAGTTCCAGCAGACGAACTTTGGATGTCAATAGTTCCACCGGATCACTCTGACATCGCCCAGTCGAATCAGCTCCCACAGGACGAACGGCCGACCCCCTCAGGGACCGGCCGTTCGAATGGGTGAGCGTTTGTCGATCAGCCCTTGCGCTTCTTGATCTCATCGGTGGCCTGCGGAAGAACCGTCTTGAGGTCTCCCACGACACCGAAGTCGACGAGCTCAAAGATCGGTGCTTCGTCGTCCTTGTTGACCGCGATGATCGTCTTGGACGTTTGCATACCGGCACGGTGCTGGATCGCGCCCGAGATGCCGTTGGCGACATACAGCTGGGGCGAGACCGTCTTGCCGGTCTGACCGATCTGGAACGAGTGGGGGTACCAACCCGAGTCAACCGCCGCGCGCGAGGCACCAACAGCCGCACCGAGCGAGTCGGCGAATGCCTCGACCTCGGAGAAGTCACCGCCAGTACCGCGTCCACCTGCAACAACGATGGCTGCTTCGGTGAGCTCAGGGCGACCCGACTCTGCCTTGGGCTGCGAGTCAGTGATCTTGGCACCCTTGGCAGCATCGGAGATGTCGACCGAGACAGCCTCGACGGCGCCCGCGCCAGCCGATGCCTCCGGGTTGGCCGAGTTGGGCTTGACGGTGATGACCGCGGCACCCTTGGTGACCTTGGCCTGCACCGTGAAGTTACCGGCGAAGACCGACTGCGTGGTCACGCCTTCAGCGGTGACATCAACAGCGTCGGTGATGAGTCCCGACTCGATCTTGAGAGCGACGCGAGCGGCGATCTCCTTGCCCTCGGCGCTCGAGGAAAGCAGCACAGCCGCAGGCGACGAGTCGCCGGCGATCTTGGCGATTGCCTCAGCCTTGGGCGCGACCAGGAAGTCGGCGTAGGCGGCATCATCGAGCTGGTAGATCTTTTCGGCACCGTGCTCAGCGAGCACGGACGGCACATCGCCGCCGCCGAAGTAGATCGCGGACGGCTCACCGAGACGCTTGGCGATCGTCAGCAGCTCGAGAGTGGGCTTGGTAACGGCTCCGTCGACGTGGTCGACGACTACGAGAACTTCAGACATGGGTCAGTTCCTTCTCAGACGAACTTCTTGGAGGCAAGGAACTCGGCGAGCTTGGTGCCGCCGTCTC
>NZ_JAKFEL010000121.1:0-19159 GCF_036675695.1 Aeromicrobium sp.
GGCACGCTGGCGGATCGTCGCGACTCGACCGACTACCCGGTCAACGACTACGCGATCTCGCTGATCGAGGGCGTCGTGCTGCACCGTGACCGTCTCGACGAGATCATCGCCGAGAACGCGAAGGACTGGACGCTCGACCGCATGCCGGCGGTTGACCGCAACCTGCTGCGTATCGGTGCGTACGAGATCCTCTACGTCGACGACGTCCCCGACGCCGTCGCCGTGAGCGAGGCTGTGGCTCTGGCGGCAGACCTGTCGACCGACGAGTCGTCGGCCTTCGTCAACGGGCTGCTGAGCAAGATCGTCGAGCTCAAGCCCACCCTGACTGCCTGATCCGCATGTCTTTGATTCGGGATTCGATCCCTGACTGGGTCTGGCCGGTCGTGATTGTCCTGGCGGCAATTTCGTTTCTATTCAAGTGGCGAGCTCATCGTCGAACGTTGGTCGAGGCCGCTTCAGCTCCAGGTGCAGGCTACGACGAGCAAGAAGCTCTCAAGAAGCAGACCATCGGCGGCGTGGGCATGGCGGTGTTGCTCGGTGGGATTGGGCTGGCGTACATCTTGCCTAAGCCCTACGGGTTGATCACGCTGGCAGCAGGAATCGGCGGTTGCTGGCTTTGCGTCTTCGTGATCCGGCGGACTCAGCAACCTCCCGCCTGAGTTCTACTCCGAGGGTTGCGGTGCCTCGCATTCGACGTCGGGGTCGACTCCGACGTAGTTGAGTGGTCCGGCGACGATCGTCAGCGCGGTGTCGCTGACCTCGTTGCACGTGTCGGTGGAGTCCTTGAAGTAGTCACGCTGGAATGCCGCAGCAACACCGATCAGCAGCCAGATGACGAGCACGAGCGAGCCGATTCTCATGGTTCCTCCTAGCCAGGCCTGCCATTGCAGCAGGTACCCGTCAACGTAGTGCGAGCCTGTCGAGGCCGCATGTTTTGGCTGATAGGGTTACGGACGAAATACCGACATCCTTTAACGGCCGTCCCGAGAGGCGGAGAAGGAGGTCAGACATGGTCGCGTCTGATGACGCTGCACGTGCTGACATCGCGCACGCCCCCGACCGTACGGTCCTTGACGACAAGGACATCTCGCGAGCACTGACTCGCATCACGCACGAGATCCTCGAGCGCAACCGCGACTCGACCGGCATCGTCCTGCTCGGCATCCCGACCCGCGGAGTCCATCTCGCGAGGCGCATCGCCAGGCGAATGTCCGAGGTCGAAGGCCGCGAGATCACGGCAGGCGCCCTCGACATCACGATGTTCCGCGACGACCTGCGGCTCAAACCCGCTCGTGCGCTGGAGCACACCGAGATCCCTGATGACATCGACGACAAGGTCGTCGTGCTGATCGACGATGTGCTGTTCTCCGGCCGTACGATCCGCGCCGCGCTCGATGCACTCAACGAGATCGGCCGACCCAGCGCCGTACAGCTCGCCGTGCTGATCGACCGCGGACACCGCGAGCTACCGATCCGCGCAGACTTTGTCGGCAAGAACCTGCCGACGTCGCTCAGCGAGAGCGTCAAGGTGCAACTGGCCGAGACCGACGGTGCCGACCAGGTTGCCATCACAGGAGGCGTTGCATGATCAAGCACCTGCTGAGCGCCGGCGATCTCAACCGCGAAGATGCCGTACGCATTCTCGACACCGCCGAGGAGCTCCTCGGCGTCGCGAGCCGACCGATCAAGAAGTTGCCGACGTTGCGCGGACGCACCGTGGTCAACCTGTTCTTCGAGGACTCCACGCGTACGCGCATCTCGTTCGAGGCTGCCGCCAAGCGCCTCAGCGCGGATGTCATCAACTTCTCCGCCAAGGGCTCGAGCGTCTCCAAGGGTGAGAGCCTCAAGGACACCGCGCTGACGCTGCAGGCGATGGGCGCTGACGCGGTCGTCGTGCGCCACCACAACTCTGGCGCTCCCCACCGCCTGGCCCACGCCAAGTGGACCAAGGGTGCAGTCATCAATGCCGGTGACGGGACGCACGAGCACCCGACTCAGGCGCTGCTCGACGCGTTCACGATGCGTCGCCACCTGGGTGACCTCGAGGGCAAGAACATCACGATCGTCGGCGACGTCCTGCACAGCCGGGTCGCCCGCTCCAATGTGCTTCTGCTCGACACCCTCGGCGCCAACGTCACGATCGTCGCCCCGCCGACGTTGCTTCCAGTCGGCGTCGAGAAGTGGCCGGTCGAGACGTCGTACGACCTCGACAACTCGCTCGAGAAGGCCGACGCGGTGATGATGCTGCGCGTCCAGCAGGAGCGCATGAAGGCATCGTTCTTCCCGAGCGCACGCGAGTACAGCCGCCGCTACGGGCTCGACACCCCGCGCATGAACCGGCTGCCCGATCACGCGATCGTGATGCACCCCGGTCCGATGAACCGTGGCATGGAGATCACCGCTGACGTCGCTGACGATGTCCGCTCGGTGATCGTCGAGCAGGTCACCAACGGCGTGGCCGTACGCATGGCGGTGCTCTACCTGCTGCTCGGTGGCGCCGCCCAGGACGAAACTTTCGACCCGATTGAAGAGGACGCATGAGCTCGTATGTCATTCGCCAGGCCAACGTGCTCGGCGACAAGGTCGCTGACATTGCGATCGAAGACGGTGTCATCACCGCGATCGGCAAGGACCTCACGGTCAACGGCGCCACCGAAGTCGACGCGAAGGGACTCGTGGCGATGCCCGGTCTGGTCGACCTGCACACCCACGTACGCGAGCCCGGACGTGAGGATGCCGAAACCGTCCTGACGGGCTCCAAGGCAGCCGCACGGGGCGGCTTCACCTGCGTGCACGCCATGGCCAACACCGATCCCGTCGCCGACACAGCCGGCGTCGTCGAGCAGGTCTGGCGACTCGGTCGCGAGGGCGGCTTCTGCGATGTGCAGCCCGTTGGCGCTGTGACGATCGGCCTCAAGGGCGAGCAGCTCGCCGAGCTCGGCGCCATGGCCGACAGTGCAGCAACTGTCCGGGTGTTCTCCGACGACGGCAAGTGCGTCTCGGACGCCGTGATCATGCGACGCGCACTCGAATACGTGAAGGCATTCGACGGCGTCATCGCCCAGCACGCCCAGGAGCCCCGCCTCACCGAGGGCGCGCAGATGAACGAGGGCCCGCTCTCGGGTGAGCTCGGGCTCACCGGCTGGCCTGCAGTTGCTGAGGAAGCGATCGTCGCCCGCGACGTCCTGCTCGCCGAGCACGTCGGTTCACGCCTGCACGTGTGTCACCTGTCGACGCGCGGCTCGGTCGAGATCGTGCGCTGGGCCAAGAGCCGCGGCATCAACGTCACGGCCGAGGTCACTCCGCACCACCTGCTGCTGACCGACGACCTCGTACGCAGCTACGACCCGATCTACAAGGTCAACCCGCCACTGCGCTCCGATGATGACGTGCAGGCCGTACGCGAGGGTCTGGCCGACGGCACGATCGACATCGTCGCCACCGACCACGCTCCGCATCCGATGGAGGACAAGGAGTGCGAGTGGTCCGCCGCCGCCTTCGGCATGCTCGGCCTTGAGACCGCGCTGTCGGTCGTGCAGCAGACTATGGTCGACACCGGTCTGCTCACCTGGTCGCAGGTTGCCGAGAAGATGTCGACCAAGCCGGCCGAGATCGGCCGCGTCCGCAACCAAGGCCGTCCGCTCGAGGTGGGGGAGCCGGCCAACATCGTGCTCGTCGATCCCGGGGCCACGCGTCTGATCGACGCCCGCAACACCGCATCGCTCTCGCGCAACAACCCGTATGCAGGATTGACGTTGCCCGGTGAGGTGGTCGCGACATTCTTGCGAGGCCGACCAACTGTCAATGACCGCGCGCTCGTGGAAGTAGTGACCGTATGACTGAGGCAATCCTCGTTCTTGAGGACGGACGCGTCTTCCACGGCGAGTCCTACGGCGCAGTCGGCGAGACCGTCGGCGAGATCGTGTTCTCGACCGGCATGACCGGCTATCAGGAGACGCTCTCTGACCCGTCCTACCGCCGCCAGATCGTGACGATGACGGCACCGCACATCGGTAACACCGGCGTCAACGACGAAGACGACGAGTCGTCGGCGTTTTGGGTCGCTGGCTATGTCGTACGCGACCCTGCCCGACTCTCGAGCAACTGGCGCGCCAAGTCGACGCTCGACGAGCGACTCGCAGCCCAGGGTGTCGTTGGTATCAGTGGCGTCGACACCCGCGCACTTACTCGTCACCTTCGCGAACGCGGTGCCATGCGCGCTGGCATCAGCTCAGATTCGACAGACGTCGAAACCCTGCTCGCCACCGTCAAGGCCGCGCCATCGATGGAGGGCGCTGACCTTGCAGGCGAGGTGTCGACCGACGAGACGTACGTCGTTCCGGCGATCGGCAAGAAGAAGTTCACCGTTGCGGCGCTCGATCTCGGCATCAAGGGAATGACCCCGCGCCGGATGTCCGAGCGCGGTATCGAGGTGCACGTGCTGCCCTCGAACGCGACGCTCGAAGACGTCCTCGCGATCAAGCCTGACGGTGTCTTCATGTCGAACGGTCCCGGCGACCCGGCGACGGCTGACTCGAGCGTCGAGCTCCTTCAGCAGCTGCTTGAGCGCAAGATCCCGTACTTCGGCATCTGCTTCGGCAACCAGATCTTCGGTCGCGCGCTGGGTCTCGGCACCTACAAGCTCAAGTACGGTCATCGCGGCATCAACCAGCCCGTGCAGGACCTCACGACCGGCAAGGTCGAGATCACGAGTCACAACCACGGCTTCGCCGTCGACGCGCCGATCGAGGGCACGTTCGAGACGTCGTACGGTCCTGGACGCGTGACCCACGTCGGACTCAACGACCAGGTCGTTGAGGGACTCGCCCTGCTCGAGCAGCCAGGATTCAGCGTGCAGTACCACCCCGAGGCCGCGGCCGGTCCGCACGATGCGGACTACCTCTTCGACCGCTTCGCCGAGCTGATGGGCGGTCGCTGATGCCGAAGCGCGACGATATTAAGTCGATCATGGTCATCGGCTCCGGGCCGATCGTCATCGGTCAGGCCTGCGAGTTCGACTACTCCGGCACCCAGGCGTGCCGCGTCCTCCGCGAGGAGGGCATCCGCGTCATCCTGGTCAACTCCAACCCGGCGACGATCATGACGGATCCCGAGTTCGCCGACGCGACCTACATCGAGCCGATCACGCCCGAGTTCGTCGAGAAGGTCATCGCCAAGGAACGCCCCGACGCACTCCTCGCAACGCTGGGCGGCCAGACCGCACTCAACGCCGCGATCCAGATGCACGAGTCAGGTGTGCTCAAGAAGTACAACGTCGAGCTCATCGGCGCATCGATCGAGGCGATCGAGAAGGGCGAGAACCGCGAGTCCTTCAAGAAGGTCGTGGAGTCATTGCCCAAGGAGTGGGGCGCAGAGTCGGCCAACTCCGTCATCTGTCACACGATGGATGAGTGCCTCGCCGGCGTCGAAGGACTCGGCGGCTATCCCGTCGTCGTACGTCCCTCGTTCACGATGGGCGGCTCTGGCAGCGGCCTGGCGTACAACGAGGAAGACCTGCACCGCATCGCCGGCTCTGGCCTGGCGCTGAGCCCCACCACCGAAGTGCTCCTGGAGGAGTCGATTCTCGGCTGGAAGGAGTACGAGCTCGAGGTCATGCGCGACACGGCCGACAACGTGGTGATCGTCTGCTCGATCGAGAACTTCGACCCGATGGGTGTGCACACCGGCGACTCGATCACGGTGGCACCGGCCATGACACTGACCGACGTCGAGTACCAGCGTCTGCGTGACATCTCGATCGGCATCATCCGCGAGGTCGGCGTCGACACCGGCGGCTGCAACATCCAGTTCGCGGTCAACCCCGTTGACGGCCGCATCGTCGTGATTGAGATGAATCCGCGTGTCTCGCGCTCGTCAGCGCTGGCGTCGAAGGCGACGGGGTTCCCGATCGCCAAGATCGCCGCGAAGGTCGCGATCGGCTACACGCTCGACGAGATCCCCAACGACATCACCCAGGTCACGCCGGCATCGTTCGAGCCCACGCTCGACTATGTCGTCGTCAAGGTGCCGCGGTTCGCGTTCGAGAAATTCCCCAACGCCGATGCCACGCTGACGACGCACATGAAGTCAGTAGGCGAGGCCATGGCGATCGGCCGCAACTTCACCGAAGCACTGCAGAAGGCGCTGCGCTCGCTGGAGCGCCCCGATTCGGTGTTCGACTGGAGCCAGAAGTGGGTCGACCTCGACAAGGCCGCGCTGCTTCAGGAGATCGCAATCCCGCACGACGGCCGCATCAAGCAGGTCATGGACGCGATCCGTGCTGGAGCCACACCCCAGGAGATCTTCGACGCGACAAAGATCGACCCCTGGTTCGTCGACCAACTCGCGCTGATCAACGAGATCGCCGTCGAGCTCATCGATGCCAAGGAGCTGTCGCCCGCGCTGTTGCGCAAGGCCAAGCGTCACGGCTTCTCGGACGCCCAGCTCGGCAAGATCCGCGGATTGCGCGAGGACGTCGTTCGCGGCGTACGGCATGCGCTCGGTGTGCGACCGGTCTACAAGACCGTCGACACGTGTGCGGCTGAGTTCGCGGCCACGACGCCGTACCACTACTCGTCGTATGACGAAGAGACCGAAGTCGAGCCGCGTACCAAGGAAGCCGTCCTGATCCTCGGCAGCGGTCCCAACCGCATCGGCCAGGGCATCGAGTTCGACTACTCCTGCGTCCACGCTGCAATGGCGCTGTCCGAGGTCGGTTACGAGACGATCATGGTCAACTGCAACCCCGAGACCGTCTCGACTGACTACGACACGTCCGACCGCCTCTACTTCGAGCCGTTGACGCTCGAAGACGTGCTCGAGGTCGTCCACGCTGAGCAGCAGGCTGGCCCAGTTGCCGGCGTCATCGTCCAGCTCGGCGGTCAGACTCCGCTCGGACTCGCGGCAGGACTCGAGGCAGCTGGTGTGCCGATCGTGGGCACGCAGCCCAAGGCGATCGACCTCGCCGAAGAGCGTGGAGCATTCGGCAAGGTGCTTGCCGAGGCAGGGCTTCCGGCTCCGAAGCACGGCATGGCGACCACGTTCAGCAACGCCCGCAAGATTGCCGCCGAGATCGGCTATCCGGTTCTCGTACGCCCGTCGTACGTTCTGGGCGGCCGCGGCATGGAGATCGTGTACGACGAGGGCACCCTCAAGGACTACATCGATCGCGCCACCGAGATCTCACCTGAGCGTCCGGTGCTGGTCGACCGGTTCCTCGACGATGCGATCGAGATCGATGTCGACGCTCTGTACGACGGCGAGGAGCTGTTCCTCGGCGGCGTCATGGAGCACATCGAGGAGGCTGGCGTGCACTCCGGCGACTCGGCCTGCGCCTTGCCGCCGATCACGCTTGGCGGGCTGGAGATCCAGCGCATCCGCGAGTCGACCGAAGCCATCGCCAAGGGCGTCGGCGTACGCGGGCTCATCAACATCCAGTTCGCGCTGAGCTCCGACATCCTCTACGTGATCGAGGCCAACCCGCGGGCGTCGCGCACGGTCCCGTTCGTGTCCAAGGCCACGGCAACTCCGCTCGCCAAGGCTGCAGCCCGGCTCATGCTGGGCGAGTCGATCGCCGACCTGCGCAAGGCTGGTGTGCTGCCTACGACCGGCGACGGGGGAGACATGCCCGATTCCGCACCGATCGCGGTCAAGGAAGCCGTCATGCCGTTCAACCGGTTCCGTACCTACGAGGGCAAGTACGTCGACACGCTCCTCGGCCCTGAGATGCGCTCGACGGGCGAGGTGATGGGCATGGACCACGCGTTCGGCACGGCATTCGCGAAGTCGCAGGCCGGAGCCCAGAACGGACTCCCCACATCTGGCAAGGTCTTCGTCTCAGTTGCCAACCGAGACAAGAGGCACATGGTCTTCCCAATCAAGCGCCTTGCGGACCTCGGATTCGAGATCCTCGCGACCAGCGGAACGGCAGTCGTCCTCGCCCGCAATGGTGTCCAGGCGACGGTGATCCGCAAACTCCACGAGGACCCACTGGCTGGCCAGTCTCGGTCGACGATCGTTGAGAAGATCCACGAGCAAGACGTCCAGCTGATCATCAACACGCCACACGGCGTCACCGCTGGCGGCAATGCCCGCATCGACGGTTACGAGATCCGTACGGCCGCCGTTGCCGAGGGCATCCCGTGCATCACGACGGTCCAGGGTCTCGCCGCTGCGGTCCAGGGCATCGAGGCTCTGATCGAGGGCAAGATCGGCGTCACCTCGCTCCAGGAGTGGGGCCAGATCGTCACGGCAGGTCGAGAATGAGTTTTGGCTCGCGCGCGCGGGCGGCCATGGCCGCGTACGGTCCGGCCTGTGTAGGTATCGATCCTCACGCCGAGCTGCTTGCCGAGTGGGAGCTGCCTGACTCCGTCGAAGGTCTGGACCGCTTTGCGAGCATCTGCGTCGAGGCATTTGCCGGACACGTCGGCTTCGTCAAGCCGCAGTCCGCATTCTTCGAGCGGTTCGGCGCCCAAGGTGTCGTCATCCTCGAGCGCACGATCCAGGATCTTCGCCACACCGGCAGTCTCGTGATCCTCGACGTGAAGCGAGGCGACATTGGCTCGACAGCCGCCGCGTACGCCGACGCATACCTCGACGAGGACGCGCCGATGGCCGCCGATGCCATCACCGTGAGCCCGTTCCTCGGCTTCGGTTCACTGCAACCGTTCTTCGACGTCGCCGAGCGCAATGACGCAGGTGTCTTCGTGCTCGCACTGACCTCCAACAAGGAGGGTCCGGAAGTGCAGCACGCGCTCAACGGTGACGTCACCGTTGCCGGCGGCATGCTGAGCCAGCTGGCAACCCTGAATGCCGGCCAGACGCCGATGGGCTCCTACGGAGCAGTCGTCGGAGCGACGATTGGTGATGTCGGAGAGGACCTCGCGATCAACGGCCCTCTGCTGGTTCCGGGCTTCGGCGCGCAGGGTGGAACGGTCGACGACATACGACGACTGTTCGGCTCGGTCATCGACAACGTGATTCCGTCGACGTCCCGGGGAGTTCTCGCCGAAGGACCCGATGTGTCCGCACTGCGCGGTTCTGCCGCCCGGGTGAACTCTGAACTTGTAGGCTCCTAGAGTCCGGGACACCGGCTCACCGATACGTACGCTCAAGGAGCCCTTGCATGACACGCACCGCCGCCTTCCTGGTCTCGACCCTCGTCTGCGCCTCGGTGCTCTCGGGGTGCGGCGGCGGAAGCGCCTACTGCGATGCAGTCGACAAGGACAAGGCGTCACTCAACACGTTCGGTGAGAAGCGAACCGATGCGGCGTACGCCGGTTATGCCAGTGTGCTCGAGGGAGTCGCCAAGGTCGCTCCCAAGACGATCAAGAAGGACTGGACGACTCTCGCCGATGTCACCAAGGGTGTCATCGCGGCTCAGAAGACGGTCGACCTCAAGCTCGAGGAAATGACCATTACCGCAAAGGTCAAGAAGCTCAGCGCAGCACAGCTCAAGCAGCTCAACACCGCGTATGAGGCGTTCAATGCAACGACAGCGCAAAGAACAGCAGTTGTGAAGAATGTGAAGCAGGAATGCAAGATCACACTCAAGTGACTTGTCTAGCGATGAGGTGACGAAATGGCACTCCCAATTCTGACGCCCGAACAGCGTCAAGCAGCACTCGAGAAGGCTGCGATCGCCCGCAAGGTGCGCGCAGACATCAAGAACAAGCTCAAGCATTCCGGCGCGAGCCTGACCGAGGTCATCCAGGAATCCAAGGCCAACCAGTTCATCGCCAAGCTCAAGGTCATCGACCTGCTGCAGTCGATGCCGGGCGTTGGCAAGGTCAAAGCGCAGGAGATCATGGACCGGGTCGGCATCGCCGCGAACCGACGCCTGCGCGGCCTTGGAGACAACCAGATCTCTGCCCTGATTGCCGAGTTCAAGGAACGAGCAGACCGCTCTGGCCGTGGCTGAAGCCGCACCCGAACGATCACGGCTCGTCGTGCTCGCGGGTCCGACCGCGGTCGGAAAGGGCACGATCGCAGCCTGCGTACGCAGCTCGCACCCCGAAATCTGGATCTCCGTCTCAGTCACGACCCGGGCTCCGCGCCCGGGCGAGATCGACGGCGTGCACTACCACTTCATCACTGAGGCTGAATTCGACGAGATGATCGTCAACGACGGTCTGCTCGAATGGGCCGTAGTGCATGGAGCCGCCCGTTACGGCACTCCCAGGGCTCGTGTCGAGGAACGGCTGTCCGCCGGGCAACCAGCGCTGCTCGAGATCGATCTGCAAGGCGCACGACAGGTCCGCGAACGCATGCCGGACGCCCTGATGGTCTTCCTCAAGCCACCCAGCTGGGAAGAACTCGTACGTCGTCTTGTCGGGCGGGGGACCGAGGGAGCAGAAGAACGTGAGCGGCGTCTGGAGACCGCGCGTATTGAGCTCGAGGCCGAGAACGAGTTCGATGTGACGATCGTCAACACCAATGTCGAGAGTGCCTGCCAGGAATTGGTAGACTTGTTCTGATCCGGCAGCAGCCGGACCCCATTCCTAGAACTTTTCTGTGAGGCTCTCTGTGTCCACGACACGCTCCGTCGCCATCGGCATCACCAACCCGCCGCTCGACGACCTGCTCGAGAAGGCCGACTCCAAGTACAAGCTCGTCCTTTACAGCGCCAAGCGCGCCCGGCAGATCAACGCTTACTACTCGCAGCTCGGCGAAGGCCTGCTCGAGTACGTCGGCCCGCTGCTCGAGACCGGTGTGCAGGAGAAGCCGCTGTCGATCGCGCTCCGCGAGATCAACGCTGACCTGCTGACCGTCGAGGACATCGATCCCGAAGCAGAAGCAGCAGCTGCCGCAGCAGCAGAAAAGGCTTGATCCGCGGCATCTGAAACGTGGGCTCCAGCTAGGAGGCAGAGGCATGGCCGAGATCGTTCTTGGTGTGTCGGGTGGCATCGCGGCTTACAAGTCCGCTGAGTTGCTGCGCCTTTTCACAGAGTCGGGCCACAGCGTTCGCGTCGTTCCCACCGTTTCGTCACTCAAGTTCGTGGGTGCCGCCACGTGGGAGGCGTTGTCGGGCAAGTCCGTGCAAGCTGAAGTCTTCGAGCACGTCGACGAGGTCGCACACGTACGTATCGGCCAAGGTGCCGATCTCGTCGTCGTGGCACCGGCAACTGCCAACATCCTTGCAAAGGCTGCCCACGGCATCGCTGACGATCTCCTGACCAACACGCTGCTCACGGCACGGTGTCCGGTGATGTTCGTCCCCGCAATGCACACCGAGATGTGGGAGAACGCCGCGACCGCGGCCAACGTCGCAACGCTCCGCGAGCGGGGTCACGTCGTCGTCGAGCCCGCTGTAGGCCGCCTCACGGGCGTTGACACCGGCAAGGGCCGACTTCCTGACCCACAGCAGATTTTCCAGATCGCCACACAGCTCCTCGAGCCACATGCCCAGGACCTCGTCGGTAAGCATGTTGTCGTCTCAGCCGGTGGCACCCGCGAATTCCTCGATCCGGTCCGCTATCTCGGCAATCGTTCCTCGGGCCGCCAGGGCTATGCCCTCGCCGAGGCAGCCGTCGCCCGTGGTGCCCGGGTGACTGTGGTGTCCGCCAACGTGTCGTTGCCGGATCCTGCTGGCGTCGATCTCGTACGAGTTGTCAGCACCGAAGAACTCCGCCAGCAGGTTCACCAGGCAGCTGTCGATGCCGACGCCGTGATCATGGCGGCGGCACCAGCGGACTTCCGACCGGCTGAGTTTGTCGACGCCAAGATCAAGAAGGCGTCCGACGGCGTTGCTCCGGAGATCCAGCTGGTCGAAAACCCCGACATACTCGCTGAGCTGGTTGCAGCACGTACGAGCAAACGTCCCGTCATTGTCGGCTTTGCTGCCGAGACTGGCGACGCCAACGCCTCGGTGATCGAGCACGCCCGCGCCAAGCTCGCTCGCAAGGGTTGCGACCTCCTCGTCGTCAACGACGTGGGAGCCGGCAAAGTGTTCGGTTCCGAGGACAACGAGGCCGTTCTGCTCGGTGCCGATGGCACCGTCGACGACGTGCCGCTCGGCCCCAAGATCAACTTGGCTCATGCGGTACTGGACGCTGTCGTCCAACGCATGGACTGAGCGAAACTCCCCACCGATTCACTCGTTAGACTCTCTGCCAGACCTCAACCCAGGAGAAGCACCTTGAGCCGCTTGTTCACGTCCGAGTCCGTCACTGAGGGACACCCGGACAAGATCGCCGACCAGATCAGCGACAGCATCCTTGACGCGTTGCTGGCCAAAGACCCCAAGAGCCGTGTCGCCGCGGAAACCTTCGTGACCACCGGCCTCGTGCTGGTCGGTGGCGAGGTCACGACTGAGGCGTACGTCGACATCGCCCGCATCGCTCGCGATCGCGTCATCGAGATCGGCTACGACTCATCGGTCAAGGGATTCGACGGAGAGACCTGCGCCGTGCAGGTGACTCTCGACGCGCAGAGCCCCGACATCGCCCAGGGCGTCGACCGTGCCGAAGAAGCTCGTGTCGGCGGCGCCACAGACCCGCTCGACCTTCAGGGTGCAGGTGACCAGGGACTGATGTTCGGTTACGCGTGCGACGAGACTCCCGAGCTCATGCCGCTGCCGATCACGATCGCCCACCGCCTCGCGGAGCAGCTGACCGCCGTGCGCAAGGACGGCACGCTGCCCTACCTGCGTCCCGACGGCAAGACCCAAGTCACCATCGAGTACGACGATGACGACAATCCCGTACGCGTCGAGGCGATCGTCATCTCCTCGCAGCACGAGGCCGGCATCGACCTCGAGACCCAGCTTGCCGTTGACATCCAGAAGCACGTCATCGACGAGGTGCTCGGCCAGTACGACATCGACTCGTCGGACTACAAGGCGCACATCAACCCGACCGGCAACTTCGTCATCGGTGGCCCCATGGGTGACGCGGGCCTGACGGGCCGCAAGATCATTGTCGACACCTATGGTGGCTACGCCCGCCACGGTGGCGGCGCGTTCTCTGGCAAGGACCCGAGCAAGGTTGACCGCTCGGCTGCCTACGCGATGCGTTGGGTTGCCAAGACCATCGTGGCTGCCGGTCTCGCCACCAAGGCCGAGGTCCAGGTCGCGTACGCGATCGGCGTCTCGACCCCGGTTGGCTTCTACGTCGACACCTACGGCACCGAGACTGTCCCGGTCGACAAGATCCGCGAAGCAGTCCTTGAGGTGTTCGACCTGCGCCCCGGCGCGATCGTTCGCGACCTCGACCTGCTCCGTCCGATCTACGCGCAGACAGCCGCGTACGGCCACTTCGGTCGTCCGGGCCTCCCGTGGGAAGACACCAGCCGCGCCGACGCGCTCAAGGCAGCTGCTGGAGCCTGAGGCTCAGCTTCATCTGAACAGCCCTCGCTACGGCGAGGGCTGTTCTGCGTCCTGGGCGCCCAGCCCGGTGATCTCATGACCGTCGAGACCGATGATCAGCGTGCCGTCCTCGGCCTGCAGGAATGCTGCATCGTCCTGCTCGGCAAACCCGATGCGTCGAGTGGCCGCGTACTGGTGCAGCGCGCGGCGTACGTCTCGTGGTCGTCCGGGCCCGGCCATCACGGTCTCGATCGTCTGACGGAGGTCGGCGATGGTGGCAGGCGGCATCTGGAACCCGTCGATCAGGAAGTAGCCCGTGTCGCCGTTGTCGGTCTCGAACACGACCGGCGTGTAGACGCGGGAGATGGCTGCCGATGCCTGCAGCACACGCTGCATGAGGCGCGGCTCGCTCGCGAAGTCGGCCTCGGCCAGCTCAGGGATGCCCAGCTTCTCGCCCTGCGTTCGGATGTCGTGGACGATCGTGGGACCGGTCTCCTCGCCGGGCAGGTAGCCCCACGCCCAGGTGAACCGACCCGTGGTCGAGCTCGTCGTCCCGATCATGTGGGCGATGTACTTGTCGGTGCCGTTGACCGTGTACATATCGGTGTTGCCGGTGCCCTTGCTGAGCTTGGTGAACCCGCTTTCGCCACGACTCGCGTAGAGCTGGGCCTCGGACTCCGCCACGATGAACGCTCCGGCATCGGCGATGCGGTCGAGGTACTGATTCTCGGTCATGACTTCCTCTGCTGCGCGGTGGCGGATGCGCTCCAATTGTCCACGACGGCTCAACGTCAGCACCTGCTGGTAGAACTGCATCGTGACGGGCGACGGGAGTGACCAGGTGGAGCCGCAGCAGCTGGCTCTCGTCCCGGAGTCGACCGCTCCACGCAAACGAGTCGCCAAAGCCAAGCCTGCGCTCGAAGCGGCGCCGCATCTCTCGGTTGCCCAGGTGGCCGTCGACACCGGGCTCTCACACCTCGACCGGCCATTCGACTACCTCGTGCCGACCACGCTGGATGAGCTGGTCGTGGTCGGCTGCCGGGTCAAGATTCGGTTCGCGGGCCGTCTCGTCGATGGTTTCGTGACTGATCGAGTCGATGGCACCGAGCACGAGGGCAAGCTCGCGTACATCGCCAAGGTCGTCTCCTCCGAGCCCGTCCTGCGACGAGACGTCCTCGAGCTCGCTCAAGCCGTCGCCGATCGCTACGCCGGCACGCTGGGTGACGTGCTGCGTCTGGCGATCCCGCCTCGCCATGCGCGAGCAGAGGCCTCCGTACGCGAAGCCGCGGCAGGGGAGCTGCCGGACGTCGACGATGCCGTCTGGCGGACTCATACGCATGGACCAGAGTTCCTGAGCTCGATCCGTGCTGGAGACAGTCCGCGGGCCTGGTGGGGCGCTCTGCCTGGTCAGCAGCCCTCCCGGGCAGTCGCCCAAGCTGTTCTGGCGGCTTTGCACAGCGGTCGCGGCTCGATTGTCTGCGTGCCTGACGTACGAGATGTCGCGCGCTGGGACGCCGTGTTCACCGAGGTGCTGGGTGCGGGACACCACGTCGTTCTGACTGCGGCGTCCACACCCGCAGCGCGCTACGCCGCATTTCTCGCAGTGTCGCGGGGACAGGTGAAAGTCGTCCTCGGTACACGGGCGGCAGCCTTCGCGCCGGTGCATGACCTCGGACTCGTGGCGATGTGGGACGACGGCGACGATCTCTACGCCGAGCCTCGAGCCCCCTACCCGCACGCGCGCGAGGTGCTCTTGCTCCGAGCCACGGCATCATCGTCAGCGCTGTTGATCGGCGGCTACGCCCGTACGGCCGAGGGACAGTCGCTCGTCGAGAGCGGCTGGTGCACTGAACTGGTCGCTGGGCAGACGGCGAGACGTACCGCGTGGCCTCGCCTCGAGGTCACGGATGGGTCAGTCGCAGGTTCTGCGCCAGCCAGGCTTCCGCAAGAGGTCTTCCGTGCGGTCCGTGCGGCCACGGGCGCCGTTCTCATGCAGGTGCCTCGCCGCGGCTATCGTGAGTCGCTCTCATGCCAGGCTTGCCGCCACCCGGCGCGGTGCACTGCCTGCCAAGGGCCTCTCGTCCAAACCTCCGCGTCGGCGCCGATTGCCTGTCGCTGGTGTGCGACAGAAGTGCCCAGCTGGTCGTGTGACAACTGCGGTGGCACCAAGCTACGGGCTCCTGTGGTCGGCCAGCTCAGGACCGCTGAGGAGTTCGCTAGAGCATTTCCCGATCTTCCGGTGGTGACGTCGGGTGGAGACACGATCCTCGACGATGTCGAGCCGGAGCGCGTACTCGTGCTGGCCACGCCCGGTGCTGAGCCGCACGTGCAAGGTGGCTTCGACGTCGTCGTGCTGCTGGACACCTGGTTGATGACAGGTCGTGACGACATCCGCGTCGAGGAAGAAGCTCATCGCCGCTGGTTCAATGCGCTCGCGCTGGCTGGTCCGGGTGCCATCGCGATCGCTGTAGGTGACGCCACCATGCTGCAGGCGCTCGTACGATCTGATCCGGCCGGGTTCGCCGCCCGTGAGCTGGCGAGCCGAGCCGAGACGCACCTGCCCCCGACCGCCCGACTGGCAACGGTCGATGCGTCAGATGATGTTCTCGCCGAGCTGGCTGGCCGCACGTGGACGCCCAACACTGAGGTGCTGGGACCCGTGCCCGTCGACCCTCGCGATGATCAGGCAGGGCAGCGACTGATCCTGCGGGCACCGCGCCGCGAAGGCTCACAGTTGGCCGCCGGTCTCAAGGCTGCCGCTGCCGAACGCAGCGCCGCGAAGCAACCGGCACTGCGCGTTCAGGTCGACCCTCAGTCGCTCTAGCCGCACGCCTAGACTCGCTCCGTGAGAGTCGTGTTTGCAGGTACGCCGGAGGCCGCGGTGCCGACCCTCGAAGCGCTCGTCAAGAGCAGGCACGACGTGGTGGCCGTTATCACCCGGCCGGATGCGCCTGCCGGCCGTGGGCGCACGCTGACGCCTTCGCCGGTTGCCGTTGCTGCGGAAGCGCACGGCATCGAGGTGCTCAAGCCCGCAAAGCCGTCCGATCCAGAGTTCATGGCGCGTCTGCGCGAGCTCGAACCGGCGTGCATCCCGATCGTGGCCTACGGTGCGCTGATCCGCCGCGAGGCGCTCGACATACCGGAGTATGGCTGGGTCAACCTGCACTTCTCGGTCCTGCCCTCCTGGCGTGGTGCAGCGCCGGTGCAGCGGGCGATCATGGCCGGCGATGAGGTCACTGGTGCCACGGTGTTCAGCCTCGTGGAGGAGCTCGATGCCGGCCCGACTCTCGGCACGATCACCGAGCTCATCCGTGACGACGACACCGCCGAGACCTTGCTCGGACGCCTCGCCGACTGGGGGAGCAAGCTGCTCGTCGACGTGATCGATCACATCGAGGACGGCGACATCTCGGCGATCCCGCAGCCGGACGAGAACATCTCGTACGCGCACAAGCTCACGACCGAAGACGGGCGTATCGATTGGAACCGTCCTGCGTTCGCGGTCAACCGGCACATCCGCGGTTGCACTCCCGCACCTGGCGCTTGGACGACGTTCGCCGACCAGCGTCTCAAGGTCGGGCCGCCTCGCATTGCGGACGACCGCACGCTCACGCCCGGCAAGCTCGGAATCAGCAAGCGCGAGATCAGGGTCGGCACCACGACGACCGACGTGATCCTCGGTGACGTCCAGCCTGTCGGCAAGAAGCTGATGCCTGCTGCCGACTGGGCGCGCGGAACCTCCGTGCCCGACGATTCGTCTTTCGCATGACGGATCCCGTACGGATGGTCGCGTTTCACGTGCTTCGAGCCGTGGCCGAACGCGACTCCTATGTGAACCTCGTGCTTCCAAGCATGCTCAAGGAGCACTCGATCGAGGGCCGCGATGCGGCGTTCGCCACCGAGCTGGTGCACGGAACGGTACGTCGCCAGGGCACGTACGACGCGATCATCGGCTCGGTCGCCAGCAAGGGACTCGCGGGGATCGATCCGCCGGTGCTCGATGCTCTGCGCTTGGGCACCCACCAGTTGCTCAGCATGCGCGTACCGCCGCACGCCGCTGTGTCGACGACGGTCGACGTCGTACGCCGGGAGATCGGTCACAAGCCGGTGCACTTCGCCAACGCGCTGCTCCGCAAGATCGGGCAAAAGGACCTCGAAGGCTGGCTCGACACGGTCTCCGAAGGGCTGGAGGGTGACGAGGCCCGCGCGGTCCGTACCTCGCACCCCCTGTGGATCGTGAAGGCTCTCACCGAAGCTCTTGGCGGACACGCGGCGCAGATCGACAAGCTTCTCGCGGCAGACAATGCCTCCCCGCGGGTGACTCTCGTGGCCAGGCCTGGACTGTGCAAGCCCGAGGACCTGCCCGGTACGCCCGGAACGCTCTCTCCGTACGCGCGCATCCTCGAGGGTGGAGCACCCGGCGACATCCCTCAGGTGCGCGACGGTCGCGCCGGCGTGCAGGACGAGGGGTCGCAGGTCGTCGCGATCACCCTTGCTGATGCCCCCATCGAGGGATCCGACGAGCGTTGGCTCGACCTGTGCGCCGGACCGGGAGGCAAGGCAGCGCTGCTTGGCGCGATCGCCGATCAGCGTGGGGTGTCGTTGGTCGCCAACGAAGTGTTGGAGCACCGCGCTGAGCTCGTACGACAGGGTGTCCACCTGCTCGACAATGTCGAGGTCACGACGTTCGACGGGCGGCATGGCCCTTGGGACGCGGCATCCTTCGATCGCGTGCTGGTCGATGCGCCGTGCACCGGGCTGGGTGCGTTGCGACGACGCCCGGAATCACGTTGGCGCCGGGTGCCCGAGGATCTCGAGTCACTCGTGCCGCTCCAGATGGCGCTTCTCAATCGTGCACTCGATCTTGTTCGCCCAGGGGGAGTCGTCGTGTACGCGACCTGCTCACCTCACCTGGCCGAGACAACGGGCGTGGTCGACGCCATCACCGCCGCTCGGACGGACGTCGAGGTCGAGGCATCGCGTCAACTGTGGCCGCACATCGACGGCACGGACGCGATGTTCATGGTGACTCTCAGACGCACCGATACTGTCTGACCATGGGCATTCAGATCGCGCCGAGCATGTTGGCGGCAGACTTCGCCAACCTCGAGTCCGAAGCCGCTCGCATCTCCAGCGCCGATTGGCTCCACATGGATGTGATGGACAACCATTTCGTGCCCAACCTGACGCTTGGTGCACCGGTTATCGAAGCGCTCGCCAAGGTCGCGAAGCAGCCGATCGACGCCCACCTGATGATCGAGGACCCCGATCGATGGGCTCCGGCCTTTGCTGAGGCAGGCGCCAAGAGCATCACCTTTCACGTCGAGGCGGCCCGCGATCCGTTGCAGCTCGCCCGCAACATCCGCGGGCAGGGCGCGCGCGCATCGATGGCGGTCAAGCCCGACACGGCTCTGGAGCCGTACGAGGGGTTGCTGCCGGAGATCGACATGATCCTGATCATGACGGTCGAGCCAGGGTTCGGCGGTCAATCGTTCATGGACTCCTGCCTGCCGAAGGTGAAACGCGCTCGCGAGCTGATAGACAAGCACGGCGGCGACATCTGGCTTCAGGTCGACGGGGGAGTGTCGCTCGAAACGATTGAGCGGTGCGCTGAGGCAGGCGCCGACATGTTTGTCGCAGGGTCAGCCGTGTTCGGCGCCGACGATCCCAACGCCATGATTGCCTCGCTGCGGTCACATGCCGAACGTCACACTCCGTCAGATGCGGCCAACGGCTAGACTTTCACCACGAGCAACCAGTATTGAACGCTCGCGTGCTCCGGGGTCGGTGTAATTCCGAACCGGCGGTTATAGTCCGCGACCCGCGGCCACACTTCGGTGAGGCAACGGTTGAGCC
>NZ_JAKFEL010000176.1:0-80280 GCF_036675695.1 Aeromicrobium sp.
CTGGGCGTGGCGGTGATGATCGGCGCGAGCATGGGCGATCACGTCGGCTATCTCCTCGGCCGGCGCTACGGCGACCAGCTCCGCGACACCAAGCCCGTACGTCGGCTCGGCGTTCGCCACTTCGATCGTGCGACCTCGATGCTGCGGCGTCGGGGCGCGTCTGCGGTGTTCCTCACTCGCCTCGTGCCGATCGTCCGCACGCTGACGCCGGCCGCCGCTGGTGCAGCAGGGCTCGAGTACCGCCGCTTTGCGCCCGCCTCGCTGGCCGGCTCGGCGACGTGGGCGGCCGCGTATGTCGGGGGTGGGTCGGTCGTTGCGACGGTCATCTCAGTGACCAACGAAACGTTCGGTCCCGTCTCATGGTTGTTGCTGGAGCTGCTCGCTCTGGCTGTGGTCCCGGTGCTGATCATTCGCGCCGTCGGGGGCGTACGTCCGGTGGCTGCCGCTCCGGACGTCGCGTCCCTCGAGCTTTCGGCCGGTGCTCACGCGCACAGGTCGGCTTTCACGCCAATCTTCGACGACGTGCCCGTGTACTGAGCTACGCGAAGGTGGCCAGGTCGATCAGGATCCACACCTGTTCGGCGTTGCCGAGCAGCTCACCCTCAGCCGTGTAGAGCGCTGTGTCGGTGAAGAACTTGCGGCCGTCGCGTTCGTGCAGACTGCCCACTGAGATGCAGGGCTCACCCGCGACTGGAAGACGTGTGATCTCGGCGGTCATCAGGCCGAGGACCATCGTGTTGTTCGCGCAGTCGGCGGCCCAGGCACCGGGGCAGTCGAGGGCAGCCCACATGACAGGTACGTCGATCGCGCCACCGTCTCCACCGAAGGCCGGATGTGGTGTCCATGGTGCCGAGGTCTTGCCGTCGGCATACGGGCCGGTGAACAGTCGCAGGCCGTCACCCTCGTCGCGCTGCGTGCCACAGGTGAAGCACCGGTCGAACGGATGGTGGTGGAAGCCCGGGTATGCCGCGAGACCCGACTTCGCCTGCTTGTGTGTCGGGCAAGGCGGGGGATCGCGTCGGAACGACCCGCTGATCGCCTCGCCGACCACCGCTCCGCCGGCCGTCAGCAACCGCGTCGCGTGGTCGCTGGTCTCCCAGGAAAGCGGTGTCGCCAGTGGGGGCGGGATGCGCAGCTTGGACGTCGTAGGGCCGTCGCCGCCCAACTCGTCGGCGATCAGCCCGGCGACATACCCGCCATTGCCTGTGCGATCGGGTCCGTTGAACTGGGTCGAGATCGTGACCATGAGCCCAACCTACTCAGCGCACGGCGTCATAGCGGCGGAGTGACTCAATGCGTTCCTCCGCGTGGTCGACGATCGGCGCGGGATATCCGGCCGGAGGGGGATCGAGCTCCCACGGTGTGTGAAGCTGCTTGGCGGGTATGTCAGCGAGCTCCGGAACCCACCGGCGCACGTATTCACCGTCTGGATCGAACGTCTTGCCCTGGGTCGTGGGGTTGAAGACGCGGAAGTACGGCGATGCGTCCGTGCCAGATCCTGCGACCCACTGCCAGCCGTGTTGGTTCGACGCGAGGTCACCGTCGACGAGGTGGTCCATGAAGTGACGGGCACCGTGGTGCCACTCGAGGTGGAGATCCTTGACGAGGAAGCTGGCGACGATCATGCGGACCCTGTTGTGCATCCAGCCTTCCGCGAGCAGCTGACGCATGCCGGCATCGACGATCGGGATGCCGGTGAGCCCTTGCTTCCAGGCCGCGAAGGCCTCGCCGGGCTCGTCGTACGCCATCTGCTCGTATGCCCGGTTGTAGTAGCCGAAGGCCGAGTCAGGCCGATGGTGCAGGACGTCGGCGTAGAACTCGCGGAAGGCCAGCTCTCGTACGTGGGCCTGAGCGCCTTTTGACCGCAATGGCGCGAGGTCGGCGAGCATCGTTCGTGGGTGGATCGTGCCCCATTTGAGGTGCACGGACATTCGGGAGGTGCGGTCCGGGCCCGGCAGGTCGCGTGCCGAGTCGTAGTCGGCGACGTCCTCGTCCACGAACTGTCGCCAGCGGGCGTGTGCCGCGTCTTCGCCATACGCCGGCAGGCGCATTCCGTCCGGTACCGAGACCTTCGGGATGCTCGTGCCGCCGTCCGGATGGATCCAATGGACGCCGTCGACGGCTGGTGCTGGCGCGCGCCAACCGTGCTCCTGCCACGCACGGAAGTACGGCGTGAACACGCGATGGCCGCTCCCGTCGTCCTTCGTCACGCGTCCGGGTGCGACGGCGTACGGCGAGCCCGTCCGCTCCAACCGGATGCCTTGAGTACTCAATGACCGCTCAACAGAGGCATCGCGACGAGCGCCGTACGGGGTGAATGCCGCCGCGACGTGCACGCTGTCGGCGCCAACCTCCCGCGCAACACGGATGACCTCGGTGCGAGGGTCGCCTCTTACGAGGTGCAGTCCGCCGATGCGGTGGGAGAAGTCGCCCAACAACCTCGAGAGATAGGCCGAACGAGCGTTCCCAGTCCCGAGCGAGTCATCAATCACGAACAGTGGGACGACCCCGTCCTCCCGACCGGCGTCGATGGCCGTTGCGAGTGCCGGATTGTCTTGTAGACGGAGGTCGCTGCGGAACCACATGACAGAAGTCGGCACATTCCCATCCTCATGGCTGCGTGCGTGTCGCGCACGACGTGGAACAATGACACGCGTGAGCGAGCGAAGCGAGCAGAACGATCAGGCTGGATTGATGCCGGCGCCGACGTACCGTGCCCTTTCAACGGAGGTGACGGCATGAGCGACCTCATCGACACCACAGAGATGTACCTCCGCACCGTGTTTGAGCTCGAGGAGGAGGGCATCGTCCCCCTTCGCGCGCGCATCGCCGAACGCCTCCACCAGAGCGGACCGACTGTCAGCCAGACCGTTGCCCGTATGGAGCGTGACGGGCTGCTCACAGTCGAGGGCGACCGCCACCTCGAGCTGTCCCCCAAGGGACGCCAGCTCGCCACCCGGGTGATGCGCAAGCACCGCCTCGCCGAGCGGCTGCTCACCGACATCATCGGTCTCGAGATCGAGTTCGTGCACGAAGAAGCCTGCCGCTGGGAGCACGTCATGTCCGAGCAGGTCGAGCGTCGCCTGGTCGAGCTGCTCGATCACCCGCACGAATCGCCGTACGGCAACCCGATCCCGGGACTGGCTGAGCTTGGCGAGACCAGCGAGGACACCGAATTCCTCGACGGAGTGGTTCCCATGACCAAGGCGATCATCGGCTCCACCGAGCCTGTACGCCTGGTGATCCGCCGGATCGTCGAGGAGCTGCAGAAGGACACGGAAGTCATGTCAGTGCTGCGTCGTGTTGGCGCGCTGCCGGGCAACGATGTCCTCGTCTCGCAGGGTCACGACGGTGTGATCGTCGCGCGTCAGGGTGAGACTGCCGAGATCGACGAAGAGTCGGCGTCGCACATCTTCGTCTCCAGCTGAGCTTTCCATGCGCAAGTCCATCGAGGGTTTGCCGAAGGGGCGTTTACGCCTCGGAGTGACCATGCTCGTTGGAGGCTTGTCGCTGTCCGTTCTGAGCCTCACCGAGCTGGTGCGCGACGACCCCGTTGTGGTCGCCGCGCCGTGGGGTGCGAACCTTCCGGTCCTTGTCATACCGAAGTCAGTCCCGGTTGCCGTGCCCACACGGCTCGTCTTCCCCGGCGCCGGTCTCGATGTACGCGTCCAGGTCGACAAGACACCTCCGGGCGGAGTCATCAAGCCGCCGAGCTACACGGACGTCTATTGGATTGAGGCGTACGGCAAGCCAGGAACGAACGCAGACAACACGGTCTACATCGCCGGACACAGTTCACCCGATCACTCGGTGGTGTTCGATGCCTTGCTTGAGACCGACGGTTCCCCCCGTGATCTGGCAGGCGAGGAACTCACCTTGAACACCCCTTCGGGCTCGCTGGTCTATCGAATCGACGGCGCCGCCCGCCGGTATGACAAGAACGCCCTCGCCAATGATCCAGAGATCTGGAAGATCGTCCCGGGGCGTTTGCTCCTTGTGACCTGTGACCAGGAGATCGAAGGCCGAAACACCGTCTTCTTCGCGACATTGCAGGGAGCATCGAGCTAAATGGACCCTTCACAAGAAGCGGTCAGCACGTTACGGTCTATGCCATTGCTCGCCGCGCGGCACTAATGTGCTGCGCCCTCGGAGGGACTCCCATGCGCCGTCGTACCACCCGCATTGCCTCGCTCACGTTCGCCAGTGGACTTGCCCTGTCGCCACTCGCTCTCTTCGGTCCGGCATCGGCCGCCGAGGAGCCCGAGAGCCAGCAGTTCACCACGGTTGGAACCAACAACTTCGTCGTTCCGGACGACATCACCTGCGTGCAGTTCCAGGTCGATGGCGCCAGCGGTGGCGACGGTGAGGGCGCCGCCGGCGCCGCTGGCGGCAACGGTGGCCGCGTCTCGGGCTGGTACGAGTCGATTCCCGGTGAGTCTCTCTCGGTCCAGGTTGGCGGACAGGGCGGCGACGGATCAACCGGCGGCAACGGGGGTATCGGCGGCACCCTCGGCATTGCGGGCGGTGACGGCGGCGAGTACAACGACGCCCTCGATCCAGAGCCTGAGCTTGAACTGACTGGTGGTGGCGGCGGTGGCGGTTCGGCGCTTGTGGCCAACTTCATCATTGCGACAGCGGGCGCCGGTGGTGGTGGTGGCGCTGGCCCCATCGATACGCCTGGTGGTGGCGGCGGCAACGGTGACGTCGGAGGAGATCCCGGGGCCGGGTCCGAAGGTGGACTAGGAGGTGCTGCCGGCGAATCTGCGTCCGGAATCGGAGAATCAGCGGACGTCCTCGGTGATCCGCCACAGGGGCAGTTCTTCTTCTACGGCGGTGGCGGTGGCGGTGGCGGTGGCAACGGCGGTGGCGCCGGCGGCAGCATCTACGCCCAACTGAGCTCGGCTGCCGCTGGTGGCGGCGGTGGAGGTTGGAACTTCTTCGCGGTCAATTCCAGCGTGATCGACGTGTCCGAGTCGACGGCACCTCCCGGCAATGGTCAGATAACGCTCACGTGGCAGGAAGGGTTCACCGGAGACTGCGGCGACGATTGGGATCCCGTGGACGGTGACGGTGACGGTGGTGGTGACGGTGGTGACACCAATGCTGGCTCGACCTTCGACACCGGTGTGACTCCGAGCAACTCGAGCGACGTGCTTCCCCTGATCGGACTGGTTGAGGGTGCCTTGATTGCCACTGCCGGAGCGGCGGTGCTGATCACGACTCGTCGGCGTGCAGCTACTTCTTCGGAGGAAGCGGGATGAAGCCGCTCGTGCGGCGTACGTATTCGTCGTAGCCGGGTTTGCTCTTCTTCATACCCTTTTCGTTGAGGGCTGCGCCGGTGACCTTCGTCAGGAAGATCGTCATGGCAAGGGGGCTGATGACGGTGGCAAGCCCTGCCCATGAGCTGGCCGTGACGATCCAGATGCCCGTCCAGACACACGCGTCGCCGAAATAGTTGGGGTGGCGGGTATAGCGCCACAAACCCTGGTCCATGATCTTGCCCTTGTTGGCGGGGTCACTCTTGAATGCGGCGAGCTGTGCATCGCCGACCCCTTCAAAGATGTTGCCGAGGGTGAAGACTGCCAACCCGAGACCAACGACCAACCAAACAACGTCCTCATTGTTCGCACCGACCATGATCGGCGTCGCCACGAGCCACATCGCGATGCCCTGGGGCAGGAATACCCGCATCAGGGCAACCTGTGCGAACGGCCGCCCGTCAGCCTCTGCGAGCTCGGCGTAGCGGGGATCTTCGGGCGCCTTGGCGTTGCGGCGGTGCAGGTGCCACGAAAGACGCAATCCCCACACAGCAGTCATGGCGAGCAGGATCCAGCGCAGATATGGGTCGCCATCCCCACCGGACGCCACCAGTGCGGTCTCCGCGGCCACCAGAACGAAGCCAATGCCCCACATCGTGTCAACGACCGTCAGCTTCTTCTTGTTCTGCGCGATGGCCAGACCAATCCCCATGAACGCGACAACAACGCCCAGGCCGGCGGCGAGACTCGTGACGGATTGGGCCAGGTCATTAGGGGTCATGAAAGCCAAGATATCCGCGAGGTACGCGGCGCGCTCACCGAGCGAAGTCGACGGAAGTTACCGGTTCGTACCCCTTGACGTGAAATGGCTCACACGTAGAACGTGTTCTCATTCGTCTATTGGGGGGCACAACAAAATGAATGACACAAACACGAGTGGGACCGATTCCAAGGGTGTATCCCGCCGCAGGTTGATCGCTGGAGCCGGCTCGATCGTTGCGTTGGGAGTTGCGTCCCGCCCGGGACTCGCGAGTGCAGCCAAAGTCCAGACGGCGGCCATCACTGGTCCGATCCTGGGCGGTGCACATGTGCCAGTTCTCGTGGTCGGCACCGGCTACGGGGGTTCCGTTGCCGCTCTTCGACTTGCCCAGGCCGGCATCAACGTCGAGATGGTCGAGATGGGCATGGCGTGGGATACCCCCGGCTCGGACGGAAAGATCTTCTGCTCCACTACGAACCCGGACTACCGCTCCTACTGGTTGCGCACCAAGACCAAGCAGCCGGTCAGCGGCTTCCTGGGTTTCCCGATCGACAAGGACATCCCTCGGCACACGGGTGTGCTCGATGCCGAAGACTTCGCCGGCATCACGGTCTACCAAGGCCGCGGCGTCGGTGGCGGGTCGCTCGTGAATGGAGGCATGGCGGTCACTCCCAAGCGGGAAAACTTCGCCGGTGTCCTCCCCTCGGTCAACGCCGACGAGATGTACAACACCTATTACCCACGAGCCAACGCCGGTCTCGGAGTCAGTTCCATCCGCTCGGCATGGTTCGAGAGCACCGAGTGGTACCAGTTCTCCCGCGTGGGTCGCAAACATGCACAGCGGGCCGGTTTCCCGTTTGTGTTCGTGCCGACCGTCTACGACTGGGCCTACATGGAGAAGGAGGCCGCAGGCACGGCGCAGAAGTCAGCGCTCGCTGCCGAGATCCTCTACGGCAACAACGCCGGCAAGAAGTCGCTGCAGCAGACCTACCTCGCCCAAGCCAAGGCGACCGGTTTGGTGAACATCACGCCGATGCACCGGGTTTCGACGATTACGCCGGCAGCCGGTGGCGGCTATTCCGTCATCATCGAGCAGCTCAACACGAGCGGCGAGACGCTCACCACCAAGACCGTGAAGGCGGACAAGGTCTTCCTCGCCGCGGGCAGCGTTGGCACCAGCAAGCTACTCGTCAAGCTCAAAGCCACCGGAGCGCTGCCCAATCTCAACAGCGAGGTCGGCAAGGGCTGGGGTGACAACGGGAACGTCATGTGTGGTCGTGCCAACCACATGTGGGACCCGACGGGCAAGAACCAATCGACCATCCCCTGCGGCGGCATCGACAACTGGTCCGCGGGCGGCGCATTCGCCGAGGTCGCCCCGCTGCCGACGGGCATCGAAACGTACGCGTCCTTCTATCTGTCGATCACGAACACGCAGAAGCGCGCCGAGTTCTCCTGGAACGCCGGCACCGGCAAGGTTGATCTGAGCTGGCAGAAGGCATGGAAGCAGGACTCCATCAACATGGCCAAGACGATCTTCGACAAGATCAATGCGAAGGAGTGGACGATCTACCGCACTGACCTCTTCGGCGACAACAAGCAGTGGCACGACGGGCTCACCTACCACCCGCTCGGCGGTGCGGTGCTCAACAAAGCCACCGACAACTACGGCCGCCTCAACGGCTATGAAGGCCTGTACGTCATCGATGGCGCGCTGATCCCTGGCAATGCCAGCGTCAACCCGTTCGTCACCATCACTGCGCTCGCCGAACGGAACATCGAGAACATCATCGCCGCTGGCAAGTAGAGCCAGACCAGAGACAGGTCGGTGCGGGTCATGTCAGCCACGCCAGTGGTGAGGTCGGCATGCCCGCGACGCCATTGATGCTCGGCTTGACCGCGAGGATCTGGTCGACGCCCATCCGGTTCTCCTCGAACGCCAGTGCACCGCCGACGAGGTAGAGCCGCCAGACCCGCGCGCTCTCCTCGCCGATCAGGGCCACCGCGGTCGACCAGTTGTGCTCGAGGTTCTCGGCCCAGCCTGCGACGGTCTGCGGGTAGTGCTCGCGCATGGCCTGCACGTCGCGGATCTCGAGTCCGGCGCCGGCGATCAGTCCGATCGTCTTGGCGAGCGGCTTCATGTGCATGTCGGGGGCAATGTACGTCTCGATGAACGGCCCGCCGCCTGGCCGGTCGCCGACCGCATCGTTGCTGCGGGACATCTGCTGGATCAGGACGCGTCCGCCTGGACGCAGGTAGCGGTGGATCGACTCGGTGAACACGACGTACTCCTTGTCGCCGACGTGCTCGCCCATCTCGATCGACGCGATGGCGTCGATCCCGTTGTCGCTGACTCCCGACTCCCTCAGGTCGCGGAAGTGGCGCAGGCTGATCTCGACTCGATCCTCGAGCCCGCGCTCAGCGGCCTTCTTCATGACGTAGTCGCGCTGCTCCGACGACAAGGTGACCCCGGTGACCTGGACGCCGTAGTGCTCCGCAGCGAACAGCGTCAGCGAACCCCAGCCCGATCCGATGTCGACCATCCGCATGCCGGGTTCGAGGCCGAGCTTGCGGCAGATCAGGTGGAACTTGGCGGTCTGAGCTTCCTCCAATGACATCTCCGGAGTGACGTGGAAGCCGCTGGAGTAGGCCATGTTCGGGTCGAGGATCAGCTCATAGAAGTCGTTTGACAGGTCGTAGTGGTGTGAGATTGCCGCTTGATCCCGTTCCTTGCTGTGCAGCTCGCCGGTCAGGTTGGACTCGGCATCAGGGGCAGGTGGGCGGCGTCCGATCGCGCCAAGGCGTACGGCGAGTGCTGCGGCCTTCGCCACCTGCTTTGGCCCGATTCTGGGTCGGCCCGCAGTCCCATCGGTGGCACGCGCGTCACGTACGGCTGCCCACATCGCCCTGAGTCCCTCTCCGAGGTCTCCCTCGATGTCGAGGTCGCCTTGCACGTACGCGCGAGCAACGCCGAGCTCGCCTGGCTTCCATATGACGTGTCGGAGCGCTCGCTTGTTTCGGATCACGACAACGGGCGCGCCAGGTGCCCCGGCCTCGCTGCCATCCCACGCTCGGAGGCGGATCGGCAGCGTGAGGCCGAGCGTCTCCTCGGCAAGATTGAGGAGTGCGGCTGCCTTGTTCATGCGACAAGTGAACTGCCAGTCCGAGGGTTCCGCCATCCGAATTGGTGGGATGCGGCAAACTTGCACCATGGCAGTTGGATCCGCGGTGAAGATGTGGATCCGTGAGACTGGCGCTGAGGTGCTCGGCTGGGTGCTGGTGCCTGTCGGCATCGTGATGATGCCAGCCCCCGGGCCGGGCACACTGGTCCTCGTCGGCGGCGTCGCGCTGCTTTCCCGCCGCTACGTCTGGGCGCAGAGACTGCTGGACCCGCTTGAGCGCAAGGCGATCGAGGCCGCCAAGTTCGGTGTGGCGACGTGGCCACGCATATTCTTCAGTTTTCTCGGCGGGGTCTGGCTGGTAGTCCTTGGTGCGATCTGGTGGGCAAGTCCGACGATCCCGGAGTTCGAGGTGACTCGCTTCACGATCTCGTCGAGCCTGGTCACGATCGGATTCGTGTTGTTTGTACTGCTGCTGTCCGTAGCAGCTGTCGCGGTGCTGCGCGGGCTCCTACGGTCCGGTGACAGCTTGCGGATCGCGATCATCACAATCATCTGGTCGGGTGGTTTGTGGTTCGCCGCGTTTCGCACACCTGACCTGACCTCGCGGGACATAGTGGTTGCCTTCGGACCTCAGCTTCCCGCCGAAGGGTGGGCGACAGCGCTGGGCATCTGGACCTCAGCTGTCGCGGCCTGGGGCCTCCTTGCGTACAGCGTCCTCAAATGGCACACGCCTCGCGTCGTGGAGGGGCCAGAAAAGGAAACGCCCACCAAGGGCTCGAGCACGTGAGATACCCCTACTTGAAGGGGTAGCGGTTGGTCTCCTTGCCCGCGAGGGTGAACACGTAGTAGCCCGACTCGTTGTACTCGTTGGACACGTAGACGGACATCGCCGGGAGCTCGTCACGCTCGTCCAGAATGATGTAGATCGACCGGACCTCTTTGACGTTCAGCTCCTCGGGAGCACGCTTCACCGCGGCCATGAGTGCCGGAACATTGACCGCCGCCATGTCGATGACGGTGTCCTCGCCCTGACGTGTCGACTTGCTCGGATCGCCGTCGTAGCCCTCTCTGAACGACCACCGTTCGGTGCGGCGTGGGTTGTCGGGTACGACGATGTTGACGCTCGCGTAGTCGGGATAGATCGCGGCTGACTCGACTGTGGTTGTCCCGAACGCTGAGCGGGTGGCCGCGACGAACTTCTTGAAGCCTGCGGCCGTATGAAGCCTGAGCATGCCGTCAGGCTGGTCGTTGAGGTTGGGTTCGCTGCTGTTGGTTGACGGGCCTGCCGTCTGTGGGTCATTGCCAGACGACGAGGCGATCCAGATGATGATCGACGCGATGGCCGGGATGAGTGCGCCGATCAGGATCTTGGTCAGCAGGCCCTTGGGCACCGAAGCCGTCGTCAACGCGCTGTTGATCCGCTGTGCGCCCACTGGCCGGAGGTCTGAGGTCAGCTGAGCCAGCTCGTCGAGGGTCTTGGCCTGGAGCGCCGCCTGCGTACGGGCTTCGCGCTCCGTGTTGTCGATGCGACCATCTGCGAATGCAGACTCGATCTCGTTGAGGCAGAGTTCGCGGTCGGCGTCACTCGCTCGGGTTCCCGCCATGGCAGGCACGATATCGCCAAACTCCGCCATAGGGTGAGCAGATGTCTCGTCTTGGCGACCGCTACCCGCACGCTGATCTGCCGCACGTCGGCCTCGGCACCAGCCCTACACCCGTACGCCGCCTCGACGGACTCGGGGTGTCCCAGGAGGTCTGGCTGAAGGATGAAGCCGCGTTCGGCGACGGTGGCTGGGGCGGCAACAAAGTGCGCAAGCTCGAGTGGATCATTCCGGAAGCCCACCGCCGCAAGAAGAAGACGATGTTCACGGTCGGCGGCATCGGCACGCATTGGGGACTCGCGGCAGCGTTGTACGGACGCGAGCACGGGCTGCATACCGTCCTCGGACTCGTCGACCAACCGATCGATGACCACGTACGCGAGCAGACGGCGCGGCTCGATGCTTCCGGCGCCACGATCTATCGCTATCCGACAGTGGCGCGGCTCAAGCTCGCGGCTCCGATGATCCTGGCCCGGCACCGGCTGCCGTACTACCTGCCAGCTGGGGGTTCGTCTCCGGTGGGCAGCCTCGGATATGTCGAGGTGGCCCTCGAGATCGCCGGACAGGTTGCCGCCGGCGAACTCCCTGAGCCCGCCACGGTTGTCTCCGCCGTCGGCTCGGGTGGCACCGTTGCCGGCTTGGCTCTTGGCTTCCGTCTCGCAGGCCTGTCGACGCGGGTTTTCGGCGCTGTCGTCAACGACTCGTTCCGACTCGATGCCGTCACCACCAGTCGGCTCGCAACCAAGACGGCCGAGCTTTTGCGGTCACGCGGCGCCGACATCGGAAACGTCGTCATCGGTCCGGACGACCTGACGGCTACGTCGAAGTTCATGGGTGAGACGTACGGAGCCACGACGCCCGAGGGTGCGCGTGCGCTGGCGCTCGCCGAGCGTGTCGCAGGGTTGGAGCTCGAACCCGTCTACACGGCAAAGGCGCTGGCAGCGATCCTCGAAGGCGACATCCCCGGGCCGATCCTCTACCTCAACACTCACGGGCCACGACCGGCGGCGTAACCCGACCCCTCGTGACGTCGTTGAATAGTCCACAGGGAAGCAAGGGGACTGTCAGTGCATCTGACTCGCACGTTCAAAACCGAATGTCGACGCGCTGTGGTGACGGGCGTCCTGATGTCGACCCTGGTCGCAGCGACGGGTACCACCGCGCAGGCTGACCCCATCAGCGATCTCCTCGCGCAGGCCCGCTCGATCCTTGCAACTGCGCCGCACGGCGATCCCCTGAAGGTTGTCGTCACGACGAGAACCGACGGCGCGCCCTCGATCACCTCGACTCCGGCTAGCTCGGGCGCGAGCGCACTCCAACTCATCACCGCAGCCCTCAAGAAGCCCTCGACGATCGGCGTCGACATGGCGCACCCGGTGAGGATGTCCGCTGACAGCAACGACCCCTACCGGAAGTACCAGTGGGCCCTTGACCTGTTCAATGCCGAGCGTCGTTGGAAGACATCCAAAGGCACGGGAGTCGTCGTCGCAGTCGTCGACACAGGCGTGTCCGGAGCCCATCAGGATCTCAAATACCGGGTGTTGGTCGGCAGGGACTTCATCGATCCGGGCACGAGTGCGAAGGATGAGAATGGCCATGGCACGCATGTCGCCGGCATCATTGCTGCCAACGCCTACAACCGGCTGGGAATAGCCGGATTGGCGTACCGGGCGAAGATCCTGCCCGTACGCGTTCTCGACGAGCGCGGCGAAGGTGACAACGCGGGCGTTGCCAACGGAATCATCTGGGCGGCCCAGAAGGGCGCCAAAGTCATCAACCTGTCTCTCGGCTCGACTCACAATGACAGCGCGATCAAGGCCGCCGTTGCATACGCGCAGTCGCGCAACATCGTCGTGATTGCAGCCGCCGGCAACGCGGGCTGCGGCCTCCTGGGAGCCCCGACGGCCTATCCGGCGGCCTACCCCGGTGTCCTCGGCGTAGGAGCGATCTCGAGCAATCGCGTCGTGGCGAGCTACTCGAGTTGCGGCAGCTGGGTCGACGTCGTTGCTCCGGGCAGTTCGATCGTCTCGACAGGTCTCATGGCTCCCGACCCCAGTCTCGGTTGCGCTGCCGGGAAGCGTTATTGCACTCTCTCTGGCACCTCGATGGCCACGCCGTACGCCTCGGCGACGGCGGCGTTGGAGATCGCTCGCCTTGGTGGCCGATTCAGTCAGTCGTCGATCGTGTCGCGACTGCAGTCGACCGCGACTGATCTCGGAAGAACGGGTCGAGACAACGACTACGGCTACGGATTGATCAGCCCCTACAGGATGCTGGCCGGCGCGCGGTAGCCGTGGCGCCTCGGGCCTGGATGCCGGAGGATGAGGCCATGGCCTCTCATGAGTGTGACGTCGTTGTCGTTGGTCTTGGCCCCGGTGGCGAGGTTGTCGTAGCCCGTCTTGCAGATGCCGGACTGAAAGTTGTCGCAGTCGAGGCCGAGCTGGTCGGCGGCGAGTGTCCCTACTGGGGTTGCATCCCCTCGAAGATGTTCATCCGCGCTGCCAACACGCTCGCCGAGGCGCGCCGCGTCGAGAAGCTGGCAGGCGGAGTCTCTGTCACGCCTGACTTCGCGCTTGTCGCCAAGCGGATTCGGGACGAGGCGACCGACAACTGGGACGACTCGGTCGCGGCCAAGCGGGTCACGGATGCAGGGGCGACGCTCGTACGTGGTCACGGCCGGCTCGTCGGCGATCGGACGGTCGATGTCGATGGTGAGACGTATGTGGCCTCGAAGGGAGTCGTCCTCAACACCGGCACCACAGCGTCCATACCGCCGATCGAAGGCCTCGCCGGCACGCCCTACTGGACCAACCGCGAGGCTGTCAGCACCGAGACGGTTCCGCCGTCGCTGATCGTGATCGGCGGCGGAGCGATCGGTCTGGAGCTTGCCCAGGCGTTCTCCCGGTTCGACTCACAGGTCACGGTGCTCGAAGTGGCTCCACGCATCCTCGCGCCAGAGGAGCCCGAGTCCTCCGAGCTCTTGGCGAAGGTCTTCGAGAGCGAAGGCATCGCTGTGCACGCGGACGTCACGATCGACCGGGTCGATCACGATGGCACCCGCTTCACGGTCACCTGCGGCGACAAGACATACGAGGCCGATCAGCTGCTCGTCGCTGCGGGTCGCAAGTCGCGCATTGATGACGTCGGACTCGACACGGTCGGCGTCGAGGTCGAGAAGGTCCTCGAGGTCGACGACGCGATGCAGGTCAAGGATGGACTCTGGGCGATCGGCGACATTGTCGGACGAGGCGCATTCACGCACGTCTCGATGTACCAGGCGGAGCGCGTCGTCAAGGCGATCCTCGGCAAGCCTCTCGAGGCGTACGACTCGAGCTTCCCGCGCGTGACATTCACGGATCCTGAGGTGGGCGCTGTCGGCCTCACCGAGAAGCAGGCGCGTGACAAGGGCCTCAACGTACGCGTGGGCTCGGGAGAGATCCCGGTGAGCAGTCGCGGCTGGCTCCACTCCGCCGGTAACGAGGGACTCCTCAAGATCGTCATTGACGACGATCGCGGGGTCATCGTCGGCGCAACGAGTGCTGGACCGACTGGCGGCGAGACGCTGTCCGGCCTGGCATTCGCGGTCCGGGCCGAGGTTCCGGTGGCGACTCTCCTGAACACGATCTACGCGTACCCGACGTTCTACCGAGCTATCGAGGCAGCACTCCAAGACGCCTAGGGCATCTCTCCCAGTTCGATGGTCGGCTCGCGCGGCCCCACATCCCGTCTGGCGGCGTTATCGTCGGTCGACGGTCAACCCCGGACCGCCTCCCTCCTCTGCCTTGCCAGCCGGGCGCGGATGCCACGCTCACTGATCGACCACCAACTGGGAGACACGCCCTAGCCGTCCGGCAGACTGTGCCCATGCGGATCACTGTGCTGTCAGGCGGAGTCGGCGGCGCCAAGTTCCTCTCTGGGCTCCTCCCGGCCAAGGCTCCCGACGACGAGATCACGGTCATCGGCAACACGGCCGACGACATCTGGCTGTTCGGTATGCGGGTGTGCCCCGATCTCGACACTGTCATGTACACGTTGGGCAACGGCATCGATCCCGAGCGCCGATGGGGACGTACCGACGAGACATGGAACGCCAAGGAGGAGCTCGGTGCGTACGGCGAGGAGACGTGGTTCGGTCTCGGCGACCGTGACCTCGCGACTCATCTGATCCGTACCAAGCTCTTGCACGAAGGCGTCGGCCTCGCCGAGATCACGCAGCGGCTCTGCGAGCGGTGGCAGCCCGGCGTACGGCTGCTCCCGATGACCGAGCAAGAGGTCGAAACCCACATCGGGATTGACGGGGCTGACGGCATCGACACGATCCACTTCCAGGAGTACTGGATCAGGCTCGGCGCCAAGGTGCCCGTACGTGAGCTGGAGTTCCGCGGAGCCAAAGCTGCCAAGGCTGGACCGGGCGTGCTCGACGCAATTCACGGCGCCGACCTGGTGGTCCTCCCGCCGTCCAACCCGATCGTCTCGATCGGTGCGATCCTCTCGGTCGAGGAGATCGCCGAGGCCGTACGCACGACCGCGGCACCGGTCGTCGGCGTCTCGCCGATCATCGGCACCGCGGCCGTACGCGGTATGGCTGACCAGCTGCTTGAGGGACTCGGCATCGAGATCAGCGCTGGAGCAGTGGCCCGGCACCTCGGTGCACGCAGTGCCGGGGGAGTGCTCGATGCGTGGCTCGTCGACACGTCAGACGCGGACGCCGTTGCCTCGATCGAGGAAGCGGGCATCCGCTCCAGAGCGGTCCCGCTGTACATGACTGACGATGCGACGACCGCTCAGCTGGCCCGAGACACCTTGGCGTTCACGTGACGCTTCGCGCCTGGCCGATCGCAGGCATTGGAGAGATCGCGCCCGGCGACGACCTGGCCACGATCATCGTCGAGCACCTCGACGAACCCCTCGTCGACGGTGACGTCGTCGTCGTGACGAGCAAGGTGGTGAGCAAGGCTGCTGGGCTTGCCACCAGAGGCGATCGCGAAGCGCTGCTCGACGCCGCGACCGACCGGATTGTTGCCCGGCGCGGCCAGACCCGCATTGTGCGCACCCACTCAGGACTGACCCTGGCCGCTGGCGGAATCGACGCATCCAACATCGAACCGGGATCCGTGGTCCCGCTGCCCGAGGACCCGGACCAGTCCGCGAGGGACCTGCGTAACGCGCTCATCGAGCTCGCAGGAGTCCAGCTCGGCGTCATCATCACCGACACGGTTGGCCGGGCCTGGCGCATCGGGCAGACCGACATCGCGATCGGAGCCGCAGGTGTTGCGCCAGTCCTTTCGTTCGAAGGTGTCTTGGACTCGTACGGCAATCTCCTTGCCGTGACTGCTCCGGCGGTAGCCGACGAGATCGCCGGTGTGGCCGACTTGGTCGCGGGCAAGCTCGATGGCTACCCCGTTGTCCTCGTACGAGGACTGCCCGCCGAGTGGCTCAGTGACGCGGCGGAGGGTGCTTCCACGCTGATCCGTGAAGAGCGCGACGACATGTTCGGACTCGGCGCCCGTGATGCCGTGCTGGTGGCCGCCGGGTACGACGATGACATCCGAGGCTTCCCCTCACCTGAACCTGATGACGACCTGCTCGCGATGGCTCGTCAGGGCGTCGACCTGACCCTCGCCGACGCCGAGCTCGTCGACGGCTCGATCGAGGTACGCCCACTCAACGCGTCCCCGGCGGCCTTCATCGAAGCTGGTGTGCTTGCGGAACGTCTCCGCATCCTGGCCCGAGCCCTGGGACAAGACGTGCCTATCAGGGTCGTATAGGGCGTTGCCGTCAAGGCGAATCTCCTATTGCACGTAGGTAGTTCGCTACCTTTCAGTGCGGGATGTCCTGGCTTGGGTCGTCAGGGAAGCGGCGACGGAGGATCCGCCGAGAAATGAGCTGGGATGCTAGGACCACGCCAAACGTCGCCACAACCGCCATGGCGTCTCGCGCGTTCCCGTGCACCATCGCGGAGATTAAGGCTGCCAGCAATATGACGGAAACGACCACGAACGCGACCCCCCAGACTCGGTTGAGTTCCTCGAGGGTTTTGGGAGCTAGCATTTTTCACCTCAATCGCGCTCGGTACGGACAAGTGTCACACCGCCAAGCCAGCAAGTCCCAATACACCTAGCGTCGATCGGTCAGGTGTCGGAACGACTTCGCCAACCTGAAGAGGCCCACGACGATGAATGCTGCCCAAATGGCGAGACTCGCATACGCCAACCGCGCCCACCCATGCACTTCGACAGGCTCCCAGAACGGGCTGAACGACATAAACCCGACGACCCCTATGATGATCAGGCCCACCGCATCGAACCTCTTCCGATCGCCAGACGCACGCCCAACCCACCAAGTCGAGTGTCGTTTCCCTTCGCGGGTGTCATCAGGACGTTGAGGCGACATGGTGACAGTGTCTAGGCCGGGCGACCTAGTCGCAACCGCCTGAGCGATACAAGCGAACCGTCAAGCCCGTTTGTGTTCACCTACTTCGATCGGTCAGGCGGCGTGCTCGCGCGAGTCAAACGGCCTACACCGAGGCGCGGGTGTGGATTCGCTCGATTGCGGCCGCGGTGTGCGGTCCAACGCCAATTCTCTGAGCCTCGAGCAGCTCGTGGAACTCGTCGACATCTCGGCGCAAACCGGCGGGTGCCTGCAGTTCCACGGCGCCGTACGAGCGGTGGCGCTCGGCCGATCCGACACCGTAGCCAGCACGCAACAGCGAAGGTCGCTGGCTGGCCAGGATCGTGGTGCCATCGCCGTTGGCGTCCGCGACGAAGGCCAGCGGATACGCCCTGGCTTCTGTGAGCAGGCGGCCCAGCTCGATGGAAGTCAGCGAAGGCAGGTCCGCGGGGATGACGGCGACGGCTTCATCCGGATGCTCCTGTGCAGCCCAGGCGACACCATCGCGTACGGCCGCTCCGAGCGGATCGGCCACCCGGGCGGAGGATTCCGAGATGACGACGGCTCCGGCGCTCCGGGCGTGCTCGGCCACCTCGTCGCCACTGGTCACGACAACGACACGTCCCACCTCAGCGCAGTCCAGCACTGCATCAAGGGCATCCATCGCGAACGCCATCGCGAGGGCACGTCGAGCCCCCGAGTCGGTATGCAGCCGCGACTTGGCCCCGTCCCACGGTTTGATCGGCATGATCACCGTGAACATGTCAGGCCCCGACCGGAACCACGGCGACTCGGCCGTACGTCGTGGTGCGCTGCACCGCTGGACGACCCGCCAGCGCAGCCATGTGCTCCAGCTCTTCGATCGACTTGCGCGATCCGTTGGTGCTGCCGGCCATGCGGCTGATGGTTTCTTCCATCAGCGTGCCGCCGAGGTCATTGACGCCGCCCTGAAGCACCTGCGTGCAGGTCTCTGGGCCGAGCTTGACCCAGGAGCACTGGATGTTGTCGATCAAGCCGTGCAGCATGATGCGCGACATCGCGTGCACCGCGCGGTTGTCGCGGACCGACGGTCCTGGGCGGGCGACGCCAGCGAGGTAGATCGGCGATGACTGGTGCACGAACGGCAGCGGCACGAACTCGGTGAACCCACCGGTCTCGCGCTGCAGGTTGGCGAGGGTGCGCAGGTGGTTGACCCAGTGGCCCGGATGGTCGACGTGGCCGTACATCATCGTCGAGGTCGTCGGCAGGCCCACTTCGTGAGCCGTACGGATCACGTCGATCCATTCCGACGTCGGCAGCTTGCCCTTGGTGAGGATCCAGCGGACGTCATCGTCGAGGATCTCGGCTGCGGTACCGGGCAGTGAGTCGACGCCGGACTCCTTGGCCTTGATCAGGAAGTCGCGAACCGAGAGGCCGGTGCGGCTGACACCGTTCATGACCTCCATCGGGCTGAACGCGTGGACGTGGAGGCTGGGCTCGCGGCGCTTCACCTCGGCCGCAATGTCGAAGTATGCGGTGCCCGGCAGATCCGGGTGGATGCCGCCCTGCATACAGACCTCGGTCGCGCCGAGCGCGACGGCCTCGGTTGCGCGGTTGCCGATCTCGTCGAGCGAGAGCGTGTAGGCGTCGGCATCCGTACGGCGTTGGGCGAAGGCGCAGAAGCGGCAGCCGGTGTAGCAAACGTTGGTGAAGTTGATGTTGCGGTTGACGATGTAGGTGATCTCGTCGCCCACCGCCTGCTTGCGCAGGTCGTCGGCGTATGCGGCCAGCTCGTCGAGCCGTGAGCCCTCGGCCGTCATCAAGACCAGTGCGTCGGCGTCCGATAGTCCCGCCGGATCGCGTTCGGCAGCACGCATCGCGCTGCTGAAGCCTTCGTCGCCGATACCGACCAGAGCGGCACCTTCGCGGCTCGCCTGTCCGTCGCGAAGCACCGACCAGTCGCCATAGACGTCCTCGAAGTCGCTGCGACGGTCGGTCGTACGTCCGACAGTGTCCACTTCGGTATGGAGCTCGGTGCGTCCCTGCGATAGCCAGCCGGTCGGCGTCCAGCCACCATCGGGCTCCTGCCATGGCAGGCCCTCGGCACGCGCGTCCGGATTGGCCAAGCCGTTGTCGCCGACCAGCGCGTCGACGTGCGGGAGCAAGCGAGGGTCGAGCCACGGCTCGGACAAGAACTGCGGGTGAGCCGTCAGACGCTCGGTCAGGGTGAAGCCCTGCTCGGCGCACAGCTCGGTCAGCGCAGTCAGCTCGGGCCAGGGGCGCTCGGGATTGACGTGATCCGGGGTCAACGGGCTGATCCCGCCGAAGTCGTCGACGCCTGCGTCCAGCAGCGAGCGGCAGTCCTCGAGGTCGACCAGGTTGGGCGGCGCCTGCACCCGCATCGACGGACCCATCAGGATGCGGGTCGTCGCGATGGCCGCGAGGTACTCCTCGACCTGCAGGTCCGGCGTGCCGCGCATCGCGGTGTCGTCCTTGGACACGAAGTTCTGGATGATGACTTCCTGGACCGAGCCGTACGTACGCGCGATCCGGCGGAGCTCGAAGATGCTCTCGACGCGGTCCTCGAGTGTCTCGCCGATGCCGATGAGCAGTCCGGTCGTGAACGGGATGTTGAGGCGGCCGGCGTCCTCAAGCACGCGGATGCGAACGGCCGGATCTTTGTCCGGGCTGGCGTAGTGCGCCTGGCCCTTCTCCTCGAACAGCCGGCGGCTGGTCGTCTCTAGCATCATGCCCATCGACGGAGCGACCGGCTTGAGCCGGGACATCTCCTTCCAGCTCATGACGCCGGGGTTGAGGTGCGGCAGCAGCCCAGTCTCCTCGAGCACCCGGATCGACATGGCGCGTACGTACTCGAGCGTGCTGTCGTATCCGGCTGCCTCGAGCCATTCCTTGGCATCGTCCCAGCGGTCCTCGGGTCGGTCACCGAGTGTGAACAGCGCTTCCTTGCAGCCCATCGCGGCGCCCTTGCGGGCGATGTCGAGCACCTCGTCGGGCGACAGGAACGGCGCAGGCAGACGGTTGGGGGTGGTCGCAAAGGTGCAGTAGTGGCACCGATCGCGACACAACCGGGTCAGCGGGATGAAGACCTTCTTGCTGTACGTCACGACGCCGGGTCGGCCAGCAGCCTCGAGGCCGGCATCGCGTACACGGACCGCCGCGTCCATCAGCTCGCGCAGCAACTCACCGCGAGCGCTGAGCAATGCGGCGGCTTCGTTCGCATCGATCGACTTGCCCGCGACAGCACGCCGTACGGCGCGAGTGATCTCACGCTCGTTGGGGACACCGTCGGTGGGAGACGCGGTCATGGCTCAATCATCACTGGTGGCGTGAAATCTCAGCGGTGCAGGTTCGGCAAGACGTCCTTGCCGAACACATCGATCCATTCGCGCTGGTTGCGACCGACGTTGTGGAGATAGACGGTGTCGATGCCCTCGTCGAGGAACTTCTGGATCTCGGCACGATGCGCGTCGGGATCCTCGGAGATCAGCATCCGGCCTTCGAAGTCCTCGGGCCGAACCATCTTGGCCATCTCCTGGAGGTCGTACGGCGAGCGGATGTCGCCCTTGGGGAACTTCATACCGCCGTTGGGCCACTCGGTCATGGCGTTCTCAAGCGCCTCTTCGTGCGTCGGAGCCCACGAGAGGTGCAGCTGCAGGATCTTCGGCATGGTGTCCGGATCCTTGTCGGCTTCGCGAGCGCCATCGGTGAACTTGCCGAGCAGGCCAGCGACCTTCTCGGTCGTGGCGCCTGGGGTGATGATGCCGTCGACTTCCTTGCCGGCGCGCTTGGCCGTGATCGGTCCTGCAGTGGCGACATAGATCGGCGGCGGATCGTCGAGTGTCCAGAGCCGGGTCTTCTCCAATGTGAAGAACTCACCCTTGTGCTTGACGTCCTTGCCGGTGAACAGCTTCTTGATGATCGTGATGGCTTCCCACATACGGCTGAGCCGTTCTGGTGCCTCGGGCCAGTAGCCGCCCACGATGTGCTCGTTGAGAGCCTCACCCGAGCCGAGCCCGAGCCAGTGTCGGCCGGGGTACATCGCGGCCAGCGTGGCCGAGGCCTGGGCAACCATCGCTGGATGCGTCTTGAACGAGGGGCAGATGACGCCAGGTCCGATGTCTCCGCGCGTACGTTCGCCGGCTGCCGTCAGCACGTTCCAGATGTACGGCGCGTGTCCCTGCGCCGGGACCCACGGCTGGAAGTGGTCGGCGGCCATGACTCCGTTGAACCCGCCGTTCTCGGCATAGGCGCACAGATCTACGAGCTCCGTCGGATGAAACTGCTCGCTCATCGCTGCGTAGCCGACGTGCACCGGTGCCATGGAATCTCCCTGATTGTCGCCAAGAGTAGAACGTGTTGCAGTTTCCATCATCGCCTATTGCGGTCCGATGTGGCCGATTAGGCCCGTTTCAACATTCTCAGCACCTCGCGCTCCAGCGTCCGGCTGATGGTCGAACCCGGTGCGGCATGGCTGTGACCTGCCTTGACGGTAATGCCGTCATTGAACAGGTCGACGACTCGGGGATCGACATAGGACGTACGAGCGATGGTCGGTGTGTTGCCGAGATGATCGGAGACCGTCTCCATGGCGCGGGTGACGGCTCGTTTGCGCGCGGTCGGAGTGTCAGCCTTCGCGCGCGCCAGGGTCAACGCCGCGATCGCGGTGCCGCGCCAGGTACGGAAGTCCTTGGCGGAGAAGTCCTCTCCGAGGACCGCCTTGATGTACGTGTTGACGTCGTCGGCGTCGATCGGGATCCACTTGCCGCGATCCTTGTATGCCAGCAAGCGGTCACCGCCACTGCGTCGTTTGCGGAGCTCGCGGAGCACTCCGCACACCAGATCGTCTCGCACCGTCACCTCGACCTCCTGGCCCGACTTGGCGGCATACGCGAACGACACGGCCTTGCCGTCCAGGTGGACGTGCTGCTTCTCCAGCGTGGTGAGCCCGTAGCTGCCGTTCTCCTCGGCATAGCGGTCCGAGCCGATGCGGAACATGCCCAGGTCGAGCAGGCTGAACGTTGTCGCGGCAACTCGTTCGAGAGTCATCTCGTCGCCACGGAGATCGCGACGCGACTCGGCGCGGTGCTTGAGCAGTGCGGCGGCGAAGCCCTCCATCTTCTCGAACTTCTCGACGTCGCGACGGATACGCCATTCCGGGTGGTAGAGGTACTGCCGCCGCCCAGCCGCGTCGCTGCCGACCGCCTGGAGGTGGCCGTTCTCGACGGGGCAGATCCAGACCTCGGTCCACGCCGGAGGGATCACCAGCTTCTTGCAGCGCTCGAGGTCGGTCTCCCCGAGCGGTACGCCGTCCTGGTCGAGATAGCGAAAGCCTTTGCTGTGCTTGATGCGCGCCCAGCCCGGCGAGCTCGCGGACGTACGGCGCAGGCGGACCATGCCGCAACGCTACGGTCACTTCGGCCTCGGCGCAGATGTCGCGATCGATCCGCACGGTCACGCCTCCCGGTCTGGGACCTAGGTCCCCGCGAATCTGGTCCGGTGACCATGGTCGCGGTGGCTCGCGACTCGCACCGTGGAGGTACCGATTCGAACTCTGGAGGCCTCATGAACACCGCAAGCAGACCCGTTGTCGTTGGGATCATCGACAAGCAGCCCAGCGCTCTCGCGGTTGCGATCCGGCAGGCGAGCGCGGCCGAATGCCCACTCTGGGTCGTCCACTCCGTGGGTGTGCCGGCACAAGCCGCCGGTTTCTACGCCGGCTACGAGGTGATTGAGGACCTGCGCAAGACCGGGCAGGTCGTGCTCGACGAAGCGCGGGACTACATCGTGCGGGAAGCGCCTGGACTGGCAATCGAGTACATCTTGTCGACGGATGAACCGGTGCGTGCGATCGAGCATGCTTCGACTGACGCACGACTCGTCGTCCTCGGCTCCGATGATGTCCCGTGGTACGAGCGGCTGCTGCGGACGAAGGTCGCCGGTCACCTTGCATTGCACGCTTCGTGCCCGGTGATCGTGGTTCCCGAGCACGCCGGATCAGACACCTACACGGGCGACATTGTCGTCACCCTTGGCGCTGATGCCCCGGCGAACGGGCCGATGCACTTTGCGCTTGAGCAGGCCAGCGCACATCATGCGTCGCTGCACGTCCTGCACGCGATCGAGCCGGGGACGGCACCTGATGAGGCGCATCGGCAACGGTCGAAGATCACGGAGATTGTGGCTGGCTGGCGGGCGAAGTTCCCACACGTGACGATCTTCGAGGTCTTCCTACACGAGGATCCTGAGGATGCAGTGTTGCGAGCAACTGAGAGCGCTTCCCTCGTCATCGTCGGTCGGCCCCACCATCCGACACCGTTGTCGCTTACGCGCCCGCTCGCGTCGGACATTCTCAAGCGAACTCACTGCCCCGTTGCTGTCGTGGCCGAGTCGTATCGGGGGGAGTGACCCGCGTCTGCCGCTGCTGACGGTTCGACGATGACGTGCCCGGCGCCTCACCGGACGAACCTGTGGTCCGGCAGGCAGGTCGAACATCGCAGTGAAGACGGGTGAAGCGAGTATTCTCGGGAACAACCAGTTCAGACTCCGAGGACGACGGTCGACAAATCGATGCGCGTGAAGCCGACTACCTTCGGGCCCACGTTCGTTGTCGTCTGGGCGCTGGCGAATCTCGTTCACCATGCGAACGGGACACGCGGGCCTCTCGACCTCATATCGATCCTCAACGTGCTCGCGGCGCTGTGGGTCATAGCCGCGCCACACTCGGCCGGACGCTTGTGCCTTCTTGCCGGGACCCAAGTCCTGGATGCTGTCTGGCATCTCCCTTTCTCGCCGGATCACCAACTACTGGCGGCGTTCGTCAACATCCTCATCCTCCACCGTTGGTTGCGGGCGAGGCCGTCAGACAGTACCGATCTGGTGATGGCGGTCGCTGGCGGCGCCAGGGTCGTCCTGCTGATCGCTTATGCGGCGGCGGCGCTGTCGAAGTACAACGAGTCGTTTCTCGACCCCGCTCGCTCGTGTGCGACCTGGATTGCCACGACGGCATCGGGTGGTCTGATCGATCGTGGTGATGGCGCAGCGACTGGGTTCCTGATCGTGACACTGCTGGCTGAAACCTCGATCCCACTGCTCCTGCTTTTTCCAAAGACTCGGCGTTGGGGCGTCATCTTCGGCATCGGTTTCCATCTTCTGGTCTGCCTCAGCCCAGCGATCGGAGTCGCTGATTTCAGCGTGACCTTGTGGGCGCTCTTCTTGTTGTTCGCGCACCCTGACGACGTCAGCGACGCCGGTGGTGCCGTGCGGTCAACGCTGCGCCGCAGTGCGATCGTGCGGGACCTGAGCCGGGTACCTGCGCCCATCTTGGTGGGTGTGACGACAACCCTGATCGTGCTCGGCGATCGTACTGAAGGCGGCTCAACTGTCCTCATCCTGTTCAGTTGGATCGCGACCATCGTCACGGGAGCTGCTCTGCTCGTGTCCTTGGTCCGAACCACCCTGAGGAACCGGAGCACGACGATCAGGCTGAGCCGCCTACCTGCCGTCAGCGTTGTCGTGTGCCTGGCGATGCTTGCCCTCGTCGCCTCGCCCTATCTCGGCTTCGGTACGTCGTCGCGTTTCACGATGTTTTCCGGTCTTCGAACCGAGGGTTCCGGCACCAATCATCTCTTCCTCCCGTCAGCGCACGTGATCGACTCGCAGAATCGCTGGTGGATCGTCGAAAGAGTCGACACGAGGCGTCCTGGAGAGGGCCGCACCACCAATGCGTCCCCTGTCACAGCCCGCGCAGGCATCCCGGAGGTCGAGATCCGCCGTCACCTCTCGGATCGAGACCTCGGCGGTACGTTCGTTTCTCCAAGTGGGCGGAAGGTCATCATCAAGCCCGGTGTCGACCACCCGATGCGCGGAGGCAACCGCTGGCTGGAAGAACGCACGCAGCACTACCGCCCGTTCGTGGTGACCAGAGTGTCAGACCCGGCGTTCTGCTCCAACTGACTGGACGGATCCAGCCCCGCGCCGTGCTAGAGCCCGGAGAACAGGTCCATGATGTTCAAGATTGCCGGGCCGAGGACGACGACGAAGAGGGCAGGCAGGATGCAGAAGATCAGAGGTAGCAAGATCTTCACAGGCAGCTTCTGCGCCTGCTCCTCAGCGCGTTGCCGCCTCACCACGCGCATCTGACCGGACTGCGCGCGCAGGACGTCGCCGATCGAGATGCCAAGCTCTGTCGATTGAACGATCGAAGAGATGAAGGTACGCAGCTCTGGGATATCGGTGCGGTCGGCGGCCGCGCGCAGCGCGTCGATGCGGGAGCTGCCGAACTGCATTTCTTGGATCACGCGAGCGAACTCGAACGCGGCGGGGCCATCCATGGTCTGTGCCACTCGCCCGAGCGCAGCGTCAAACCCGAGCCCGGCTTCCACGCACACGGTCAGCATGTCGATCGCGTCGGGTAGGTCGGAGCGCATCTCGATCTGGCGCCGCTCGCCAAGGTTGCGAATCCAGATGTCGGGCAGGAAGAAGCCAAAGGCTGCTCCGGCGACAGGGAGGAACACCGTGGTGAGAGGTCCGTACTGCAACCCTGTGTAGAGGCCCAGCAGCATGCCAGCCGTCAGTCCGATGCCCTTGAAGGCCAGGACCCGCTCAGGAAGCCAACCTGCCGGGTTGCCGGCGATGTCGAGCCGACGTTGCAGGCGCCGCGTGTAGTCGGCCGGTGTGAGTCGGCGCGCGACAAAGGCGAATCGCTCATACAGCGGCGGGATCTCTTGCGCACCCAGTGAGCTCTTGGTCGGTCCGGGCGCGGGAGTGGTCGATGTCGATGGGGACGCGTGGTCCGCGGGCACTGGCGCAGTCACGAGGTAGACCGCCAGCGCAATGGCCAGTCCAACGGCCGCGGCACCAATCAGCAGAATCGTCATCAGTTCACACCTCGATCTTCACGAGCTTGCTGAGCCAGAAGATTCCGAACGCGAGAAGCACTGCACCGATCGCGAACATGATCCAGCCGGCCAGCGATTGCGTCATGGGGTCGAAGTATCCCGGCCGAAACACGAACAGGAATCCTGCGACGAGGAACGGCAGGGCACTCAGGATCCACGCCGACATGCGGCCTTCTGCCGAAAGGACCCGCACGGTCCCTCGAAGTTCCGCGCGTTCGCGCATCGTCGACACCGTCGTTCCCATGATTTCAGCCAGATTGCCACCCACTTCGCGGGAGATGCGCACTCCGATGACGACCCACGCCAGGTCCATGCAGTTCATCCGCTGGGCAACTCCGTCGAGCGAGTCCTCAAGGCTGGCGCCGAGGCGGGCTTCGGCGAGCGCGCGACTGAGCTCGCTTGCCGTCGGTTCGGTGCCTTCGCGGACCACGGTTCCCAGCGCCTGAGGCAACGAGAACCCGGCGCGCAATGAGCCGGCAATGAGCTGCAGAGTGTCGGGAATCTGCTCAAGGAACCTCGCTTCGCGTCGGGAACGTCGGATCTTGAGGAAAAGGCGGCAGCCAAGCCATCCGAGCAGCCCGCCAATCGGAACCAGAAGGATGGAACCGATGAGTGCGCCGAGGAGCGCCGCCGTGGTGATGACGACACACACCTGCAGCACTGCCCATTCTTCGGGTTTCATGCGCAGGCCCGCGCCTTCGAGATCCGTGACCACCTTCTGACGTGATCCAGCGGACCGAAGCCGGCGATCCATCAGCGTGAGCGCGTGTCGGCTGACGGCCGAGCCAGTCGAGGTGCCAGGGGTCCGATCAGCGTCTCGCTCTCGCTGTGCGAGAGTCGCCGCTCCGACCCGATATCGACTGGCCTCGGCGAGGCGAGTGGCCGAGGTGATCCGATCGCGAGCCCTCTCCGGGATTCTCAGAAGGCCGACAAACACGAACAACAAGACACCGAAAACTGCGGCAAGCAGCGCGGGCAACAGGAACCCCGACGCGGGTGATTCCGTCGATTCCGTACTCGAGGGGGAGCCCTTCGTCAGAGCGGCGAACTTCACTGAAGCCTCTGCTTGCCAGGACTCATCCCCTGTTCCGCCGCTGACCACGATGGTCGAGGGCTTGCCGGCGAGCTCCTCGGGTACGAGTGCCTCCACCCGAAGGCGAGGCGCGAAGGTGGCGGCCGCGGACCGGAAGGCGTCGGCGAGCTGCTCGGCGTTGTCGGCAGCCCGCACTCGCCCATCTGACACTCCGGAAAGACGTTCAAGCGCTGCCTGGTCGCCCGGGAACCCGAATGCCACCACGTCAGCCTGCACTGAGCTGCGCTGAAGGGCAGCCGCTGCCTCTTCCAGGGACGAGGCGCTGCTCGTGTCCGAGCCGTCGCTCAGGATGAGTAGCCGTTGCTCGTCGGCGCCGGATACCTTCTGCGCTTCTCCCACGGCAGAGCCCACGGCGTCGTAGAGAGCGGTGTCGCCTTCGGGATTGACGTCGTTGAGCGCATCGGGAGCCAAGTCATGGTTCGTCGATGCGACGACGTCGACCTTCACCGTTTCGGAAAATGTGATCAATCCCAGCTCTACGTCGTCAGGAATGGCTTTGGCATAGTCAGTCGCTGCGCGGCGCGCAGCCTCGATGCGTGGGCCGACCATCGAGCCGCTCACGTCGACCACCAGATAGGCGATACGCCGGCCGGTTGCGGCGTCGGTCGGAGGAGCCTCTGCATCGACAGAGGACTTGAGTGCTTGTCCGTCGGTGGTGACCACGATCGACTCTGGAGACGTGACTGCGCCAGGCGGGCCGCTCACGGTGAGCGACACAGTGCCCTCGGCTACCTCGACGGCGCTGACCTTCCACGGGTCGGCAGCGCTCGCGGGGTTCATCGCCATCACCGCTGAGAGCAGGGCCGCCATACACGCAGTCAGCACGATCCGCATGGTGGGTCAGACCTGGCCGTCGAACAGTTCGGGCGCGGGGTAGATCCCCTGGTCCTGAAGCTTGTCGAGAAAGGCGGGCCGGATCCCGGTCGATTTGAGTGAGCCCAGGTAGCGCCCGTGTTCGTCGACGCCAGCGTGGAAGTCGAAGACGAAGATGTCCTGGAGGGTGATCATGTCTCCTTCCATGTGCGTCACTTCGGTGATGTGGGTGATTCGTCGTGATCCGTCCCGTAGACGGGCTTGGTGAACGATGAGATCGAGCGCTGAGGCGACCTGCTCGCGGATGGCCCGGGTGGGCAGCTCGACCCCGGCCATGAGCACCATGGTCTCGATCCTCGACAGGGCATCGCGCGGGGAGTTGGCATGCAGCGTTGTCAGCGAACCGTCGTGTCCGGTGTTCATGGCCTGCAGCATGTCGAGGGCCGCTCCGTCACGGACCTCGCCCACGATGATGCGGTCGGGGCGCATGCGCAGCGCGTTGCGTACCAAGTCGCGGGCGGTGACCTCGCCGCGCCCTTCGATGTTGCTGGGCCGGGTCTCCATGCGAGCCACATGGTCCTGGAAGAGCTGGAGCTCGGCTGCGTCCTCAATCGTGACGATCCGTTCCTCGCTCGACAGGAATGAAGACACGACGTTGAGCGTCGTGGTCTTGCCAGAGCCGGTACCGCCGCTGATGAGGATGTTCAAGCGGCCCTGGACGCAGGCTTCGAGGAGCACGGCGACGTCTTCTGAGATCGTGCCGAAATTGATGAGGTCTTGGACTCCGAACGGGTCAGCGGCGAACTTTCGGATGGTGAGCATCGAGCCGTCAAGGGCGATCGGGGCGATGACTGCGTTGACACGGCTGCCGTCGGTCAACCGCGCGTCAACCATGGGGCTCGACTCGTCGATGCGACGGCCTACACGTCCGACGATCTTGTCGAGAGTGCGGCGCAGATGCCTCTCGTCCGCAAAGGTGACGTTGGTGTCGTGGAGCTGACCGGACCTCTCGACGTAGACCCGGTCTGGGCCGACCACCATGATCTCGGTGACGTCAGGGTCCTGCAGCAGCGGTTCGAGTGGGCCATAACCGAGGATGTCGTCGGAGATCTCCTTCTGGATCTGCTGACGTTCTGCGGTGCTGAGCATCGTGTCCTGGGCCGAGATGACTTGCCCCAGTGTCTGCCGCACGCGGGAGTCGAGCTCTGCCTCGTCCATCTTCGCGTCATACAGGCTCGGGCCGAGGAGCTCGAGAAGCGCGTCATGGACGCGGCGCTTGATCTCGAGGAACGGATCGGCCACTGCGCGGCGACGACCAGCGGTCGCCGGTGTGTTCACGCGAGACTGGAAGGTGCGAGGCGCAGCCGGAACTGTTGGTTCGGCTGGTGTGGAACCAGGCGCCTTGGGGCCGGGGGAGTCTTCGTCCGGTCGCTTGGAGCGTGCGGAGAGTCGATCTGCAAGGTTCATTTTTTCCTCTTCCGTAGTCCAGGCCGCTTTTGACGGAGATCTGTACGGTCGCTATCCGCTGGCGGGAGCCAGCCCGTGACGAGCTCGTGGAGCTTCATGCTGAATGGATGGCCGGGATCCTCCAGCACCAACGGCCGCCCCTGGAGAATGGAGCGAGGCACATCGACTGTGTCGGGAAGCGAGGCAGCCAGCGGGCTCCCGATCACCGAGGACAAGTCGAAGGCGCTGGCGCCGGATGCGACCGCCTTGCGCCCCGGCTCCCGGTTGATGAGCAAGCTGCGTTCAGCTTTTGTGGCGATCAAGTCCAGCAGGTCGTTCTGCTGCCGAAGAGCCTTGGCGTTGAGAAAGTCAGGAGTGGCCACCAACAGGATCCTGTCGGCGGCCCATAGGGCGGCCGAAACCTGCGCGGTTTGGTGAGCGCTCGTGTCGACAACGACATAGTCGTACGTCTCGGCAAGGGCTGGCAGGAGGTCAGCGATCAGGTTCTGGGGGAGTGACAGTGCAGAACGCGGGTCGATGGGCGCAAGGATGCAGTTGAAACCGGGCAAGAACTCTGTTTTCAGCAGATCCAGCGGATCCTCGGTGTCATCCGGGATGTCGGCCTCCACGGCGTCGACAAGCGTGCGCACCGGATCGAGCTTCAGCGACAGGGCGATGTCTCCGAACTCGAGGTCAAGATCGACGAGGCAGACGCGTTGGCCTTGGTGATGCAGTGCCGCCGCGACGTTCGCGGCAATCGTCGTGCGGCCGACCCCGCCCTTGACCGCCGCGATCACCACGATCTTTCCGGCCTCATCCGCTTGATCCACAGGTGATGCGTCCAGAGGGGGATCACCATCGCTCGACATGGCGCTCACTTGCGGAAGAGTGGAGTCGGTGCGAAGTTGCCGAGATTGATGCGACCGCCGCTGTCCTTCGTCACGGAAGAGTTGGTGAGAAGCGTCAGGTAAAGCTTGCCGATTTCCTGGGCGAGGAGGATACGTTCGGCGGCCGCCTGATCAACCGACAAGGTGACGAGCACCTCGGCGTCCACGGCCCGGGAGCCGGCGAGTCCACCAGACTCGTCATCGCCGGTCCCGGAGACATTGCTGGGAGGTGCTTGGCTCACAGCGAGGACAGAAACTCGTGGAAGCAGGAGCTTCGAGGCGAAAGCGTCATCGCCGGCGATTGCCTTCCCGTCAGCGTCCTGCGCTTCCTCGACCTTGAAGGTAGCGTAGACGGCAACCTCAGACCCATTTCGGACAAATCCTGCGACCTCGGCATTGGCCGGCACCTTGATCGTGATCGCCTGCATTCGTGCCGGGATGGCCAGCTTTCCGGTGGCTGGTGCTCGCTCGCCGAACATGGCTCGGACGACGACCTGGCCGGGCTTGATCTCCGCAGTCGCGACCTCACCATCGGGAACATCAGCGTCCAAGTCGCGCAGAGCGGTCGACGGAGTGGCGCGTACGGGAAGCTTCTCCTCGCTGACGAACCCTCCTTCGACGACATCGTTCCACGAGGTGCCCAACGGGATGGTCTCGTCGACGATGAGGACGGACGCAGCTTCGATGCCATCGACTGCCCGCCGATCGGCTGACTTCGCATAGGCGAACACGGCGACCGTCCCGATGAGGGCGAGCACGACGGCGAGAGCGGTCAGTCCGAGACGTCTGTTCATGTGTCACTTTCAGGTTGGTGTTCCGAGAGAAAATGAGTTCAGCCTGCAAGGGATGCGCTGGTGAGTCCGAGATTGGTTCCGCCACCGCCGGACAGCTGCCCGCCCGTCACCAAGGCTTCGGTGAAGTACCCGGAGATGCAGATATCAGAGTTCGCCGTGGTGAAGCCCTGGTTCGGCTTGCCGCAGTAGGTCTGCTTGGAGTGCGGGAACCCGGCCGTCGAGTCCGCCATACCGACACGCGAGTCTCGCTTCTTGTCGCTTCCGAAGTTTCCGACGTTCCACCCCGTGACGACGAACGCGGCGAATCCCTCCAGGGTGTAGGTCATGTTCGAGCCGCTTCCGCTGGCGCTGGAATAGACCGGTAGGTAGATGGGGGTCGCGTTGGTGCGCGACTCCTCGAACAAGCCCTTGCACGATTTCACTGGATTGTTTCCGGAATCGCCCGGGTACGTCGATCCGTTGATTGTCACCTTGCAGGGGTCGTTCGTGCCCGCCAGCCAGCCGAACTGGCCGGGTGCGTTGGCGCCATTGCCCGAACCGCCACAGCCGCCGGCGGTATCGGCTCCGTGGGTGAACAACACGGTTTCCGACCCTCCGATTGATGCCGATCCCTTGGGAGTTTGTGGATCCTCGATATCCGCTTCCACGTAGATGTTTGAGTCCGGATCTGCCGGATCGACTCGGTACTGAGGGTCGGCGCGGCGGGCTTCAATCGTGTCGATGAAGCTGGGCGGTTCGCCGTTCGAATAGGAATTGTCGGTCTGTTGTGGAGCAAACTCCGTGCCTCCGGCGGTGTTCAGCTCCCATTCGCATTGTGAAATGGTGACGGCCGCGCAGTCGTCACATGAAGCCGGCGCGTCGAGGATGGCCTGCGCGCAGGCACCGACTACTTGGGTGCCGGAGGTGAAGTTCTCCATGGAACCCCCTTCCGGCGTCACGAGCACGTCGACATAGGGCGCCGAATGGGGGAGCGGGCACATCTGCCCGTTCTCCACCTCGGAAGCACACGCGGCGAGGCCGGGTGCCGTTCCGCAGACAAACATGGTCTCTCCAGCGAGTTGTCCGTTGGACAGGCTGTCGGCATACTGATTGGCCGCTGACGGGTCGCAGGTGCCGTCAGCGCACGTTTCTGCCACCGCGATCACGGCAGCATCGGCCGAGTTCTGATCCATGCCGCGCGCGACATACCATCCGCCGACATTGACGACGATGGCACCGAGGCCCAGGAGGACGGTGGGGAGGAGGATCGCGATCATCAGCGCTGTCGCGCCGCGTTCGTCTCGGGACGGGCCTTGCCGGGAGTCTATCCGCCGCATGGTGTCGTCGACCTTCCTTGGATGGTGGCCAGGCCGGGAACCGGTAGGACCGGCGCGATGCTGACGGTCGCCGTGGCCGAGGCGGGCGCGCCGCTGAAACAAGGAGAAGAGTTGACGGCTGCAACACCCGCACCGAACCCGGCTGGCCTGTTGGCGACAAACCTCGCTTGACCGACCGCGTTGCACGTCCCAGCGTCGGCGGTTGCCTGCGTGCTGCAGATGGCCGCGCTTCGGGCGGCCTCGCGGGCCAGCTGCGACGCGGTGATCTGCATGTTCAGGATGAACCCGAAGGCGATGAGCCCATAGAGCAGCGGACCCAGCACGAAGGTGAAGAGCAGCGCGAACTCCACGGCTTGGGCGCCGTGGTCGTCTCGTCTGCTTCGGCTGGTCTGCATGGTGGTCATGTGTTGGCCTGACGAGGTCAGAACAAGCTGTCTACTGAGTGAGCCAGGGCTTTGAAGTCGTTCAGTGCCGTACCGAGGGCGTTTGCGACGCGTGCCATGTGAACCTCCAGAAATTGGACGCCGCCACCCCGTTTGGAGTCCGGGAGTGGGTGGATCATCTGGCGCGGGATGGGAGGGCGATGTCAGAAGGAGAGCTCTGACATCGGCTTGGCACCCGAGAGAGGGTGAAGGGTGGTGATCTTCACCCTTTCTCGGGTGCCGCGGTCACTGCCTAGGCGGGACCACGAGAACGATGAGATTCGCTCTCAGCCGCAAGGATCAGTTGGTCGCCCAGCCGTTGACAGTGTTGGCAATGGCCTGGAAGAAGTCGTTCAGAGCCCCACCGAAAGCGCCGACGCCGACGATGAGGGCGATCGCGATTAAGGTAACCAGCAGGCCGTACTCGGTGGCGGTTGCGCCACGTTCGTCCTTCTTCGGCGGGCTGGTCAGCGCGAGGTAGAACTCAAGAAACTTGATCATGGTGAACTCCTAGGGTCGACACTCTCTCCGAGATTCGTACCGGGGTGGGAGTGAAAAGTGACTGCACACTGTATCTACGAGAGTGATAACTCGGTGATGGAAAGATAGTTACGGACACGAATGGACCAGCCCAAAGTTGGCTCGTTGTGACCATCGGAGGTAGTCCAAACGGGTCGGGCTCTGCTGACGCTGCAGACGGAGCCTTTGGCCAACGCGATGTGGCCCAAGAAACGTGGTGCCCTCGACAGGAATCGAACCTGTGACCTACCGCTTAGGAGGCGGTCGCTCTATCCAACTGAGCTACGAGGGCGCTGGGTCAGGTTATCGAGTACTTGCGATTTCATCGAACCCCGTATCCGGGTGGACAATGGATGCATGACGAAGCCCATCGAGTCCTGGCTCACTGACATGGATGGTGTGCTCGTCCATGAGGAGAAGGCAATCCCCGGCGCGCCGGAGTTCATCGAGCGGCTGAAGCAGAGCGGACGCAAGTTCCTCGTGCTGACCAACAACTCGATCTTCACCCCGCGCGACCTGTGTGCCCGGCTGCGTCGCGCCGGCATCGACGTCCCCGAAGAGGCGATCTGGACATCCGCGCTCGCGACCGCGAAGTTCCTGAGCGAGCAGCGTCCCGAGGGCACCGCGTACGTAATCGGCGAAGCCGGTATGACGACGGCACTGCACAACGTTGGCTACGTCATGACGAGCCAGGATCCCGAGTACGTCGTGCTCGGCGAGACGCGTACCTACTCGTTCGAGGCCATCACGAGGGCGATCCAGCTCATCGAGAATGGCGCGCGCTTCATCGCGACCAACCCCGATGCGACTGGCCCGTCGCCGCAGGGCTCGCTCCCGGCGACCGGATCAGTGGCAGCCCTCATCACCAAGGCAACCGGCGTCGATCCCTACTTCGTCGGCAAGCCCAACCCGTTGATGATGCGCAGCGCGCTCAACCAGATCGAGGCACACTCCGAGACGACCGTGATGATCGGCGACCGGATGGACACCGACGTGCTGTCCGGGCTCGAGGCGGGACTCCGCACGATCCTGGTCCTCACCGGCTCGACGGCGGCAGGAGCGGTCGAACGGTTTCCGTTCAGGCCGACCCACGTGTTCGACTCGATCGCTGACGTCACGCCGCTCGTCGAGGGCTGAGACTCGCACCAGATGACGGCTATTGCGGGGATTGTTATCATTCCGTAACCATCCGGGCAGGTGGCACCACCGCCGGTCCGGAGGCACCAACCACTCAAAGGAGTGACGTGAAGGTCTTCCTCACGGGTGCAAGCGGAGTGATGGGCCGATCGTCCATCGACGCGTTGCACCAAGCGGGACACACTGTCATCGGTCTTGCCCGCACAGCCGAATCGGCTGCCCAGATCTCAGCTGCCGGCGCTGAACCCTGTCTCGGTGACGTCTACGACGGCAATGCCCTAGTAGCCGGGATGCGCGGATGCGATGCCGTGGCCAATCTGGCCACGAAGGTGCCGGTCGGCATCGCCGCGCTGCGGCCTGGCTCGCTCAAGGAAGTCGAACGCATCCGCGTCGTTGGCTCCAAGGTCGTCGCCATCGCGGCGCGCGAGGCAGGCGTCGAACGTATCGTCCAGCAGAGCCTCAGCTTCATCTACGCCGACAACGGCGACGAATGGATCGACGAGCACAGCCCGATTGACCTCACCGGCGCCACCGAACCTGTGGTGGTTGCTGAGCACCGCATGGCCCGATTCGCTGAGAAGGGCGGCACGTCCGTCAGCCTCCGCTTCGGTCTCGTCACCGGCGATGACCGCAACACCGCCTGGATGTTCCGCCGAGCTCGTGCTGGCAAGGCGATCGGCATGGGCGCGAGGACTTCCTGGATGCACGTCATCCATCCCGCAGACGTCGGCTCGGCCGTCGTACACGCGCTTTCCGCTCCCGGCGGCATTTACAACGTTGGTGCGGAGCCGGTTCAGCGTGGCGACTACGTCGACACGATCGCGCAGGCTGCAGGCCAGGAGCAGGGCCACTTCCTGCCGAAGTGGGTCGAGCGTCTCGGATCCGACAAGCTCGAGATCCTCACCCGGTCGCAGCGCATCAGCTCACAGCTGTTCAGCGACCGTACGGGCTGGCACCCGACCTACCCCAAGCTGACACCGGACTGGTTCGATGCCTTCGCCCGAGTCTGAGCCTGAGCTGACCGAAAAAGAGGTAGCTCGCCGTCGCCGTGCCGCCGAGCTGCTCGGCGATCTCATCCCTGACACCACCTCGGACGACACCGACGAAGGCTGGGGCGAACGTGCCGCCCCAACATCCGACGAGGAATACCTCAGGGACGTCCCGCCGCACCACGGTTGATCGATCAGGCGGCCAGGAGCAGGAGGCCGCCGCCGACCAGTTCGACGCCGAAGTAGAACCAGATCGGGTAGAACTTCACCGACGTGTCGGCCAGACGAGACACGAGTCGACCCGCAGCCATGCCGATGAGGGCGAAGCCGACGGTCGTCGCAACGCCAGTACGTATGTCGCCGAGATCGAGCGCGGCCGCGCCCAGAACGCCGGCCATCGCGATGCCGAATCCTCCGTAGACAGCGCGCACCTCCGATCGAGCCTCTGGAGTCGCAACCGTGAGGTGAAATGGGGAAGCTAGCGCTGCAGGTGCGGCCAGGGCGTAGACACCCATCGCGAAGCAGAACACGGCGATGCTGGCGATGATCAGGCTGTCCATGGTGCTCCTCTAGATTGTTCCGACCGTGAGATCATCGCTCCCATGTCGGCCAGGGCGCTTCCAGAAACGCGCTCTCAGGCGACGGTGTGGTTGTGGTCTGGGCACGCAACGTACTGGGGGCCGTCGCTCCAGCTGGACGTTCACTCAGGATCGGTTCACTGCTTCGCGCTCGGCATCGACTCAACCTTCCTGGTGCGATCAGGGGGCGAGGAGCAACGCGTGCGCAGTGCGCTCATTCCGGCTCGGACAGCTCATCAGGTCGTCGCCGACGGGCGGATGGTGTTCTTCTACATCGATCCGAGTGCCGTCAGTGCCGAAAGGGTGCGCGACCAGATGCTGGGGCACACCGCCACCATCTCGTACCAGCATCAGGCCGAATCGTCGTTGATCTCGGCCTGGCAGGACACCGCCGAGCCGGATCCGGAGACGCTGTGGCGGTATCTCGATGAAGCGGCGAAAACGGGCGCAATGGACGAGCGGATTCGCACGGCAATGCGTCTCCTCCGGTCTCGACCCAACGAGAACGCGAAGGACATTGCGGCCGCGGTCAATCTTTCTTCCTCACAGTTCCTGCGCTTGTTTGCTCTGCACGCTGGTACCAGCTTTCGCCGCTACCGGCTGTGGGCCAAGATGTGCCGCGCGGCGGATGCGGTCAGCAATGGCGCTGACCTCACCACAGCTTCGACTGAGGCCGGATTCGCCTCGCCAAGCCACTTCAGCGACGCCTTCCGCGCCATGTTCGGGCTCTCGGCCACGCAGCTGATGTCCGGCCCGACGCGCATCATCGTTGCTGATTCAAAGCGCGCCGGGCTGGGACGTGACTAGCGCGCCTTGAGCGAATCGCGGATCTCGCGCAGCAGTGCGATGTCCTCAGGTACGTCCTCCGGCTCGGGCTCCTCTCCCGCCGCGCGGCGAGCCTGCAGCGCCTTGAGCGGCACCATGATGACGAAGTAGACGACCGCAGCGGTCAGTACGAACGTGATGATCGCGGTGATGAAGGCGCCGAACGTGAAGATCTGGTCATCGACGATCCACGACATGCCCGTCGGTCCGCCACCGCCGATCAGCCCGATCAGCGGGCTGACGAACGAGTCGGTGAACGACTTCACCAGTGCCGCGAATGCTGTGCCGATGACGACCGCGACGGCGAGGTCGACGATGTTGCCGCGAAACAGGAAGTCTTTGAAGCCTTGAATCATGGTTGCCCTCCGATGGGAGTTGAGTTGTGCGTCCGACCCTAGCCAGCGCTCATGACGACTGCATAACGGTGAAACGTGACTCGAGACCTGCCGAAGCCAGGTCGAGGGCCACCTTCTCGGTAGTGACGATTCCGAGTGCCAGGGCATCGCGCTCGTCGACCGACGGAATCGTCACGACTTCGACGCCCCGCGCCACGACCTCGGCCTTGGACTCACCGTTCGGATCGACGGCGATGACATCGATGCGGTCACCAACCTGCACGCCGGTCAGGGCATCGGAATCAGGGATCGAAACGCTGGTGAGCACGGCTCCTTCGCCATACGCGTCGAGTGCATCTGGCCGGAGTACGCGGTAGTCCGTGAACGGCTCACCGGCACGCATCGGTCCAGCGACGCGTCGACCGATCGCGCTCGTGGAGGTCAGCGCGTGGTCGGGGGCCGACGTCAGGGTGGCAACGCGTAGGTCTGACTTCTCGACAACATGACCGCTCACGAGGTCATGACGGGCAACGACGACATGTACGCCATCGGGGTCCTGGCGAACGGCGCTCAGTCCGGCAAGCACAGCGAGACCAGCACAGATCGCGGCGATCAGACGGTGGTGGAGAAAGACGAAGCGGCGAATGGAGTCCATCGCCGGACTCTAGGAAAGATCGCGACTGTCTTGCAGCCGACGATCCACAGTCGCACCACGCGTCAGTTCAGCCATCTCAACCAGCGAGTGGGTCGCTCAGGCGGCGGAGTCGGAGCCAGACTTCTTGGCCGGGGCAGCCTTCGTCGTGGTGGTAGTCGACGAGTCGCCGGAGGACTTCGCTGCGGACTTGTCGGACGACGTCGACGCAGTGGAGGTCGAGCTGGACTTCGACTTGCTGTCATTGACGTAGAAGCCCGAACCCTTGAACACAACGCCGACAGCGTTGAAGACCTTGCGCAGGCGACCGCCGCACGCGGGGCATTCGGTCAGGGCATCGTCGGTGAAGCTCTGCTGGATCTCCAGCGGCTCACCGCAATCGGTGCACTGATATTGGTAGGTCGGCACGGCCTGCTCCTGAGTTTGGACTGCGTACCAAGGGTACAGTTGCCGCATCGTGACCACGTCCTTGGAGCGCAGTCTTGGAGGCTCTGTCTTGGAGCACAGTCTTGGAGCGCCGCGTTGACTGAGTGGCTCCTACTGGCCCTTTCCTTGTTGCTCGTCCTGAGTTGTGGCGTCTTCGGCGCCGCCGAGTACTCACTCGTCACTGTCGACCGGGCAACCATCGAACGTGCCGCCGAGGCCGGCGACAAGAGATCCAAGGGCACGCTCGCTGCGCTTCGCACGCTCTCGACTCAGCTCAGCGGCGCGCAGCTCGGCATCACCATCACGAACCTCGCGATCGGCTTCCTGGCTGAACCTGCGCTCGGCAAGCTCCTCCACGATCCGCTCGAAGCGCTGGGTCTCACTGGTGGTGCGCTGCGCGGTATCTCGTACGCCGTCGCGCTGACCCTCAGCACCATCGTCACGATGCTGTTGGGCGAGCTGGTGCCCAAGAAGCTGGCCATCGCCATTCCGCAACAGGTTGCCGCTCGTACGCAGTGGTTCCAGCGAGCCTTCACCCGAGCGATGTTGTGGCCGATCCGAGGACTCAACAAGGTCGCGAACGGAATCCTGCGATCGGTGGGCGTCGAGCCCCAGGAAGAGCTCCGCTCAGCCCGATCGCCCCTCGAGCTGCGGTCGCTCGTGCTCCGCTCGGCGCAGCAGGGTGCGATCGACGACGAGACGGCCGACCTCGTTGCCCGAAGCATCGCGTTCGGCGACCGGACAGCCGCTGACGTGCGAACCCCGCGCGTACGCGTGCACTTCCTGGAGGGCAAGGACTCGGCACTCGATGTCATCGATGCGGCTCGGCAGACCGGCCACTCTAGGTTCCCTGTGATCGGTCGAAGCCCGGACGACATCCTCGGCATCGTGCACGTCAAGCAAGCCGTCAGCGTTGAGCCTGACCGCCGCCGCAACGTACGTGTCGCCGACCTGGCCGACCCGGCCACGACCGTTCCCGACAGCATCGAGCTCGACCCCCTGTTGACGCTGCTGCGTGAGCAGGGCATGCAGATGGCTGTCGTCGTCGACGAGTACGGCGGCACCGATGGTGTTGTCACTCTTGAGGACCTGGTCGAGGAAATCGTTGGAGACATCGCCGACGAGCACGACCGCTTGTCAGCCCGTAGCCGCCACCGTCGTGACGGCACGTGGTCGTTGTCCGGCCTGCTGCGACCCGACGAGGTCGAGGAGCAGACCGACATCGCGCTACCCGAGGGCGAGGACTACGAAACCATCGCCGGACTCATTCACGTCGAGCTCGGACGTATCGCCGCGCGTGGTGATGAGGTCGTGCTCCACCTGGAACGCCGGGGCGAAGATGATGAGGAGACCGAGCAACTCAGGGTCACGCTCCGGGTCGACCGTATGGAAGGTCGTCGTATCGACCGGGTGTCGCTCACCGCTGAATCCGAGGTGGAGCTGTCATGAACCCCGGACTCGCGATCGCGCTCACCGTGGTGCTGCTGGCGCTCAACGCCTTGTTCGTCGGTGCTGAGTTCGCCTTGATCTCCGCCCGACGTACGCAGCTCGAACCACGTGTCCAGGCGGGTTCCGCTGCCGCGAGGATGGCGTTGCGAGCCATCGAGAGCCTGACGCTGGTGATCGCCGCAGCACAGCTCGGCATCACGATCTGCTCGCTTGGCCTCGGCGCCGTGGGCGAGCCCGCCATCGCGCACTTGCTCGAGCCCGCGTTCGAGGGCCTCAACGTCCCGCACGGTCTGGTGCATCCGATCTCGTTCGTGATCGCGATGACCATCGTCGTGTTCTTGCACGTGGTGCTCGGCGAGATGGTGCCCAAGAACCTTGCCCTCGTGGGGCCCGAGCGGGCGGCGCTCGTCCTCGGACCGTTCATGCTCGCCGTGGTGGCGATCCTGAAGCCGTTCGTCGTGGTCCTCAACGGCGCGGCCGACCTGATCATCAGGGCGCTGAGGGTCGAGTCCAAGAGCGAGGTTGCCTCGACCTTCTCGCATGACGAGGTCGCCGGACTGGTCGAGGAGTCACGTCGCGAGGGGCTGCTCGATGCCCATGAGTATGGGCTCGTCTCCGGAGCGCTCGAGTTCTCCCAGGGCACGATCGACCAGGTGCTGCTCGCGCGGGAGGGTCTCGTTACGATCAAGCCGAGTGCCACACCGGTCGACATCGAGAAGGCGTGTGCCGAGACCGGCTTCTCGAGGTTCCCCGTGTCGGACTCCGAGGGGGATGTCACCGGCTACCTGCACATCAAGGACGTCCTCGAGACGGACGAGGCATCACGCCTCGAACCGATTGCTGACAAATGGGTGCGTCCGCTCGCCACAGTTGTCGCCGGTTCGGGCTTGTATGAGGCCCTCCGGACCATGCAGTCGCGTGGCTCCCACATGGCTCGCGTTGCAGACGAAACCGGCAATGTGCTCGGCGTGATCATGCTCGAGGACGTGCTCGAAGAGCTCGTCGGCGAGATCCGGAGCAGTGCCGGACGCTGACAGTGGCGACACCACGGCAAGGCACAATGGCCCGGTGCGTCGCATCCTGATCGTCCTGGCCGTTCTCCTTTCCGCAGTTCTGATCGCCGGGTCGGTGTTCGCATTCGTCACAGTCCGCAAGTCGTTCCCCGACACGTCGGGCGAGGTTCGGGTCAACGCTCTGCGCAGCGAAGTGACGGTCCAGCGCGACGACAAGGGCATTCCGCAGATCTACGCCGACAACTCCGAAGACCTGTTCTTCGCGCAGGGCTACGTGCATGCGCAGGACCGCTTCTTCGAGATGGACTTTCGACGCCACGTCACCTCCGGACGTCTGGCCGAACTCGTCGGAGACGGCGCTCTCGACACGGACAAGTACGTACGCACGCTCGGCTGGCGCCGCGTTGCCGAGAAGGAAGTCGAGCTCCTCGATCCCGAGACCAAGATGCTCGTCGAGGCGTACAGCCGCGGGGTCAACTCCTACATCAATGACAAGTCGGGCTCGGAGCTGTCACTCGAGTACGCGATTCTCGGGCTCACCGGGCCGGACTACCGGCCGGCCGCCTGGACCCCGGCCGACTCTCTGGCCTGGGTCAAGGCCATGGCCTGGGACCTGCGCAGCAACATGAGCGACGAGATCACCCGTGCGCTATCGACCAAGGACCTCTCACCGCAACGCGTCGAGGAGCTCTACCCCGACTACCCGAAGGACCACGACACGATCGTCGGCGAAGACGCGAACGTCTACGCCGGCGCGTTCGACCAGGACGGCTGTCAGGACACGGTGGATCCGGTGACATTGCTCATCCCCCTGCCGCGATGCACGGCGCCAGGCCTCGCTCGGTCAGCCGTGGCATCGCTGAAGTCCGCCCAGAGCGGTGCCAACGCCTTGCCCGCCCTCTTGGGCATCGGCGACGGCATCGGCTCCAACTCGTGGGTGGTCGACGGCGACCACTCGGTGACCGGCAAACCGATCCTTGCCAATGACCCACACCTCGCTCCGTCGATGCCGGGTATTTGGTACCAGGTCGGACTGCACTGCCGCACCGTCAGCGAGGAATGCCCGTACGACGTTGCAGGCTTCTCGTTCTCGGGTATGCCCGGAGTCGTCGTGGGCCACAACAAGCGCGTCGCCTGGGGCGTGACGACGATGTACGCCGACGTAGCCGACCTCTACCTCGAGAAGGTCAGCGGCGACACGTACGAGTTCAAGGGCAAGAAGCTGCCGATCGAGACGCGCCGCGAGACATTCAAGGTGGCCGGGGGCAAGACCGAGCACATCACCGTGCGATCGACCAGGCACGGACCGATCCTGTCTGACCTCGACGACGACATCGAGGATGTCGGCACCAGCAAGACCAAGGGTGTTCCCGAGAGCACGTACGAGGTGGCGTTGCGTTGGACCGCGCTGACGCCCCGGCCGACGATCAAGGCCGTGTTTGCGCTGGACAAAGCGCAGAACTGGGACGACTTCCGCGCAGCCGCCAAGCTGTTCACGATCCCGTCGCAGAACCTTGTGTACGCCGACGTCGACGGCAACATCGGCTATCAGGCTCCGGGCGTCATCCCGATCCGGGAGCAGGGCGACGGACGCTGGCCCGTACCCGGCTGGACGGGGGAGCACGAGTGGATCGACACGATCCCGTTCGAAGCGCTGCCCAGCGTCTACAACCCGGACGAGGGTTTCATCGTCACGGCCAACAACAAGGTCATTGGCGATCAGTACCCGCTCGTGCTGGGTGCCGACACGGCTGATGGCTATCGCTCGCAGCGCATCCGCGACCTGATCGAAGCCAAGACAAAGCTGTCAGTCTCGGACATGACCACGATGCAGATGGACACGTACAGCCCGAACGCCGAGCAGCTCGTGCCCTTGCTCCTCGATGTGAAGCTCGACGGCCGCTACTACCGCCAGGGCCAGGCAACGCTTGAGAAGTGGGACTACAAGCAGACTGCGGACTCGGCAGCGGCTGCCTACTTCAACGTCGTGTGGCGCAACCTGCTCAAGCTCACGTTCGACGATGAGTTGCCCAAGGGTCAGGGACCCGAAGGCGGAGAACGCTGGTTCAACGTCGTGGGCTCGATCCTCGACAAACCCCGCAGCCAGTGGTGGGACGACGTGACGACCAATGGTCGTATCGAGTCGCGCGACGACATCCTCGCCGAGGCGATGCGGGATGCCCGCGACGAGCTGACCATGTTGCAGTCCCGGCACACCAGCGAGTGGAGCTGGGGACGCCTGCACAAGCTCGAGCTCGTCAACCCGACCCTGGGCGACTCGGGCATCGGCGTGATCGAGGCGTTGTTCAATCGCGGGCCGTTCCACCTTGCTGGCGGCGGCGGACTCGTCGACGCAACGGCCTGGGATGCGACCGAGGGCTATGAGGTCATTGCGGTGCCATCTATGCGTATGGTGATCGATCTCGACAACCTGGACCGCTCGCGTTGGATTCAGCTGACGGGCAACTCCGGTCACGCGTTCCAGAAGCACTATCTCGACCAGGCGCCGTTGTGGGCCGAGGGCAAGACCCTTCCGTGGGCGTTCTCGCCGAAGGCGGTCAAGAGTGCCACGGAAGACACTCTCACGATGAAGCCCAGCGTGCCTCGAGGCTGACGTTTCGGTACCGCAATCTGTATATCGGGTTTACCGTTGAGCACATGCGTGCCTTCCCCCTCGCATGGCGCGGCCGTCTCTTGGCGGGTCTCGCCATTGCCGTCGTACTCGCTATAGCGACTACGACGAGCGCGCGTGCCGACAAGCCAACGGTGAGTGAGCTCCAGGTCCAGCTGGTCGAGTCACGCCAGCAACTCAACGATCTGTATGCCCGGTCGGCTGCGGCGTCCGAGCGACTCAACGGCGCGAAGTACGAGCTTGAGATGGCCAAGAAGGCCGTGACCCGGCATCGCGCCGAGGTCGCAAGCGCACGCAAGAAGCTCCAGGCGCAGGAGGTCGTGGTCGCCGCCATGACCGTCGAGCAGCTTCAATCGGGATCGTCTGTCTCGAGACTGTCTGCGATGTTCAGCAGTTCTGGTCCGCAGCAGCTGTTGGAGCGTGCGTCGGCCTACGCCAGCACGAACGAGGCAACGGTGGCCAGGATCGCGACACTTACAGCTCGCAGAGTTGTGCTCGACGCGGCGGCTCGAGAGGCACAGGACGCACTCGATGCGCAGAACAAGGCGACGGCCGAGCACAGGGCGGCCAAGGCGGAGATCGAGCAAGCCATTGCCAAGGCTGAGGGCGCGGCGTCGACTGCCGCGCGCGAACGCCACAGGCTGCTCGTTCAGCTTGCCGAAGCCAGTGGCACCACGGTCGATGAGGTCACCGAGGCTCAGGACCAGATCGATGAGCAGCTCGATGAGTCCGGCCCGAGCACGCCGCCACGACCAGGGCCCGACCCCACGCCCACTCCGACCCCCACGCGTACAACGCCGCCCCCGCCGCCTCCGCCCAACCCGCCGCCGCCATCGAGCAGCAAGGTTGAGAAGGCCATCGCGTTCGCCAAAGCGCAGCTCGGTGAACCGTACAAATGGGGTGCCGCCGGACCAAGCTCTTGGGACTGCTCGGGTCTGACGATGCGAGCCTGGGGAGCCGCGGGTGTCTCGCTCTCGCATTACGCAGGTGCCCAGTACACGAGTACCAAGGCGGTGCCGGTGAGCAAGATCGTCCGCGGTGACCTGCTCTATTGGAGCGACGGTGGCGCGAAGTCGATCTATCACGTGGCGATGTACCTCGGCGGTGGGCAGATGATCCACGCGCCAAGGCCGGGCCGGAATGTCGAGATCGTCTCGATCAACTACTGGATCAAGCCGGACCTCGCGTCACGCCCCGGTTGAGCCCGGCCCCCGCGATTTGTGACGCTGAGAGCGTTACGACGCTCTCGTAGCGCCCTCACCGTCACAAATCGCGGTCGAAGAGCTAGGGAACGTGGAAGATCCCGTTCGGGGTGACGGCCATGCTGACCGGTACGTCGTGCGGCTCGTGCGGAATTGACTCGAGCAGCTCGTGCGCGAACACCAGGGCACAAACCGGGCGGGTGGTGTTGGCCAATGCGCGGTCGTAGTAGCCAGCACCGCGACCCAGCCGTATGCCGGAGTGGTCGACGGCGAGAGCCGGAACGATGACGAGCGCACAATCCTGGACCGCTGTCGAACCAAGTGGCGGGCCCTCGGGCTCGGCAATGCCGAGCGGCGTGACGGTGGTTGTCGCAGCAGGGTCGTACACGGCCCAGTCGAGTGTTCCGTCGGCCAGGCTGAGCGGCACGATCACCTCAATGCCACGAGCCAGTAGCCCTTCGATCAGAGGCGCAGTGCCGGGCTCGGTCGCCATCGATACGTAGCAGGCAACTCGGCTGGCGGACGAGATGAGTGGCGCAACGAGCAGGTGCAGCGCGATGGCCTCGGCAGCCTCGGCGCGCGCGTCGTCACTCATCTCCCGGCGCCGCCGCAGGAGGTCCGTGCGCAACTCGTCCTTCGACATCCCGCTAGCGTATGACCCGATGAGCGGACTGGAGCAGGCACAGCGACGCATGGCGGACGCGGACGTGCCACAACATGCGATCGATGTGTTCTCCGACTTCTACGCGCAGCTGGAGGGCGGTGCGACCGGTCTGGTCCGTGAAGCGGACGTCGACCCGCTCGTCGACATCTCTCACGCGAGCGAAATCGCGCACGACGAGGAAGCCAGCCGAGCCGCTGCCTCGGTGACCGCCGTCATCAAGCTGAATGGCGGGCTCGGCACCGGTATGGGTCTCGACCGGGCCAAGACCTTGTTGCGTGCTCACGGCGACCTGACCTTCCTGGACGTCATCGTCGGCCAGGTGAGGTCAGTGCGAGCTTCACTCGGCGCGCCAGTACCGCTGTTGTTCATGAACAGCTTCCGCACCCGCGAAGACACCCTGGGAGCGCTCGCGGCGTACGAGGACCTTGCGGTCGAGGGTCTGCCAATCGACTTCCTGCAGAACCAAGAGCCCAAGCTCCGCGCCGATGACCTCACCCCTGTCGACTGGCCCGCCGATCCAAGTCTTGAGTGGTGTCCTCCAGGCCACGGCGACCTCTACACCGCGCTCGAGGTGTCGGGCATTCTCGACGCCCTGATCGATCGCGGCTTCCGGTACGCGACGGTCTCGAATGCCGACAACCTGGGAGCAGCGCCCGATCCCGCGATGATGGCGTGGTTCGCGGCCTCAGGAGCGCCGTATGCCGCCGAGGTGTGCCGACGTACACCGGCGGACGTCAAGGGCGGGCACATCGTCGTACGCAAGCGCGATGGACGACTCGTGCTGCGTGACACCGCACAGATCGCGGCCGAAGACGTGGCGCTGGCCGACGACCCCACGCGGCACGCCTACTTCCACACCAACAACTTGTGGCTCGACCTTGAGGCCGTACGAACGACGCTCGCCGAGCGCAACGGCATCCTCGGGTTGCCGCTGATCCGCAACGAGAAGACGGTCGACCCGACCGACCCTTCGTCGCCCAGGGTCATTCAGATCGAGTGCGCGATGGGCGCCGCCGTCGAGGTGTTCGACGGGGCCACGGCGATCGAGGTGGACCGCTCCCGGTTCCTGCCCGTCAAGACGACCAACGACCTGCTGCTGCTGCAGTCCGATGTGTACGAGCTCGGCGACGACTTTCGGTTGCGGACCGCCGGCGAGGCGCCTCTCGTCGATCTCGATCGGCGGTTCTACGCGTCGATCACCGACTTCGATCGGCGTCTGCCGGAGCCGCCGTCGTTGGTTCATGCTCGGTCGTTGACGGTCCGCGGCGACTGGACATTCGGCCCTGGTGTCGCCGTGAGCGGCGACGTGGCGCTTGAGGACACCGGCGTGCCCGAGACTGTTGCTCCGTCCACACGCCTCGGTGACGGTTAGGCTGACCGCATGTCCCCAGAGGAGACCGAGGGTGGGTCGGAGCAGAACATGCTTCCGTTGGACCCTCTTCCCCCTCATGAGGTCGAGTCTGAGGTAGAGCCTGAAGAGGACGAGCCGAACGACATCGAGCGCACCGAACAGGTGTCGACGTACATACCTCCATCAGACGTTCCCATCCCGGATGAGCCGCCGGATGAGGAACCTCCGCCCGAGGACGCCGCCGAAGCTGTTGTCGTAGAGCCAGAGCCGACGCCGACGCGAGAGCCGACCCCGACCTTGGGTGGCTCTCCGCCGACGGCAGCCGACCTCGCCCGCAGTGGCGGTGCGCCCGTGGAGCCAAAGCCCGAAGTACCTGAGTCGGCCACACCTTCCAATCGTGTGGACACCGGACGAGCCCGACCGGCCAGCATCCGCGATGGACTGCTGACGGTGGAGGAACACCTCGAGAAGGTCCTGCGCGGCATCGGTCCGCTCGGCGCCTACGACCAACCACTCGTGGAGTCGCTGGGGCTGCCGTTGCTCGAAGGTTTTGTCAGCCCGGCGAACCTTCCGCTCTTCGACAACTCTGCGACCGACGGATATGCCGTACGAGCTCAGGATGTCATCGGCGCGAGTCGCGAGACCCCCATCGTGCTTCCCGTGGTGGGGGAGATCGCGGCTGGATCCGCCAAGCCGTTCGCCATCAGCGCCGGCACCGCGGTCAAGATCATGACCGGCGCGCCCATCCCACGCGGCGCAGACGCGGTCATCCCGTACGAGAAGACCGATCACGGAAACGCCCGGGTCGAGATCCATGCACCGACGACTCCGGGTGACTTCATTCGTCGCCAAGGCAGCGACGTCAAGGAAGGCGATCGCGTCCTCGAAGAGGGCGCAGTCCTCGGTCCACGCGAGATCGGTCTGCTGGCCGCGCTCGGCTCGCCGCGCGTCAAGGCTCGTCCGCGCCCTCGCGTCGTCGTCATCTCGACCGGCAGCGAGCTTCGCGAGCCCGGCACCCACCTCGACTACGACTCGATCAACGACGGCAACAGCTACATGCTTGCCGCCGCCGTGCGCGCTGCCGGCGCGATCTGTTACCGAGTCGGAGCGGTCGACGACAACCCCAAGGCGTTCCGCCGGGTCCTGTCCGAACAGCTCGTACGCGCCGATCTGGTCGTGACCAGCGGCGGCATCGGCAAGGGTGAGCATGACGTCGTCAGAGAGACTCTGTCGGCTCTCGGGACGGTCGACTTCGTCGATGTCGCGATGCAGCCGGGCATGCCGCAGGGCTTTGGTCGGGTGTTCGACGAGCAGACCCCGATCATCACGCTGCCCGGCAACTCGGTGTCGGCCTACGTCTCATTCGAGGTTTTCGTCCTCCCGGCGATCCGCCGGATGATGGGTCGCACGCCCTACCGCCGCCCGATGGTCCATGCGGTGCTCGCGTCCGACCTCCAGTCACCTCCAGGCCTTCGCCAATACGTACGCGGCGTCTTCGAGGTCACCCACCGCGGAGCCAAGGTCACACCGATCCCGGGTGACGGCTCGCACCTGGTCGGATCGCTGGCGCAGGCCAATGCGTTGATCATCGTCGGGGAGGACCAGACCGCTCTCAACCTCGGCGACACGGTGCGCACTCTGGTTCTGGATCGGCCCTACTAGCTTGACTCCGGGCTGGCCAGTTGTCCTGAGGCATGGCGCGGTGGGCGTACGGCCCCTGCGTCGCCGGGATGCTCGTACCTGGGCACGGTTGCGAGCCGAGAACGCTGAGTGGCTCGGCCCGTGGGAGGCAACGCTCCCGCGCGAAGCCGGGCAGCCCGCGACCTCATACGTCGGGATGGTGGGCACCCTGCGACGTCGGGCACGTCAAGGACACGCCATGCCGTTTGCCGTCACCTGGCATGACGAAATGGTGGGCATGCTGACGGTCAACGGCATCACCTGGGGTTCTGCGCGCTGGGCGAGCATGGGCTACTGGGTGGCCAAGTCGCATGCGGGACGCTCGATCACCCCGACCGCAGTCGCGCTCGTCACGGATCACCTGCTGACTACGACCGGCCTGCATCGCGTCGAGATCGCCATCCGTCCGGAGAACGCTGCCAGCCTGCGGATCGTCGAAAAGCTGGGTTTTACCGAGATCGGTCTGGCTCCCAGATTCCTGCACATCGCAGGCGCGTGGCGCGACCATCGGGTCTTCCAGGTGCTCGCCGAGGACGCTCAAGATGGGGTCCTGTCGCGATTGGGACCCACCCCGCCCGTCTGAGTCACACCAGTCACACAAGTTCTCAGCCGACACACGGCCGAGGCTGCCCCGTATGGCAGCGCTCACCGCATACCGTTTTGCACGTGGGTTCAAGCAGTGGGCTGATCATCGCGTTCGTCGTCGCCGTGTGGGCGGCGTACTTCGTGCCGCTCGCCCTGCGCCGCTACGACGAAGCCACGAAGAACGCCTCGGTCGAGTCCTCCGGATTCCTGAGCCGCGTCATCAATCGCCCCGAGCAAGCCTCCCAACCAGAGCTCACGGTGAGCGAACCGGTCATCGAGGCCGCCGTGGTGACCCCTGAAGCTCCCAAGATCTCGAGCAAAGCAGCTCGTGTCGCTGCTGCCCGACGTCGTCGCACCCTGCTGACTCTTCTCGCGCTGGCCGCCATCGTGGGTGGCGTCGCCGGTTTCGGTGTCATCCCGCTCTACTCGATCGCTGCCCCTGTGGCGCTGATCGTCGCGTGGCTCGTGGCTTGCCGCCTTCAGGTTCGCACAGAGCTGGGCATCAGTCGTTCAGCCCGCCAAACGGCCGCGGAGTCCGAGGACACCATCACCATCTCGGGCCAGTTCGAGGACATCAACCCGGGCCGCAAGCACGTGATGGAAGACGTACCGCTCGAGACGGATGCGCTCGACGATCAGATCGTCATCGCCGTTCCGAGTGTGTCGACGACAGGCGAAGCACTATGGGACCCGCTGCCGGTCACCCTGCCGACCTACGTCACGAAGCCTCGCGCTGGACGTACGGTTCGCACGATCGACTTCGGCGCGGCAGGCGCGTGGACGTCAGGTCACATCGAGGGCGAGGACGTTGAGATGCCCGGCCGTGAAAGTGCTGACGAGGAACGTCGCGCCACAGGGAGCTGACCTCAGCGGGCTCGGGTCCACAGGTAGACGAACGGCGACTTCGGCGTCGACATGTTGAGATATCCGCCCTCGCAGGTTGTCGTCATCGGAACCTCTCCGAACTGAGCTGCCGGGCTCTCGAACGGGAAGTCTGCCGTCGGGTGCCCGTCATAGAACGCCTTCGACGTGGTGTCGAGGCCGCCGCTCCAGTCGGCTGACGGCGTCAGGACATTGCCGGCGAGCGACCACGGTCCACTCGCCGTACCGCGCTGCTTCTGCACGATCTTGATCTCGTGTCCGCCGGAATCAACGGCGATCGTGATCCTGAGGTTGGTGGTGAATGTCCCCGTCACGGCTCCGGTGACGACGAGGGTCTGGGTGCCGGTCACGCGAGCCTCGGTAACGTTCACCCCGCTCATGACGCCGGCGAACTGGCTCTCGAGATCAGTGGTCGAAATGCTCCAGGGACTTCCAGCGATCATGCAGGCGATGAGTGCCTCGGCCGGGTTGTCGTTGGTGGCTTGTGATCCGGAGGGCGTGGCCGACGCACTTGCCGTCGGTTCGCCGCCTTCCGAACCTTCTCCGCCGCACGCGGAGGTCAGGGCGATGAGGGTGATCGCAACTACTCCCAAGATGCGCTTCATGTGCTGCAACCTAGACCCTCGATGGGCCATTGGGCGAGCAAAGCCAGGTACGGCTCCGATGCTAAAGTTGCCGGGCAGTAGGGGCATTGGCGCAGTTGGTAGCGCGCTTCGTTCGCATCGAAGAGGTCAGGAGTTCGAATCTCCTATGCTCCACAAATCAAATGGACCCGGTTGCTCTTTGACCGGGTCTTTTGATTTGTATCAAAGCGAGTGATTCGGGGAGGAGCGGCACGCGCGCGTGAGTTGAGCAAGAAACGCGAGGGCCGCGACGGAGTCTCCTATGCTCCACGCGTGAGAACGGCCCGGTTGCTCCTTGACCGGGCTTTGTCGCGTGTAAAGAAGTTGGCGATTCGGGTGGGGGCTCCTCTTGCGGGGGCGGAGCGGCAAACCCGGGTGAGCCGGTGAGCTGTCAGTGATGCCCGGAGATGACCAGGCGCAGGATCCGGAGGTTGAAAGCCACGAATCGAAGGAGCTGGGTGGGCAGACTCCGTCGCATCTTGAGCGTCTGCGCGGTTGGCAGGGGGGCGGCGCTCAGATCGACAACGGGTTGATCGCAGTCCTGACGGACTGTGGCGAAGGTTGGCACGTTGGACTTCATGGGTTCACTCCGGAATCAGATGCCAGCCGAAGCGGGCCTTGGCCTTGTAGATGAACAGGTAGTGGAGCATCAGCTTGGCCCAATGGCCACTCAAGCCCACCTCACCCTTGGTTCCCTTGAGATCCCGGCCGGTCGCGAACCGGGAATAGTCCGGCACGACGGGCACCATGGTCATCGAAGCGGCAGAGCCGTTTCGCAGTCCTGAGCCGACGGAGGCGACGCAGGCTGCGCCCATACGCGCCATCGAGGCGGTGTGAGCCTTCCTGCTCGGCCCGTGCTTGATCCGATCGGCGATGGTAAGTGCTGCCGTCTTTCCCATGATCCCGCTGGGCATCCCGGTCCGTGGCGGGGACGGCGTGATGATGGTTCCGTTCACGCTCTTGAGAGGCCGCGAGATCTGGTGCGGAGGAGCAAAGGCGATCCCGACGGCGAAGATGTTCGAGTAGCCCGGCGCAAGGTAGGCCTCGGGCCAGTCGGAGGCGGTCCAGTCGTCGAAGTCCTTGGCGCTGTAGTCAGCGTCGACCTTCATGAAGCCGCTTGGGGCAAACATGGTGTCGGTGATGTCGGTGCCTGACCGATCAAACGCTTTGAGAGGAACGCCACCGAATGGGGGTAGGAGCATCGCGAAGTCGAACGGGAGGCGGTGGTGGGTGCCGTCCAGCGTCTCGAACGAGACAACACCGGGTTCGACCCGTTCGACGTGCGCGCCGAGAATGGGCTCGACGTTGCGCTCGCGAAACAGTGACGCGGTCCAGAGCTCGCTAGTCGTCTGGAACCCACCGTCCTCGAAGGTCATCCCGCCGACACCGAAATCGCCGAGTGAGGCTTCATTCGTGAGGTAGATCAGTCGGGCAAGGTCGCGCACGCCTGCTTCGCGCAGGGTGTGATCGACATTGAACACGTACTCGAAGGCAGCACCTTCGCAGGTGCACGTGCCGTGACCCATGCCAACGACCAACGTCTGGGGCCTGCCGGAGCGCATGATGTCGATCGACCTGTCCAGAGCGCGGGCTGCTTCGACCGCATGGTCGGCCGTACAGACCGAGACGCTGTGCCCACCGTCGGGGCCCAGGCCCTCGGTGGCACCGAACTTCAGCTGAGGGCCGGTGGCATTGATGAGGTAGTCGAAGCGAATCCGCTGCTCCGTGCCGCGTGACTCCGAGCTCGTGTGCACGATGTCAACGGCTCCCCGAGGATCATCGAGGTCACCCTCGGGGCGAATCGCCACGGCTTTGGCCTGGAGGAACCTGATTCCCTTGCGCTTGTAGACCGGTGCCAGTGGAAATACCACGGACTCCTTCGTCATCCGGCCGACTCCCACCCAGATGTTGGACGGGATCCAGTTCCAGCTCGCATTGGGGGAGACCACCGTGATGGTGTCGCCCTTTCCCAGGAGTCGTGTCAGGTGGAGTGCGGCGGTATGGCCCGACACCCCTGCTCCGAGTACTACGACGTCTGCCACGAAATCCTCCTGGTGCGCGCCCCGTGCTTGATGGGACTACTTCGAGCGTAGATTCGCTCCCGCTGTGAGGTAGGGCCGTCAGACCCTAGTTGGCGAGGACCCTCGGACGCGTGGCGAAACGACCGAAACGTCGCGGTGCGGGTCGCCTTCTGGCGCGTCATCTCGCCTCGCCGGCAATCCGACGATCGGTGGGCAAATCGGCCGTTGCGCCCGGATCGAACGCGCAGCCTGGCGAGAGCCCGAGCCTTGTGAAGATCGTGGCGGCCGGGCAGAAGCCGGTCAGGCTCGACTGAAGCAGGTTGAGGCCGACGAATGTCGTCAACAGCAACCACCACGGCGAGAGCGCGGCGGCCAGCAACGTGCTCAGCAGGATCAGGGTGCCAGCGAGCGCAAGAACGGCTCGGTCGATGTTCATCGTCCTCCTCCGGTTCGCCCCATCAGCCGGCGCGCCCACGAAGATGGTTGCCCGGGGTCATCGGCGTGGCCCGAGCACCACTGGCCTGCTGGGACGCGAGCCCGGACCTGTGCCACGTGGGCACCGCATCCTGACCACGTGGTCTTGCCGCACTTGCGGCAACGGACTGGGTTGCACATATTCGCTCCTCTCAGGCCGGCGCGGAGCCGGAGGCGATGTCGTCAGCGAAACCGCAGAACGCGTCGTATGCGCGTGGACCGTAGATCGTCGCCGGTCCACCCTTCATCAAGAAGGTCACCCCGATCGCTTCTGCGGCTTCCTGTCGAGTCGCACCGGCCCGTGCCGCGGCCTGGGCGTGGGATGCGATGCAACCGTCGCAGCCTTCGACGACGCCGATGGCAAGGGCGATGAGCTCCTTGGTCTTCACCTCGAGCTCGCCGGGGGTGAAGGCCGCCTTGTGCAGTTCGCCGAATCCCTTGTAGACATCGGGAATCGCGCGTCGAAGCTCTCGGTGCAGCGGGGAGAGCTCCTGCAGCACGTCTCTGCCGTGCTCGGAATGGGTCATGGTGGTCATGGAACTTCCTTTCGTTGGGTCTCTCGTTGTCAGTACGGAGGTGTTCAGTTGTGGGCGAAGCGGATGCTGGGCAGAACCTTCTTGAGCCATCCAGGCGCCCACCAGGCCGCGTGTCCGGTGAGGCGGAGCAGGGCCGGCAGGAGGACGAGTCGTACCAGGAACGCATCGAGCAGAACGGCGACGCCGAGCACGATGCCCATCTCCTTGGGTGGCAGCGGACCAGACAGTGCGAAGGTGAAGAACACGGCCACCATGACGGCGCCTGCCGCGAAGATCACCCGGCCCGAGTGGGCCACGGCACCGACCATCGCGTCGTGCGGATCACCGCTGTGCTCGTAGTGTTCCTTGGCCGACGCGAGCAGGAAGACCGTGTAGTCCATCGCTATCGCGAAGATCATGGCGAAAAAGAACACCGGTGCCCAGGCGTCCAGGAAGCCCTGGGACTCAAAACCGAACAGGCCTGAACCCCAGCCCTCCTGGAAGATCAGCCGAGCGACCCCGAACGCCGCCGCCGTCGAGAGCAAGCTGACCAGGGTGCCCAGCAGCGCGATCAGCGGAGCCTGCAGCGCCACCAGCAGCAGAAGGAACCCGAGCGCGAGTATCACTGTGATCACGACGGGAGTGGACGCATCGAGCTGCTTCTTCAGATCGAGGTTTTCAACGGCAGCACCTCCGACCAGCGCTGACGCGGGGAGCTCAGCACGCAGCCTCTCGACAGTGCGGGCGAGCGCCGGATCTGACGGGTCGACCGAGGGGACTGCCTGGATGAGGACGAGCCCGCTGTTGTCTGGGGCCGGCGCTGCTGGCATCGACCCGGTGATGCCGGGGTCATCGTCCAGTACTGCTGACGCATCGGTGGACTGACTCCGCTTGACCACGATCTGCAGCGTGCCGGGCGCGCCCTCGCCGAAGCTCTCCTGAACCAGGTCGTAGCCGAGCCGGGCCGACGAGTCGGCGGGAAGCACTTTGATCGAGGGCATGGCCGTCTTCAACCCGAGTATGGGCGCAGCCAGGACCAGCAGGATGACAAGTGAGCCCAGACCCCAGGCCACCGGACGCTTCCAAAGCCGCTCGCCCCAGGCCGCGAACTTGGCGGACCTGTGCTCACCTGTGTGCACCCACGGCAGTGAGAACTTGTTGATGCGCTCGTCGAGCTTGAACAGCACCAGCGGTAGCAGGGTCAGCGTTGCACCGAGTACGAAGATGACGGCCAACATGATCCCGCCGGCCATCGACCGGAACGCCGGTGAGGGAACGAGCAGGACGGCGGAGAGCGAGATGAGCACGGTCGCGCCCGACAGGAGCACCGCCTTGCCCGCAGTGTCCATTGTCTCGGCGACCGCCCGACGTGGCGGCTCGTGCCAACCCATTCGGGCGGCGCGATAGCGGACCACCATGAAAAGCGCATAGTCGATGCCCAGGGCCAGCGCGAACATCATCGCGAAGTTCATCGCCCAGACCGACACCGGCACGAACTGGTTGATCAACACCAACGAGCCTGCCGAGGCGACCAGGCCGGCCAGGGTCAGGATCAGCGGCAGGCCGGCGGCGACGAGCGCACCGAACGCAAGCACGAGGATGCCGAGCGTCACTGGCCAGGAGATCATCTCCGACTTCAGCATCGCGCTGAGGTTGGCTTCATTGAAGTCAGACCACAGCAGCGATGCTCCGGTTGGGTTGACCTGTAGTCCTTCGCCCGACAGAGCCTGCAGGGGACCTTTCAAGTCATCAGCGGCCCGCACCATCTCGTTCGGGTCGGCGCCTGCTCCGGCAAGCAGAACAGCCGTACGACCGTCACTGCTCAGTGTCGCCCCGGCGACCGGCTGGAGGATCTCTCCGATACGCGGGTCGTCGGCCAGGATCGACGTGGCCCGGGACAGCACGTCTTGGCCCGCTGCTGAGGTGACCGGGTCCTCGGCCGAGCGGATCACGACCTGGATCGCCGTGCTCGCGTTGCCGCCGAAGTGTTCTTGGGCCAGCTCTCGTGCAGCAACGGAGTCAGAGCCGTCGGCCTGCCATCCGGCGCCGGACAGCTGAGACTCGACCTTGGGCGCGAAGACACCGAGCCCGACGATCAGGATTAGCCAGACGGCGGCAGTGGCGCGTCGGTGGTACGTGACCCATACGCCAAGCCTCCCGAGCGGGCCTGGGTGGTAGCCGATCTCGGTATCGATGTCCGGACGGGTGGGGCGGGACGTTGTGACGGTCATGGCTCTCTTTCCTGTGATCAGGAATACCCTAGGGGGTATTGCTACACTCAGTCAAACACCCCCTGGGGTATTCTCATTCCCGCCCCCCGAAAAGATGCAGAGGACCTGCTGATGAGCTCATACACGCTGGCCGCGACGGTCAGCCGGAACTTCCCGGACACCGTCGGCATGGTGCGAGACGCCTTGGCTGATCAAGGGTTCGGCGTCCTCACCGAAATCGACATGAGCGCCACCATGAAGTCCAAGCTCGATGTGGACCTTCCGCCGCAGCTCATCCTCGGTGCGTGCCGTCCTGTACTGGCCCATCAGGCACTGTTGGCAGATCCGTCGATCGCCGCCTTGCTGCCATGCAATGTCGTGATTCGAGCTCTCGACGCCCAAACCACCGCGGTCGAGACATTTGATCCGGCCTTCATGACTGAGCTGGCGAACGGGGACGCCCTGAAAGCAGTGGCGACGGACGCGCGCGAACGACTTGTGAGCATGCTCGATTCCCTGACGAAGGAGGACTGAGGAGATGCAGCTCGATTCAGAGGCGATGAAGCCGGTAGTGAACCGGATCAAGCGGGCCCAAGGGCAGCTGGCCGGCGTCGTCCGGATGCTCGAGGAGGGTCGCGAGTGCGAGGACGTCGTCATGCAGCTGGCTGCGGCATCGAAGGCGCTGGACAGGGCCGGATTCGCGATCGTCGCCAGTGGCCTGCAACAGTGCATCGCTGACGGCGGCACCGATTCCCTCGACGCGAAGAAGATGGAAAAGCTCTTCCTTTCATTGGCCTGATGCCTTGCGGAGCGGTTGACCACGGTTGTGACGCGATTGACCGCAGGGTGGGACAAGTGTCGTCACCGTCGGCGGGGAGCGGTATTGTGTGACTTACCAGCGGCTGAGCCGCCTGCACCTCGTGTCTACGAGGTCACGATGTCGAACATCGGGTGATCCACCGCAGGTCAGAGTCATGACTCGATCAAGGTCAAGCTGATCGATGCTCGTCAGGCGCTTCGGCGCTTCGAGCGCAAACGTCTCGATCCATTTCGGTTCGTGACAGAGCTCAGCAGTGCGTCCGGCTCGGAGCCGGGCTCAAGGAGGAACGTGGCAACACCACGCCAGCGCAATGCAGGTCAAGGTCAGCGGCGAGCCCGTGGACCGCAGGACATCATGTCCGTGCTTGCCCGCGCCGTACGTGAGGTCGAAGCCGGTGCGCAGACCGGTCGCGTATCGCCGACCCTTCGCACCAAGTTCCAGGCCGTCGCGCTGCTGGCGCGCGAAGAGCGTTCCCGCGTACGCGGTGACGCCACGATCAGTGAGTCCCAGCGAGCGGAGCTGCTCAAGCGACTCGACGGTATCGGCACGATCCTGGCCAGAACGGCTGCAAGTGACACCTCGCTGATGTCGTTGCTCGGCGAGAACGCAGTCATCTCCGACGGGGCCAAAGAGCTCAAGCGCAAGATGATGAGCGCCACCGGTGCTGAGATCGAGGACGAGCCGGTTGTCGTCGCCGAGCCCACCCCGACATCCCGAGCGGCTGAACGCCAGGTCGTGCCGCAGTCGGTCATCACCAGACAGCTCGCCAACCCGTTCGTCGTGCCTGACTTCTCGGCTGCAGAGTCGCAGAGGGTCCAGGCCCGCCGCCTCGGCACCTGGGAGCTTCTTGGCCCGCTGCTTTCGGCATTCGAACGTGCCGCCGGCGGAGCGTCGGCCTGCATGGACATGCCGCCCCCGTACGAAGACTCGACCTACGTTCCGGAAGGTCTGGAGCTCATGCGGCACCAGGCGCAGCTCGTGGACGCCGCGGCTGACGGCCACCGTACGTTCCTGCTCGCCGACGAGCCCGGTCTCGGCAAGACCGCTCAGGCCTTGCTCGCGGCTCAGGCCGCAAAGGCCTACCCGCTGCTCGTCGTCGTCCCCAACGTCGTCAAGACCAACTGGGCTCGCGAAGCCGAGACCTGGACCCCACGCCACAAGGCGACCGTGATCCATGGCGATGGCGACAACATCGACGGATTCGCCGACATCGTGATCGTCAACTACGAAGTCCTCGACCGACACGTCGGCTGGCTCGGAGATCTCGGCTTCCGCGGCATGGTCCTCGACGAGGCGCACTTCATCAAGAACAAGTCGTCGCAGCGTTCGCAGCACGTGCTTGAGCTCTCCGACCGCATCCGCGCCCGTACGGCTCGCCCGTTGCTCATGGCGCTGACGGGCACTCCGCTGATCAACGACATCGACGATTTCCTGGCGATCTGGGAGTACCTCGGCTGGATCGACGGCAAGAAGCCGCGCGCCGAGCTGATGCACGCGCTCGAGGAGACCGGCCTGACGCCGGTCGATCCGGGCTTCTACCCGGCCGCCCGCAATGCCGTGATCGATCTCGGCATCGTCCGTCGTCGCAAGATCGACGTCGCCGCTGACATCCCCGCCCGTCGCATCGCCGACATACCCGTCGAGCTCGACGACGAGGCTGGTCGTTCGATCAAGGAAGCCGAGCGCCAGCTCGCCAGGCGCATGGTCGCTCGCTACGAGAGCGCGCTGGCCACCCGCAAGGAAGGCATCACGGTCGAGGGCATCGATCACGAGCTCGTACGCCGCGTCGCCGCGTGGGAGCGCGAGGACTCGTCGAGCAAGACCGACGAGAACGTGTTCAGCATGATGCGACGCATCGGCCAGGCCAAGGCCGGGCTCGCTGCCGACTACACCGCGCAGCTCGCGCACAGCGTTGGCAAGGTGGTGTTCTTCGCCAAGCACATCGACGTCATGGACACCGCCGAGCAGACCTTCGACAAGCGCGGCATCAAGTACATCTCGATCCGTGGCAACCAGAGCACTGCCGCTCGCCAGAAGGCCATCGACGCGTTCACCAATGACCCAGATGTCGCGATTGCGGTCTGCTCGTTGACCGCCGCCGGTGTCGGCCTCAACCTGCAAGCCGCCTCCAACGTCGTGCTCGCTGAGCTCTCGTGGACGGACGCAGAGCAGACGCAGGCGATTGACCGCGTCCACCGCATCGGCCAGGCCGAGCCCGTCACGGCGTGGCGCATCATCGCCTCGCAGACGCTCGATCCCAAGATCGCCGAGCTGATCGACAGCAAGGCCGGCCTCGCCGCTCGTGCACTCGACGGCTCGGACGAGGAGCTCTCGGACTCGACAGACCTGCAGCTTGAGGCACTGGTTGCCCTGCTGACCGAGGCGCTGTCGGCCTGAGACGAACCCGATGCCGGCGACACACTCAGGTATGAGAACTCGCTGGCTCGCCCTGCTGATTGTCTTGGCGCCACTGTTCGTACCGGCGCCTGCGTCCGCCCTTAGCTGTGTGCCGTTCTCGGAGCAGAAGCCCCATTCGAGCTTCGCCGGGACGATCGTGCAGCAGCGCGGCGACGCCTATCTGTTCGTCGTACGCGAGGTGTGGAGCGGCCCGGACCTCGACGCACGAACCTGGATCGCCTTCGATGACCTCTGGCACGAGCCGATCCCCGGTCTCGGTGAGGCGTGGGTGGTCTATGCCGACGGGTCGTGGCGCGCCAACACGTGCACCGTCACTCCTGACCGGACTGGCGCTGAGGCCCTTCGTCCGGAGAAGGTCAGGAAGCCCACACCGACGACGTGGTGGAGCGCGATCCGTACGAGTCTGATCAGCACCTGGATGCTGGTGCCCGTGCCGGTCAATGACGAGCGCTAACGCATCGCGCGGAAACGGGCCTTCTCGTCCGGATCGAGGTGCTCGATCGCGTAGGTGAGCATGATCCGCGGCATTGATGCCGCGTGCTGCTCGAGGAATGACAGCAGGGCGTCACGGTTGACCCCGCCGACCGACCGCAGCACGGTGCCGACGGCTTTGTGGATCAGCTCTTCGGGATCGGCGATCAGCACTGCGCTGATCGCCAAAGCATCCTCGGTCTCGCCGTTGGCAATGATCGGGAAGCACGCATAGCAAGCCGTACGTCGCTCCCAGATGACCTCGGACCTGGCCAGCTCGTGCAGCACATCTCGCGGCTTGTCGAGCAACCAGCCGCCGACCGTATGGCGCGCGGCCAGATCGACGAGGTCCCAGTTGTTGATGCGGTCGTGCCGGCGCAGGTAGAGCTCGAAGAGTGCCCGGCGCTCGTCATCGGTCGACTTCTTGTGCGCCGACTTCTTGCCCATGATGCTCAGGGCTCCGACGCGCATTTCGTGGATCGGGCTCTCCAACAGCGTCTCGAGCTCACCGATCGGCATGTCGAGATGCTCCTTGGCGAGGTCGAACAGGTGCCCCATCCGTACGCCGATGAACGTGTCTCCCTCGGCGTACTCGCCGGGACCGGAACGGAAGTAGCGCTGAATCTTCCGCAGCTCCTCGTCGGACTGCAGCGCGTGAACGCGCTCGGCGAATGCCACTGCCGTGAGCTCCGTCATCGCACCATTGTGTCGCCCCGGCGTCGTACGCTCGCCGACATGGTGACTGTGGAGGACGTGCGCCGGCTCGCCGAGACATTGCCACGCGCGTACGAAGTGCTGGTGCGCGACCGGATCAAGTTCCGCGTCGACAGCCTGGTGTTCGTGGCGTTCTCACGCGACGAGGAGTTCATGGGGTTCGGCTTCCCGAAGGAAGAACGTGCCGACCTTGTCGCCAACCGACCCGACACGTTCCTGATGCCCAGGGTCAGCGACCTGCGCTATCAGTGGGTGGTCGCGCGGATGGCTGCGCTCGACATAGATGAGATGGAGGAGCTGGTCATCGATGCCTGGCGCATGTGCGTGCCCAAGTTCGTGGCGCGTTCGTACTCGGAGGGCACAGACGTGGAAGGTGTCTAGTTCCACTCGCGGCGGGGAGCGATCAGCCGGTAGGCGCCGTAGAGCACCACGGCGATCGCGGCCCAGGGGAGCATGATCCCGAGAAACTCGACGATGTTGTTGAGCGTCGAGACCAGCGCGTTCCAGCCGTCGATCACACCGCCCTTGAAGCCGCCGGGGGAGACGCTGTCGGCCTTGGCCTTCTCCGAAAGCTCGATCGACAGCGTCGACAGCTGGACTTGATCGGCGATGGACGCGCGCTGCGCCGACAGGCTCTCGAGCTGCTCCTGGCGCTGGGTGAGTGCGCCTTCGGCCTTGATCAGCTCGTTGCTGGTGGTCGCATCGGCCATGATCTTCTGGAGTCGCTTGATGGACAACTTGAGCGCATCGATCCGTGCGTCGAGATCCTGGGCCTGAGACGTCACGTCCTGGTTCTGCAGCGAGACATTGGTGACCGAGCCGTACGTCTTGAGCTTGGCGATCGTCGCGGTGACCTTGTTGCTCGGCACCCTGACCTCGAGATATGCAGCCTCGTACTTGTCGTCGGAGCTTTCGCTCCGGGAGTCGACGCGACCGCCGATGGAGTCGACGTACGCGCTGACCTTCTGCGCCGATCCGCGCGGGTCGCTGACGGTGACGCTGACCGAACCCGTCACGATCACTTCGCGATCTGCGTCCAGCTGGCTTGCTCCATCTGAAGCGGCCTCGTCGGTGACGGAGTTGCGACCTGCATCTTCGTTGGCGTAGGCCTCAGGTGCACTCGCCCCGCTTGAATCGCCGCCGCCCTCGATGACCTTGGAATCTCCGGCACTGGAGCTTGAATCGCTGCCGCTCGTTGCGATGTTCTGTGAGTCGCTGAGTGTCTTGACGCCGATGGTGCCGAAGCCGACCACCAAGACGCTGGCGGCGGCGAGGCCGACGGCTCGGCGAGTGCGGGTGCCGCGGCGCTTGATATCGCCGTCGACGGCGTTCATGACAGTGGAGCGCATCGACTCGATGCGGTCGTCAGTGAGCATGGCGTTCATACGTTCTCCCTCATGGAGCGGAGGTCGGCGCGGAGCCGGCTTCGAAGTCTGGACAGTCGATTGCGTACGACGGCGTGGCTCACGCCCAGTTCACGGGCCGCGAGCTCGTACGTGTGGTCGCCGACTACGCACAGGTCATACAGCTGACGGTCGGTGGGTGAGAGGGCCGCGACGGCCTTGTCGATCTCGGCTCGTATCTGCGCGCCCTCGACCTCGTCCTCGACGGACGATCCGTCTGTGAGGTCCTGATCGAGCTCGCTGTGGCGAGCTTTGAGCGCCCGTCGCCGGGCGTTGAGAGCCGTGAATCTCGCGGTGACGAGCAGCCACGGCAGTGCAGACTCGTCGACCAGGTTGATGGCGCGGATCTTGTTCCAGGTCGTGATGAACACGTCCTGCGTGATGTCTTCGGCCTCATCCGCATCACGTACGACCGAGAACGCCTGCCAATAGACAGGGCGGACGTGACGGTCGTAGAGCTGCCCGAAGGCGGCGCGATCGCCGTCGGCGGCACGCGCCAACAGCTCGGCGTCGCCGTGCGAAGGTGCTTGTGTCGTCGGTGAGGCCACCGTCGGCTCCGATCTGGGCTGTGGTTCGGACGTCTATTCCACTTATGTCGAGACAACCACGACCGTCTCAGTAAAGTGGAAGAACGTCCGCGAGGAGGGTGCTGGTATGCGACGCATGATCGTGCTGGTCGTTGGTGTCGTCGCGCTTGCTGTCATCGTCGTCGCCGGTTATCGGCCGACGGGCAATGTCGCCGAGGCCGCCAAGGCCTCGGTCGTCGACCCGCAGCCTCGACCCGCGCCTGAGCCACGCTTCAGCCGTACGACCTACGGCGTCACCAATCTCGACGGCTCAGACGCGATGCTCGATGAGTGCAAGGGGCCCGTCGCTGTGTTTCTCGGCGAGGCTCGGCCGACGCTGGTCGCCGAGCACGACTACTGCGGTGGCATGTTCTGGATGGCCAGGCTCAAAGAGGGCGACGCGGTCAAGCTGGACGGCAAAGGCGTCGATGACGGCATTTTTGTGGTGACCAGCCTGAAGTACGAAACTCGCAACCAAGTGACGGTTGGAGACCTTCCGGAGGCCGATGTGGTCCTCCAGACCTGCGTCACCAAGACCAGACTGGTGCTCGTCGGTATGGAACGGTACGAGGCCTGATCCGATCGAGCCATACCCCTTCAGCAGATCTCGACCTACCGTCGGAGCAGGGAGATTCTGAGGGAGTAGAACATGAAATACATCCACGACACGCCCGCCCGCGAGCGAGGCGCCACAGGCGTCGAATACGCGCTCGTGATCGGGCTCGTGAGCCTGGTCATCGTCGGAGCCGCCGTGAGCCTCGGAGGCGGATTTGCCGTCTGGGCGAACACGCTCGTCGGCGCAGTTGACGCATTGCTCAACTAATTTTCTGCGCGCTGCCACCAGTCAGACTGTGCGGCAATAGTCATTCGGGGCCATGAAAGATGGCCCGGACAATCGCCTAGTTTTGAGTTTTTTGCCCCTAAGTTCTGGATTGGGAGCGTCACCGTCCGGTGGCGAAGAATTTGAGGGAGTAACTCATGTTTAATCACGCAATCGCATATGTCATGTCCGTCATCGCCACGGACAAGAGCAAAGAAGAGGGTGCGACCGCCGTCGAGTACGCGCTGGTCATCGGCCTGGTCTCGATCGTCGTCGTTGGAGCTGTAGCTCTCTTCGGTCCGAAGATCACGACCTTCGTCAACGGCGTCAGCTTCACCTGAGCGCGGGCCGTTCGACGCCTTCCCTCTCGGGAGCCGGCGTCAACCGGACGGGGTGGGCCGCGCAAGCGAACCCGCCCCGCTCCGGACCCGGGGTCTATGGGAGTGGACCCTCTCGCAGCACTGCATGAACATGGGTGGGAGCACATGTACGCATCACGGGAACGTGGTGCCGCCGCTGTCGAGTTCGCTCTGATCGTTCCTCTTCTGGTCACATTCCTCTTCGGAATCGTCGAGGGTGGCACGCGGTATTCGCAGCAGAATGAGGTCAATCACTGGGCGTACCTCGTGGCGCGGGACCTGTCGATCGATCCGACGAAGTCGGCGAGCAGCCTTGTCACGACCCTCAAGGGGTCTGACACCCACTCGTACACGGTTGCGGTGTCACCTACCTCGCTGTGCACCTCCACCACGAACAACCAGGTGACTGTCACGATCAGCACTTTGCGCTCTTCGCCGAGCGGGATATTCGGCAGTTACACGATCAAAGGCAAGGGCGTGGCCCGATGCGAGAATTGATCCGACGCCTCAACCATCCCGGCGATGACCGGGGTGTCGCAGCGACCTTCTTCGGACTCGCGATCGTGGTTCTGATCGCAGGCCTCGGCCTCAGCGTCGACGTGGGAAACGTCGCCTACCAGCGCAACAATGCACAACACGCCGCCGACTCGGCGGCCCGGGAGCTCGCGAGGGCGTGTGCCACCGACCCATCGTCGACGCAATGCGTCGCACTTCAGCCAAGTGCCAAGACCATCGCCGACAAGTCGTTCGACGGCGGATCGGTCACAGCCTCGTGGACCGCGTCCACGGGCCGTGTCACGGTCACGGTCGACAAGGACATCGACACCCCATTGCTGGGTGTCATCGGGGTCAACTCGAAGCACGTGAGAGCCAAGGCGGTCGCCTCGGCGATGGCCGGACATCCGACCAAGGGGCTGGTCGCGCTACCGCTCGGGGTGTCGTACTGCACCTGGAAGAACAACGCGCAGTACGCAGGGACGCCGAGCGAGGCAAATCACAAGACCGCGATTCGCACGGACACCCTCCAGAGTCTGCGCACCATGCTTTCGCCGATCGACACCTCAGCGCTGCGCGCGCTACTCGACATCGAAGGGTTCCAGGACTATCTGGACACCAAGGCGGTCGACAAGTGCACCGAGGAGGACGGCACCCAGATCGGGACGTTCAAGGGAGCCGTGTGGCTCACCGGCGAGACCGTGGTGAGCAACATCATCAAAGGCCTGTTTGACTGGGACGCTGCCAAGTGTGAGCTCCAGGTCGACAACGAGCTGAGCACCTTCCTGGGTGGGCTGCAGGGAGCCGCGCTGTTGCCGCAGGGCTGCGCGCAGCACTTCGGCAACGGCAAGCCCATCGACGTCGGCAAGACGATCCTGATCCCGGTGTTCAAGCCGTACTCCACATTGCAGGACGAGTACGGCCTCAAGCTCGCCACGGCCTGTGCGAGTCTGCTCGGTGGATCGCACGCGTGCGTTGAGATTCCGCCCAAGCTGGGTGTCGAGATCGTCGGCTACGCACCGTTCGTGGTCACCGGCTGGAAGTACCCCGGCAATCCGGCAAACGTCGACGGCAGCGTGTCCTGTGCGGACATCCCGATGACCTACAACCTCAAGACCGCCCTGCTCCAGTCGCTGAGCCTGGTTGAACTCGTCCTGAACCTCGGCCTCAGCGTCGTGAACGGTCTGTTGGGTCAGGACCTGACCGCGTCCATCTCCTGCAACGGCCTGCAGGGCTACTTCACCAAGACCTTCACCAAGGACCCGAACTTCGAGTACGAGACGGGCCAGGACGAGTTCGGGGCCAACTACGTCGCGCTCGTCGAGTAATCACCATCCACCATCCATCGATTAAGGGAAACGATCGATATGAACAAAAGAGTCATAGCCGCAGTCGCGGCGGGCGTGCTCGCCCTGCTGGGCGTGCTCGTGCTCGTCGTCTGGGCGCAAGGCGCCAACGACCGAGCGTTCGAGGGAGCGAAGCTGGTCTCCGTCGTCAGAACCACGGACGACGTCAGTCAGGGCGCCAGCGCGTCCGACCTCGCGGAAAGCACTGAGATCGTCAAGCTTCCCGCGGAGTCCGTGCCAGATGGTGCCGTCACGGACCTTGACCAGATCGCAGGGCTTGCGACCAACGCCAGCCTGCAGGCCGGTGAGGTACTGCTCAAGTCCCGCATGGTCGCGCCGGGGGATCGCAAAGGCTCGACGGATGTGCCGAAGGGGTTCCAGGAGATCTCCATCGCCCTCGACCCCGAGCACTCAGTGGCTGGCTCGATCAAGGCCGGCGACCGCGTTGGCATGGTGGTGTCATTTGAGCCGAAGGACAGCAGCGCACCCCAGTTCACGGACTTCGTCCTCAACCAAGTCCTCGTCACGAAGGCCAAGACCGCCATCGTGGGCGACAAGGGGGAGATCTCTGGATCGATGATCACGCTCGCGGTCAAGACGCTGGACGCAGAACGCGTCGCGCACTCCCAGAAATGGGGAACCGTGTGGCTGACGCTGCAGAACTCCGACACCGATACCTCCGGTGCAAAGCTCATCACCGCCAAGGAGGTCGTCGAATGACACGCGCGCTGATACTTGCGGGCACGGGGGAGTTCGTTGCCCGAGTCAATGTCCATCCGGGTACGCAAGTCGTGTCGCTGAGCCGGGACACGATCGAGAGCGAGCGGTTCGACCTGATCCGCAGCCTCGATCCGCAGTCGTTGCCTGACATCATCTTCGTCGGTGCCGCACTGCCGATGGAAAAGGCGCTGGACATCGGCCGCAAGATCGACGAGACGTACCCTCTGATCGACCTGGTGCTGGTCGACCGTCGCGCCGGCGAGGTTCCAGCGGACACCGTCGTCGAGGCGATGCGCGCGGGATTTCGCGACGTGCTGCCAGCCGACATGGTCGAAGACCGGCTTCGGGACGTGCTGCGCCGTGCCGAGCTGCACGGACTCAAGGCGGAGGCTCCGCCGGCCGTCCTGGGCGGCAAGCCAGTGGTGCCCAGTCAGCCGCCAGAGGAGAGCCGGACCATCACGGTCATCTCGCCCAAGGGTGGAGTCGGCAAGACCAGCATCGCCACCAATATGGCGATCGGGTTGGCGGAGGACTTCCCCTCGGAAGTCGTGCTGGTCGACCTCGATCTACAGTTCGGCGACGTTGCATCGGCCCTGAACCTGACGCCGACCCACACGATCGAGGAGGCCCTCACGCCTTCGGCAGCGGCTGACAACCTTGTGGTCAAGACGATGCTGACGGTCCATTCGGCAGGGTTCCATGTGCTCTGCGGCGCGGAGTCGCCGGCAGCAAACGACGAGGTGACCGGTCTGCAGATCGTCAGGCTGATCAACCAGTTGTCGACTCAGTTCCGCTTCGTGATCATCGACACTGCAGGTGGGCTGCCTGAGGCCACTCTTGCCGCGCTCGAGGTCACGGATGACGTGGTGATCGTTTCGACGATGGATGTCGCCTGCGTCCGCGGCGTTCGAAGGGCCGTAGACATGCTGGCTCAGATCGGATTGTTGCCGGCTTCCCGGGTGCTGACACTCAATCTGGCAAGCAATCAGTCGGGTATGAAGGTCAAGGACGTCGAGGCGGCCGTGGGCCTGCCGGTCGACATCGTGATAGCGCGGTCCAACGACGTGCAGCTCGCCGCGAACCATGGCGTGCCGTTGATGTTGAACAAGAAGAAGGGCGGACCATTCGTCAAGTCCATCCGCGCGCTGATCACTCACCTCGAGAACATGGGATCGCCGAGCCAACGCACCCACAAGCGTCTGGACGTGGCATGAGCACCCGGGATGCAGGTGAGTCGTCATGACTCTCAGCGACCGGCTGGCGACAGCCCGCGACCGATCCCTTCTGCAGGCGCATGCCGATCTGCAGTCTGATCCCGAGGCCCTGCCACACTTCGAGATGTCGAAGGATCCCACCCCGACTCTGGTCGTCACAGATGCGCTGGCGGCGGTCAAGGCTCGAGCGGTCGAGGAGCTCTTCAAGCGCCTGGGCACCCGTATCAACGATCCGTCGCTGACAGAGGCGCAACTGCACGAGTTCGTACGCGAGGAGCTCTCCGCGATCATCGAGGACGAGCAGCTGCTGCTGACCGTCGACGAGCGCTCCCGCTTCATCCAGGACATCGAGGACGATGCACTCGGGCTTGGGCCTCTGCAGCGCGTTCTGGAAGATCCGAGCGTCACGGAGATCATGGTCAATGGCCACGACACGATCTACGTGGAGCGGGACGGCAAGATCACCCGTAGTCCGCTCCAGTTCGCCTCGGAGCAGCATCTGCGTCGTGCGATCGAGCGGATCGTCGGCCGCGTGGGACGGCGCATCGATGAATCCTCGCCGATGGTCGACGCCCGCCTGCAGGACGGCTCGCGCGTCAACGCTGTCGTGCCGCCGCTGGCCGTACGCGGATCGTCGCTCACCATTCGCAAGTTCTCCGAGACACCGTTCACGGTCGAGAACCTGATCGAGTTCGGCTCGATGACGCCACAGATCGCCGCGTTGCTCCGTGCCGCGGTCGAGTCGCGCCTCAACATCCTCGTGAGTGGCGGTACCGGCACCGGCAAGACAACGCTGTTGAACGTGCTGTCGAGCTTCATTCCCGATGGCGAGCGCATCGTCACGATCGAGGATGCAATGGAGCTCAAGCTGCAGCAGGAGCATGTCGTCCAGCTGGAGGCCAGGCCACCGAACATCGAGGGTTCCGGCGAGATCACGATCCGGGATCTCGTCCGCAACTCCTTGCGTATGCGGCCCGACCGCATTGTTGTAGGCGAGTGTCGCAGCGGTGAGGCGCTGGACATGCTGCAAGCGATGAACACAGGTCACGACGGGTCGATCAGCACGCTTCACGCCAACGCCCCCCGCGACTGCATTGCTCGTCTCGAGACCCTCGTCCTGATGGCCGGCATGGACCTTCCCCTCCGCGCGATCCGTGAGCAGGTGGCTTCCGCTGTCGACCTGATCGTCCAGATTCAGCGACTTCGTGACGGCACCCGGCGCATCACCCACGTCACGGAGGTGCTCGGCATGGAGGGAGACGTCATCGTGCTTCAGGACGCGTTCTTGTTCGACTTCACGGCCGGCACGGACGCCGAGGGCAAGTTCTTGGGAGTGCAGAAGCCGACCGGGGTACGCCCGCGCTTCACAGATCGCTTCGCGGAGTATGGCGTCGATTTCGACATCTCCAACTTCAACCTGGGGAGCGTCTCATGAACCTCGTGATCCTGGGCATTGTGCTCGTAACGACGGCGGTCGGACTGTTCGCGCATGCATTGTTTGTGGACCCTGTGCCGCGGGTACCGAAAGCTCGCCGCCTTGGTACGGCCGCGCCGAGCGAGCCGCTGTGGCGGGTGACGTACCGAGCGATCGTCACCAGCGTCGATCGTCTGCTGAAGAGTCGGGGTTGGGTTCCGTTCCGGGCAGCAGAGCTCGAGATGGCCGACATCAAGAAGCCGCCAGGCGTCGTGGTGACCTGGGTGGTGGCAGCTGCCACCGCGGCATTCGTCATCGGCTTCGCCCTGGGTCGCAGCCTGGTGACCGGGAGTGCCTTGGCGATCCTCGTGCCGATCGTGGCCAAGCTGGTCCTCAAGATTCGCGCTGGTCGCCGCCAGAAGGATTTCTCCAAGCAGCTCGACAACACCCTGCGGATCATCGCGTCGGCTCTGAGGGCAGGACAAAGCCTGCCGGTCGCGCTCAACTCGGTCGCCGCCGACGCGGCCCCGCCGATGTCGGAGGAGATCACCCGGATCATCAACGAGAACCGGTTGGGTCGCGATCTGGTGGTGGCGATGCTCGACACTGCTGAGCGAAACGGCAGCGAGGACTTTCGCTGGTTTGCCGAAGCCGTGGAGGTGCAGCGTGACTCGGGCGGCAACCTCAACGACATCATCGACACCGTTGCGGAGACCATCCGTGGCCGAGCGGAGATCCGCGAGAAGATCCGTGCCTATGCCTCGGAGGGCAAGGCTTCGTGTTACGTCCTCATGGCCCTGCCGATCGTGCTGGCATTGACGTACTCGTTGATGAACCCCGGCTACATGGATCCACTGTTCCAGACGACGATCGGCGTCATTCTCCTTTTCGTCTCAGGCATCCTTTACACGATCTCGTGGTTCTGGATGCGCGCAATCATCGCGATCAAGGTCTGAGGTCCTGCCATGGTGATCATCGGAGCACTGTTCCTGCTGGCGGCACTCGGCGCGTTGTCGGCGTCATTAGGCCTGGTCGCCTTGCCAGACCGGGCGGTCCGCGAACGGCTCGTAGGGGAGGAGCGCGCGCCGGCTGAGCCCGCAGGCAAGCGGATCAAGCAGATCGACAAGCCCGAGGACTCGGTCAAGTACGTCACCACGACCGGAATGTTGAGCCGGATCGAGCGGAATCTCCTCCTGGCCGGTCACCCGGCCGGCTGGTCGATGCGCAACATCATCTTGGCAAAGCTCTTGATCCCGATCCCGGTCCTGCTCTTCGTGACCAGAGCGTTCTTCATGAACCCGACGACGGTCAAGGTGATTCTCGGAGTGATCGCCATCGTCGTGTCCTATTTCGTGCCGGATCTCCTTCTCAAGAGCCGGGCGCAAGAGCGACAGGACGAGATGCAGCGCGCGCTGCCCGACCTGCTCGACAAGATCGTCATCACGATCGAGGCGGGCCTCGGCTTCGAGTCCGCGCTGTCGAAGTCCGCGGAGTCCGCCAGCGGTCCGCTCGCCGACGAATTCGTGCGCACCGTGCAGGACATCCGACTCGGAATGTCGCGGCGAGCGGCGTACGAAGCGCTTCAGGAGCGCACGACGTCCGAGGACATCCACTCATTCCTCCGCGGCATCATCCAGGCGGAGGTCCACGGCTCGTCGATCTCTGGCATGGTTCGCGTCCAGTCGCAGGAGATGCGCATGAAACGCAAGCTCCGCGCCGAGGCAAAGGCCGGTCAGGTGTCGGTCAAGCTGCTCGGTCCACTGATGGTGTGCATCTTCCCGGTGCTCTTCATCGTGGTGCTGGCTCCCGGAGTCCTGAATGCATTCGACACGTTCTGAGACTCCGCCGATGGCCGCTCAGGCGTCGGCGGCGCGGCCGAGGTTGGGGTTAGTTTCCCACCCGGCCACGGCTCGCAGGCGACCGTCCCGAGCCTTGCTCGGGGCGGTCGTCTGCGGCGTGCCAGTGTCCAGGGAGCTACAGATCGCGGAAGCCAGCTGGTGCGGTTGGAGGGAATAGCCACATTGGGCCTTTTTTGAACTTTGGCCTAGGGCCGCGTTCGCGGCCCCCTATCGTGTTGCTCGGGGACGCATCGGGCTCCCCTCAAACAGCTATGGGCAGTGGCGAATGACGTCTGACCTGGACCCGACGCGGAACCCTCAGGTGACTCGAGGACAGATCATCGTGGTCGCCTCGCCCAAGGGTGGCGTGGGCAAGAGCACCGTGGCGACAAATCTCGCGATCCTGCTTGCCAAGCAGGCCCCGCTGCAGACTGTCCTGGTCGACCTGGACCTCCAGTTCGGTGACGTGGCGAGCCAGCTCGATCTCAAACCGGACCACACCATCAGCGACGCCGTGAGCGCCGGACTCTCCGACACGATGCTGTTCAAGACGTTTCTGGCTCCTCATTCCAGCGGTCTCCTTGTCCTCGCCGGGGTGGAGTCGCCGCTTGCCGGCGGCCGGATCAGCGACGAGCAGGCAGTTGCTGTGCTCGAGTTTCTTGCTGCGGAGTTCCCGGTCGTGATCGTCGACACGGCCAGCGGCTTGGTCGATCACACCCTTGCGGCGCTTGAGCTCGCCACCGATGTGGTCCTTGTGACGAACATGGGTGTTTCGAGCATCAAGTCTCTGCGCAGGGAGCTGGACCTCCTCGCGGCTCTGGACCTGACCTTCACCCGCCACGTCGTGCTCAACTTCTGCGACCGCATCTCGGGTCTGACGGTCGAGGTCGCTGCGGGCGTCGTCGGTTGTCCCATCGACGTGGTGCTGCCTCGCGTTGAGGACGGTCCTCTCGCCGCGAACCTCGGTATCCCGATCGTGCTGCGGAAGAAGCCGGGCGTGATGGGCAAGGGCCTGTCCGATCTCGCCGGCAGATTGGGACTTCGTTCGATGGAGTCACCGGTTGAGGCGGAGGCTGACCGCTGGCACAGCATGCGCTGGAGGAGCCAGGGGGAACCACTTTCAGCAGAAGAGACCGCGGGTCTGGAGCAGGCCCCAGAGCCGGAGCAGACCCTGGAGCTGGAGCCGGAGCAAGGCGCCAGTCGTATGAGCTGGCGTGAGAGGAAGAGCAAGCGCGAGAGGGGCGAGGGGGGACAGGCTCAGGAAGAGCGGACCGAGCAAGAGCTGGCTCCTTACGGCCTGGCCGAAGGCGTGACGAGTCAGGTCGCAAGGGCTGAAGAAGAGCAGCCCGAGGTGGAGCAGGCCGCAGAAGAGCAAGCCGAGGTTGAGCAGGGCGCAGAAGAGCAAGCCGAGGTGGAGCAGGGCGCAGAAGAGCAGGCCGAGGATGAGCAGCCTGAGGGGGAGCAGGCCGCAGAAGAACAGTCCGAGGAAGAGCAACTTGAGGTGGAGCAGGCTGAGGCGGAGCAGGCTGAAGAAGAGCAACTTGAGGTGGAGCAGCCTGAGGTGGAGCAGCCTGAGGTGGAGCAGGCTGAAGAAGAGCAACTTGAGGTGGAGCAGCCTGAGGTGGAGCAGGCTGAAGGAGAGCAGGCTGAAGAAGAGCAGGCTGAAGAAGAGCAGGCTGAAGAAGAGCAGGCTGAAGAAGAGCAGGCTGAAGAAGAGCAGGCTGAAGAAGAGCAGCCTGAGGGGGAGCAGGCCGAGGAAGAGCAGCCTGAGGGGGAGCAGCCTGAGGTGGAGCAGGCCGAGGAAGAGCAGCCCGAGGTTGAGCAGGCTGAAGAAGAGCAGGCTGAAGAAGAGCAGGCCGAGGAAGAGCAGGCTGAACACGCGCAGGCCCAGGGCGAGCAGGGTGGGCGCCGAAAGCGGTGGGAACTGAAGGGCCGGCGCCCGAAGGGCGTAGAGGGGCAGGATCAGGAAGAGATCATTCAGACCGAGCAGGTCGGGCGCCGAAAGCGCAGGGATGGGAAGCGCAGGCGTGTGACGCGCGAGAAAGAGCAAGCTCAAGACGAGACGAGCCAGGAGAAGAGGTCATGAGCAGACTCAACGACCGACTCGAAGGGGTGCGGCAGAGCGAGCCGGATGAGGCCCAAGATCCCTCGGAACCGACCGCCGCGCCGGTCCTTGGTCGACGACGTGCTGAGCACGATCCGCAGCCGGCGCAGCCCCTTGGCGAGGGGTCCCGACTGACTCAGGACATCGAGGACGACGCGTTGAGCCTTGGCCCGCTGCAACGCATGCTCGACGACCCGACGATCACGGAGATCATGGTCAATGGCCACCAGCAGATATACGTCGAGCGCGGCGGCCGCCTGACGATGACGAGGGTGCACTTCGACTCCGAGGAGCATCTACGGAGCGTGATCGAAAGACTTGTTGCTCAGGTGGGCTGCAGGATCGACGAAACCTCGCCGCTGGTCGACGCTCGCCTGCTCGACGGTACGCGCGTCAATGCGATCATCCCTCCGCTTGCCGTCCATGGATCGTCCCTGAACATTCGAAAGTTCTCCGACACCCCGTACGAGGTGGACAACCTCGTGGGATTCGGGACGATGACCCAGGCTGTCGCTGATCTCCTGAAGGCATGTGTGGACGCCCGGCTCAACATCGTTGTCTCGGGAGGTACCGGAACTGGGAAGACGACGTTGCTCAACGTGATCTCATCGTTCATCCCAGCCAATCAACGCATCGTGACGATCGAGAACGCGATCGAGCTCAAGCTAAGACAGCGGCACGTCGTGACGCTGGAAGCCCAGCCATCCAACCTCGAACATGGCGACGAGATCACGATTCGCGACCTCGTCCGAAACGCACTTCGCATGCGCCCCGATCGCATCGTGGTCGGTGAGTGCCGTGGCGCCGAGGCGCTCGACATGCTGCAGGCAATGATCACCGGCCACGACGGGTCGATCTCGACCCTGCACGCGAACTCGCCGCGCGAAGCGGTCGCGCGCCTCGAGACCATGTCGCTGATGGCCGGAACGGATCTGCCCGCGTGGGCGATCAGAGAGCAGGTGGCTTCAGCTGTCGACGTGATCATCCACCTTGATCGTATGCGTGATGGCTCGCGCCGAATCACAGCAATCACGGAGGTGCTCGGCATGGAGAACGACCTCGTCGTGCTCCAGGATGTCTTCGTCTTCGACTACGCGGCCGGCTTTGACGCAAACGGAAAGTACCGAGGAACCCAGATTCCAACCGGCACTCGCCCGAGGTTCATCGACACGTTCGAGCAGAAGGGTGTCGGATACGACCTTCACGGTCTGGATCGCGGAAAGGTCGTGAGCTAGCCGCTGTCGCTCGCTCCCCCGGTGACGATCGCTTTCCGCCGCTTGTTCGAGTCGTTCGGATCACTTTGCATCGGAGAAGCCGCGTACCCCTTGCCGCTTCACTTTACATTTGATACCTTTGTGTAAAGCACCAGTCCTTGAGACAGCTCCCACGGTGCACAAGGAGGACATCATGACGATTCAGGCAACGGTCGACGGAGTCGACATCCAGTGGCGCGATAGCAAGCGCTATCTGTGGCTGATGGGCGCGATCATTCCGCTCATCCCCATGGCCATGTGGGGCTTGTACGCGTGGACCGGATCGACGCTGTCGTGGTACTTCGGCCCGTTCTTTGTCTTTGTGATGATCCCGATCGCCGATGCCATTGCCGGCATCGACCGCGACAACCCGCCTGACGAGATCATTGATGCCTTGGAGGAAGACCGTTACTACCGCTGGGTGACCTACGCGTTCATTCCCGTGCAGATCATCGGCCTCATCTGGGGCGCCTACCTGCTCGGTGGCGGCACGCTTCCCGGGATCGACGATCCGCTGACCGTCGTCCAGAAGATCGGACTTGCACTCGGTCTCGGCATGGTCGCCGGTATCGGCATCAACACGGCACACGAACTCGGTCACAAGAAGGAGGAGTACGAGCGCTGGTTCGCCCGCGTCGCGCTCGCGCAGACCTTCTACGGACACTTCTTCATCGAGCACAACCGCGGCCACCACGTACGCGTCGCAACTCCCGAGGATCCGGCGAGCGGCCGCCTCGGCGAGACCGTCTGGGAGTTCATGCCTCGTACGGTGTGGGGCAGCCTCAAGAGCGCGTGGGAGCTGGAGAAGAAGCGCTTCGCGCGCCAGAAGAAGACCCACTGGTCGATCAAGAACGACCTGTTCAACGCGTGGATGTTCTCCGTCGTGCTGTGGGGTGGGCTGACCATCGCGTTCGGCCCCGAGATCCTTCCGTACCTGGTGCTTCAGGCGATCGCCGGCATCTGGCTCCTGGAGTCGGTCAACTACCTCGAGCACTACGGCATGAAGCGCCAGCTGCTCGAGTCCGGACGCTACGAGCGGGTCAACCCGAGCCACAGCTGGAACAGCAACAACATCGGCACGAACGTGCTGCTCTATCACCTGCAGCGCCACAGTGATCACCACGCGAATCCGACCCGTCGCTACCAGGCGCTGCGTGACTTCAAGGAAGCTCCGGTGCTCCCGACGGGTTATGCAGGCATGATCGTTCTCTCGTGGGTGCCGCAGGTCTGGCGCTCCGTGATGGACAAGCGCGTCATGAGCCACTACGACGGTGACCTCAGCCTCGCCAACGTCCACCCGCGTACGGCTGCCAAGTACGCACGGAAGTACGGCTCGGGGGAGAAGGTCGCCGCATGAGTCAGTTCATCTGCCCCAACTGTGAGTACGTGTACGACGAGGACAAGGGCGGTCCTCGCGAGGGCTGGCCGGCTGGAACCCCGTTCGCCGAGGTCGATGCCGACTGGACGTGCCCCGACTGCGGCGTACGCGAGCAGGTCGACTTCGTACCGATCGAGGAGTTCGAGCACAACGATCAGGACGGAAACATCATTGCCGCGGAAACGCGCGCGAAGAAGGAACAGTCATGAAGCGGTGGGAGTGCCAGCAGTGCGGGTTCATCTACGACGAGGCCGAAGGCTGGGAAGAAGAGAACATCCCGCCCGGCACGAAGTGGGAGGACATCCCCGACGACTGGACCTGCCCCGACTGCGGTGCGGCCAAGGCTGACTTCGAAATGTTGGAACTGGTCTGAGTCGTGAGAACTGTCATCGTCGGTGCCGGTATCGCGGGAGTCAGCGCTGCTGGCGCACTCCGCGCGTCAGGTCGTGAAGGCGAGATCGTCCTGATCGGCGATGAACCCGAGCTGCCCTATCGCCGACCGCCGGTCTCCAAGGAGATCGTTCGCGGCGAGAAGACCACGGACGAGATCCGCATCAAGAAGGCGGAATGGTTCGCTGGCCAGCAGATCACCCTGCGCACCGGCACCACGGTGACGTCGATCGGCGACGGCGCGGTCCATCTCGACGCCGAAGAGTTGGCCTACGACCAGCTCCTGCTCGCAACCGGCGGCCGAGCGCGCAACCCGTGGAACGCGATGGGCATCCGTACGCTGCGGTCAGTTGCTGACGTTCCGCGCCTTCAGTCCGAAATGGCTGCCGGCAAGCACCTCGTTGTCGTTGGCGCCGGCCTGATCGGTTCCGAGATCGCCGCCAGTGCTCGCGGGCTCCGGTGTGAGGTCACGCTTCTCGAGACAGCTCAGGCGCCGCTGCCGCGCCTGCTCCCTCCGGAACTCGCGCAGATGTACGTCGAGCTGCACAAGGCCGAGGGCACTGACCTTCACACCAACGTGACCGTTTCGTCGATCACCGACGAAGGCGAGACCGTCGTGCGCGCCGATGACGGACGATCCTGGTCCGGACCGGTCGTGGTGGTCGCGGTCGGCATGGAGCCGAATATCGCACTCGCCGAACAGGCGGGTCTCGCGATCGCACCTCCTGAGGACGGCGGCGGCATCCTGGTCGACGAGTTCGGCCACACGTCTGCGCCAGGCATTTTCGCCGCCGGCGATGTCGCCAACCAGCCGACTCCGTCATTTCTGGGTGGGGTGCTGGGCGGCCGCCACCGGGTCGAGCACTGGCAGGGCGCACAGAACCATGGCGCCGCTGTCGGCAAGAACATGGCGGGATTGGCAACTCCCTTCGAGGAGGTGCCCTGGTGCTGGTCCGACCAGTACGGACACACGCTGCAGGTGGTCGGCTGGCCGCTCGCGACGCATGAGCTGGTCGTACGCGGCTCGCTCGCGGGGCACGACTTCACCGCCTATCTGCTTGAGGACGGCGTCGTACGCGGGGCAGTTGCGATGGCCCGTCCCGGCGAGATCCGCACGGCCCGCAAATGGATTGCCGACGGTGCCCGCCTTGAGGATGTGCTGTCATGACTGTCGACGTGCGCGTACCCGTACGAGAACGCCTGCTGGATGCAGCCCAGGCCGTGATCGAGACCTCCGGCTGGTCGAGCCTGACCATGGCCGGCATCGCCGATGCTGCCGGAGTCAGTCGGCAGACGGTTTACAACGAGTTCAGCAACAAACACGGCCTGGCCGAGCAGCTGGCCATGCGTGAGCTGGGGCGGTTCCTTGACATCGTGCGCGAGCGTATGGCGGCGGAGACCACGCTCGTCGACGGGATTCGCGCAGCCTGCGAAGGCGCCCTGCTGATGGGGGAGCAGAGCTTGCTCGTCCGCACGATTGTCACGTCGCTCCCCGAGGAGCAAGACGCAGACTTCCTGCAGATACTGACCACGGAGTCGGGCGAGATCGTCGAAGCGGCCGTGACGGTCGTCAAGCAGTCGGTCGTCGATCTCTTCCCTCCGGTGCCCCTGACTGACGCCGAGCTCGAGGTCGCCGTCGAGGTCGTCGTGCGTCTCGTGTTGTCGGCGATCACTCGACCCTCGAAGCCGTCACTCGAAGCCGCCGAGGACATTGCCTGGATCATCGGCCTGGCGCTCAAAGGTGCTGGCGGCTAGCGACCGGTCACTCCGTCGATCGCCTGACGCAGGATGTCGGCGTGCCCGTTGTGCCGGGCGTACTCGCCGATCATGTGCACGTAGGTCATCCGTAGCGACATGTCTGCGCCATGGTTGGTGAAGGTGTCGTCGAACGACATGCCAGCGACGGCTTCGTCGCCGAGCCGCCATTCCTCCTGGATCTGCTCGAACGCAGCGGGTGCCTCCTCCGGCACGAGATGCTCGAAGTCGTGGTCCTTGCCGAGCGACAGGTCATACAGCGGTTCGATGCCGGTCGCACCGGCACGGATGCGGAACCACGTGCGCTCAACCTTCGCCATGTGGCGTACGAGGCCAAGCAGTGACAGATTCGAGGGTGGCACGGGCTGAAGGACCAGCTGCTCGCCGGTGAGCCCGGCGCAGATGTTGAGGAGCGTCGCGCGTTCCCACTGGAGGAAGGTCTCGAGGATCGGACGGTCAGGTCCGGTGAGCGGGCCGTCTACCGGGTCGATCGCGGGCGCGGTCCAAGACATTGCCACATCGTAGACACGGACCTAGATCCAGCGGTTGAACCACATGCGGTCGCGCCAGGAGTCATAGCTGATCAGGTCATCGGTGTAGATCGGGTGGAAGAACCAGAACGTCGCAATGACCGCTGTCAGGAGTACGCCAGCGACGAGCCACACTGCGTAGCGCTGGCGGGGTGTCTCGGCGGCCTTGACGAGACCACTCACGACCAGTGAGATCGCGATGATCGTGAACGGGATCGAGACCACCGCATAGAACGAGAAGATCGGTCGACCCGACGAGATGAACCACGGCAACCAGCTGGCGGCAACGCCGAGGATGGGGACACCCCAAATTGAGTCACAAGTAGACATCCAAACCGCGACTGCTCCGATGAGTATGAGGGCGAGTATCCACGCGATCATCGAGTTGCTCAGCAACCAGTGCGGAATGGGATTTCCGAAGAAGACCGAAACCCTTATCGCCGCGAGTGTGCCGAAGATCGACAAGCCGAGACGCCAGTTGCTCTCGACGATCCACGCGACCACTGCTGCCATCAGGGCGAGAGCGCCGGTCCACCACAGCACCGGGTTGCCGAGCAGCAGGACCTCGCGCATGCAGCTCGAGCTTGCCGCGGCACCGCACGACTCGGCGGGGAGGTTGTTCTGCGCGTCCACGCCGACAGGTCGCTCCATCACGAGCCAGCCGAGCGGATTGGACTGGTACGGATGCGTCTTGCCGGCGAGGTAGTCGCCGGTATGGAACTCCCAGGTGATGCGGTGGTAGTGCCAGAGCGATCTGAAGGCGTCAAATGTCGGACCGAACGGACCGCCGGTCGGGTCGTTGACATAGGCGCCCCAACCCTTGCCCTCGCCGATGCCCTGGCCGAAGCGCTGCTCGTACAGGTCGTGGTGGATCAGCCAACCGGTCCAGGTGGCGATGTAGACGACGAAGGCGACGCCGACGATCGAGAAGAACGCGGGCACGCCGACCGCCAGCGTCGTGCGGACCCAGTGATGCTTCAAGCCGCGATCCTCGGTGTGCTCGCGCCGCGCCAGCACCTCCCAGATCACGACGAGCACGCCGAACACGGCGAGTACGTAAACGCCGCTCCACTTGGTTCCGCAGGCCATGCCGAAGCAGACTCCCGCGAGGAGCTGCCATGGGCGAATGACGCGGTACTTGTGGAGCCGTTCGCGTACCCAGTCGCGATCTGCGACCAGGCAGGCGACGCCGCTGATGATCCAGAACGCCAGGAACCCGTCAAGCAACGCAATGCGCGACATCACGAAATGCAGTCCGTCGAAGCACAGCAGCAGCCCGGCAAAGCATCCGATGATGGTCGAGCCGGTCAGCCGCCGGACCAGACGGGCGAGGATGAGAACGGTCAAGGTGCCGATCACGACGGCCGAGATTCGCCAGCCGAATGAGTCGAGTCCGAAGATCTGCTCGCCGATCGCGATGATCCACTTGCCGCCGTCTGGATGAGTGATCTGCGTCGGCTGTCCGGTCATCAGCCCGGTGAGGTCGCCGGCAATGACCTTCTCATTCGCCTTCTCGACGTAGTCCTGCACATAGCCGTGCTTGAGCAGCGACCACGCGTCCTTGGCGTAGTAGGTCTCGTCGAACATCAGCCGATTGGGATAGCCGACGTTCCAGATGCGTATGACAAACGCGAGCGCCGCGACTCCGATGGGGCCGATCCAGCCCCATGCGCGCTCTGACACGCGGTCGAGACGGAGCAGGGGGCGGGCCACGAATCGATCGTAGGCGAGGATGGGACGCATGCTGATCCTCGCCGCGACACCGATTGGGCAGGTCGCTGACGCGAGCAGTCGACTCGGTGAGGCGCTTGCGACCGCCGACGTTGTCGCCGCAGAGGACACCCGCCGGCTCAAGCGGCTGACATCCGAACTCGGCATCGAAATCACCGGACGCGTCGTGTCGTACTTCGAGGGCAACGAAGAGCGCCGGACGCCTGAGCTCGCGGCGATGCTGCGTGACGGTCTGACTGTCGTGCTGGTGACCGATGCGGGCATGCCCAGCGTTTCCGACCCCGGCTACCGACTCGTCGTCGCTGCGATCGAAGCAGACATCGCCGTGACCGCAATCCCGGGTCCGTCTGCGGTGCTCACCGCGCTTGCGGTCTCGGGCCTGCCCGTAGACCGGTTCTGCTTCGAGGGTTTCCCGCCGCGCAAGGCGGGGGAGCGTACGACGGCGTTCACCGAGCTCATCTCCGAACGCCGCACGATGGTGTTCTTCGAGTCGCCGCACCGTACGGAGGTGACACTGCGGTCCATGGCCGACGTGTTCGGCGCCTCGCGGCCGGCGGCGGTGTGCCGGGAGCTCACCAAGACGTACGAGGAGGTCGCCCGCGGTGGACTCTCAGAACTTGTGGAATGGGCCGCTGAGCAGGAGCAAGGCATCCGTGGCGAGGTGACGATCGTGGTCGGCGGGGCACCCGCTGACGCGCGTACATACACGGCCGAGGACCTCAAGGCCCTAGTCGCTGAGCGGCAGTCGGAGGGGTTGTCGCGCAAGGACGCCGTGGAGCAGGTCGCCGGCGAGACTGGGGCCCGCAAGAAGGACGTGTACGACGCTGCGCACTCGTGACGGAGCCGTCGCGACCGGTCACTAGGATTGAGGGCGTGTCCGACTCCACGTTCTACGTCACCACCCCGATCTACTACGTCAACGATGCCCCGCACATCGGGCACGGCTACACGACGGTCATGGGTGACATCATCACGCGCTG
>NZ_JAKFEL010000219.1:0-19035 GCF_036675695.1 Aeromicrobium sp.
CATCGGGCACGGCTACACGACGGTCATGGGTGACATCATCACGCGCTGGCACCGTCAGCGCGGCGAGAACGTCTGGTACCTGACGGGCACTGACGAGCACGGCCAGAAGGTCCTCCGCAAGGCTGAGGACAACGGCGTCAGCCCACAGGAGTGGGTCGACAAGCTTGTCGAGGACGAGTGGAAGCCGCTGCTCGCCACCCTCGACATTGCCAACGACGACTTCATCCGTACGACGGAGAAGCGCCACGAGGACGGCTCCAAGGCGTTCTGGCAGGACCTCTTTGACCGTGACGCCGTCTACAAGGGAAGCTTCGAGGGCTACTACAGCGTGGGCGCCGAGGAGTTCATCGCCGAAGACGACGTCGTTGACGGCGAAGGCGACGACGAAGGCTTCAAGGTGTCCAAGATCGACGGAACTCGACTGGAGTTCCAGACCGAGGAGAACTACTTCTTCCGGCTCAGCGACTACCAGCAGAAGTTGCTCGACTTCTACGAAGCGAACCCCACGTTCATCCAGCCCGAGTCGGCGCGCAACGAGGCGATCTCGTTCGTCTCGAGGGGGCTGCGTGATCTCTCGATCTCCCGCTCGACCTTCGACTGGGGCATCGACGTGCCGTGGGACGACAAGCACGTCATGTACGTCTGGATCGAGGCGCTGCTCAACTACGCGACCGCAGTCGGCTACGGCACGGAGCAGAAGCGTTTCGACGAGGTGTGGCCCGCCAACATCCACCTTGTCGGCAAGGACATCGCCCGATTCCACGCCGTCATCTGGCCTGCCATGTTGATGGCTGCTGGTCAGCCGGTGCCGCACCAGGTGTTCGCGCACGGCTGGATCCTGGTCGGCGGTCAGAAGATGTCGAAGTCCAAGGCCAATGGCATCCGTCCCGACGAGATCGTCGACACCTTCGGGTCCGACGCCTACCGCTACTACTTCGCGCGCGCACTGACATTCGGCAGCGACGGCTCGATCTCGTGGGAAGACATGCACGCTCGCTATCACGCTGAGCTCGCCAACGGCTTCGGCAACCTCGCGTCGCGGGTGGCCGCGATGATCGGCAAGTACTTCGATGGCACGCTGCCTGCGGCTGGCACGACCACCGTTGCCGACCAGATGGTGGTCGATGTCGTGAGCAAGGCGGTCGCTGAGGCCGATGCCGCGATCGATGCCGTTGCGCCACAGGATGCGCTGACCGCCGTATGGCGCATCGTCGACGAGCTCAACGGCTACATCACCGAGCAGGCTCCGTGGAAGGTTGCGAAGGACGATCCAGATTCTGATCGCCTGGCGACGATCCTGACGACGGCTGCTGAGGGACTCCGCGTGCTCGCAGTCCTGCTCAATCCGGTGATCCCGAAGGCTTCCGCGGTGCTGTGGGACTCGCTCGGTGCTGAGTCGGCACTTGGAGCGCTGGCTGACCAGCGCATCGATGGCGTTGCCGCCTGGGGTCAGCTGCCCACCGGCTCGACGATCACCAAGCCGTCGTCGCTGTTCCCGCGCATCGAGGCTGCGGTCGCGGAGTGAGCGAGCGCCAGCTGGGGGTCCCCCCACGAGCTCCGTTGGGTCTACACATTGCTTGTGAGCGAGTAGGGGGCGCGAACCATCAGGTATCAGTCACGCCGGCGCCTTCTTACCGTTTCTTCTTTTCCAAGGAGGTGTCGGCGTGAGCTGGCCCGAGACGCCCGAACGGCTGCCGTTCCCGGTGGTGGACAACCACTGCCACATGGACATGCCGCCCAGGGACGTCGACATCTTGTCGGTAGACGAGGCACTCGATCGCGCTGCCGCGGTCAACATCACCCGCATCGTCCAGGTGGGTTGTGACCTGCCTGGCGCACGTTGGGCAGTTGAGACAGCGCAGGCGTACGACTCTGTCGTCGCGGCTGTCGCTCTGCATCCGAATGAAGCACCGCGCCTCGCCGAAGTCGGCAAGCTCGAGGAGGCGCTCGCGGAGATCGACTCGCTCGCGGGGTCCGGCGACCACGTACGCGCCATCGGCGAGACAGGTCTTGACTACTTCCGTACCGGTGACGAGGGCAAGGAAGCGCAGCATCACTCGTTCCGTGAGCACATCCGGATGGCCAAGCGTCACGGCAAGGCGCTGATGATCCACGACCGTGACGCGCATGCTGATGTCCTGGAGGTGCTCGACGACGAAGGCATCCCGGACCGTACGGTGATGCACTGCTTCTCCGGTGACGCCGCCTTCGCCAAGGAATGCGTTGAGCGTGGGGCGTTCCTGTCGTTCGCGGGCACCGTGACGTTCAAGAACGCCGCCAACCTGCGCGAAGCGCTGCTGGTCACCCCACGCGACCGGATCCTCGTGGAGACCGATGCGCCCTTCCTCACACCTTCGCCGCACCGAGGTCAGCCAAATGCGTCGTACCTGATTCCGCTCACAGTGCGATTAATGGCTGAAACGCTAGGGATTTCGGCCGATGACCTGTGCCAGGACATCAACGCAAACACGGACCGGGCGTACGGCGGATCTTGGCCAGAACGAATTTGATCCTGCGGGGGCCCTCGCTATGGTGAGAGACTGCCATGACCTCGGATTCCAAGGATTCAGCAGTGCCTCATGCACATTCAGCAGTGCCCCATGCACACCGGGCTGCCCATCGGCTGCCGCACAAATCGACTTCTCTGATCGCCCTCAACCTGGCGATCGTTCTGCTGGTTGCCGGCGGGACCGCTGCATATGGCGCCTTCAGCAAGACCATCACCGTCACGATCGACGGTCAACAGGACACGGTCCGCACGTTTGGGGACACCGTTTCTGACGTCCTGGCCGCAAGGGACATCTCGATCAACGACGGGGACAAGCTCAGTCCGTCGCCCAGCGCGGCCGTCAATGACGGCGACTCGATCGACATCTCGTACGCGAAGCCGGTCACCCTCGCAGTCGACGGCACCGTCACCAAGCACATCGTCTTTGACCGAACGGTCGGCGAGGCTCTCGACGAGTTCGGCGTGCAGCCGGCCGCCGACGCGTATGTTTCCGACGAGCGCTCGGCTCCGCTGTCTCGGAAGGGCTCGGAGATCGTCGTCAGCACCGAGAAGACTCTGACCGTCATTGCCGACGGCAAGTCCACGAAGGTGACGACCAAGGAACCCACCGTTGCCAAGGTGCTCGAGGCGGCGAAGGTCGAGCTCGACACAGACGATGAGGTCAAGCCCGGCAATGACGCCTTCGTGAAGCCGGAGCAGAAGCTCAAGGTCGTTCGCATCGAGAAGGTCACCAAGACCGAAGTCGTGCGCGTGAAGTTCCCCGTCGAGGTCCGCAAGGATCCCGAGGCGATGGAGGGCGACGTCTCCGTCCTCAAGGCCGGCAAGAAGGGCAAGAACCGCGAGAAGGTCACCCTCGTCATGGCCGACGGCAAGCTCCGCGACCGCGTCGTGCTGACCAGCGAAGTGCTGGTGAAGCCGGTGGGTCAGGTCGAGTCACATGGCACGGCCACGACTCCGCCGGACAGCGTCTGGGACAAGATCGCCCAGTGTGAGTCCGGCGGCAACTGGTCGATCAACACCGGCAACGGCTATTACGGCGGTCTGCAGTTCAGTGCCGCGACGTGGCGCAGCGTCGGCGGGCCCGGTCTGCCTCACCAGCACAGCCGTGAGGTCCAGATCAAGTTCGCCAAGATCCTCCAGGCTCGTTCAGGCTGGGGCCAATGGGGATGCGCCCACGCGAGGTTCGACTGACACCGCCGCGGCTCCTCGGTCCGTCCGACATCCGAGAGCTGGCTGAGTCCTGCGGGATTCGGCCCACCAAGCAGCGGGGGCAGAACTTTGTCACCGATGCCAACACCGTTCGCCGCATCGTCAAGACCTCAGGCATCGGTCCTGACGACGTGGTCGTCGAGATCGGTCCAGGCCTTGGCTCGTTGACCCTCGGCCTGCTCGATATCGCGCGCCACGTGACCGCAGTCGAGATCGACGAGGTGCTGGCCGCCCAACTGCCGTCGACGATCGCCTCGTACGCGCCTGACCAGGTCGACAACTTCGGTCTCGTCGTGGCCGATGCCATGAAGGTCACAGAGCTTCCCGGCCCGGAGCCGACGGCGATGGTGGCCAACCTCCCGTACAACGTCTCGGTGCCTGTACTGCTCACATTCTTCGAGCGCTTCCCGTCGATCCAGACGGGTCTCGTGATGGTGCAGGCCGAAGTCGCGCACCGACTGGCTGCTGGCCCGGGCTCGAAGACGTATGGCGTGCCCTCCGTGAAGTCCGCCTGGTACGCCGAGATGCGCCTGTCCGGATCTGTTGGTCGCAACGTCTTCTGGCCGATGCCGAATGTCGAGTCCTCGCTCGTTGCCTGGAAGCGTCGCTCCGAGCCCGGTGACGAAGCGCATCGCCTGCGTACGTTCGCAGTCATCGATGCCGCCTTCGCCCAGCGCCGCAAGACCATGCGCGCCGCGCTGTCCGTGCTTGCCGGCTCCGGCGTGTTGGCCGAGGAGGCGCTGGTCAAGGCTGGCATCTCTCCCCAAGCCCGCGGCGAATCACTCGGTATTGAAGAGTTCGCCCGCCTCGGCCAGTTTCTGTAGCTGGACTCTTCTGGCCCGCCGCAATCCGAAACCACTGCGAGCGCGGTCGGGTGACGAATATGGTGCTTAACAGTTGGTTGCGATATACATCGCATTTCCTGACCGGTTGGAGCCACTCCCATGCGTCTCAAGCTCAAGATGTCCGCTGTTGCGAGCCTCGTTGCCGTCACCGCCCTCTCGATCCAAGGTCTGTCGCCAGCAACGGCAGCGGAAGGCGAGGCCCAGGCGACAGCTACGCCGACTCCCGAAGCCCCGGCAACCACCGATGCTGCTCCCGCTGAGGCTGAGGACGTACCCGTTCCGCCGGCCGAGGACACGGAGGGGCTGGTCGACGTGACAATCGGAGAGAAGACCGCCCCTATCCCGCTGCCGCTTGAGAGCTTCGATGTCGTCCAGATCCTCAGGTATGACGTCAGCAAGGAGACTTTTTCGTTCAACGGCGACACCTACGGCGGCAGCGCTGTAGGTGTATATGTCGATTCAAACTTCCTCGACCTGATCAAGATCGTGACTCGCAAGCTGGGCCTCGCCAACGTGCCCAAGAGTGCAGGAGGGAATGCGAACACGGCTGAAGTGGCGAGGTTCAGTCTTGACGGGTTCTTCTTCGCACCAGGGGTGGAGGCCTTCGGCATCGAGTCGGACGCCAGGAGCGCGCCCATTGACCGCTTCAACGACCACCTCGCAGCACGATCCACTGTGAGGATCGCCAGGCTCAAGGCCGCCGGGCTGCTCATCGAGGGCATCGACGTGACCGCGTTCGCGGGGCAGACCTACTTCGACGGGCGGACCGAGGACGACACGTTCTCCGCCACGACGCAGATGCACGTCACCCGGCTCAAGTCCGGCAACTCGGAGTACCAGAACTACGACGTACCGCCCAACACGACCTACAACATCTCCGGGCTCGGCAAGGTCGTGCTGAACGAGCAGAAGATCACTGAACTTCCCGGCGACCGGTATGCCGCCAAGGTGAACGCCATTCGCATCACGCTCAGCACCGCAAGTCTCGGGCTCCCCATCGGTACCAACATCTACATCGGATCCGCCGAGGCTGTCGTCTATCAGTAGCAGCCGAGTCCGCATCTCTGGTCAACCCGCTTCGTGAGTCCTACGGTGTCCCTCAGGGGCATCGGCAAAGGAGCAGGGCCATGACATTCATTCAGATCATCGAAGGACACACGACTCGCGGCGAGGAGATCGAGGCGGCGGTCGCGGAGCTCGAGGCGGCGACGCAGGACCGATACACGGTTCGTCGATCGATCAGGACGCAGGATCGCGACGATCCGACCAAGTTCATGACGATCGTCTTCTTCGATTCGTACGAGTCAGCGATGGAGAACTCCAACCTCCCGGAGACCGGGGAGTTCGCGGCCAAGCTGGCTGGGCTCGTCGACGGACCGCCGACGTTCCACAACCTGGACGTCGTAGAGGACAAGACCTTCTAGGTAACCGGGCGGGCCGTTGGGGCCACGCACTAGGTTGTTCCGGGTGAACGTCGCCACCGTCCGGGTCCCCGCCAAGATCAATCTGTGCCTGGGTGTCGGACCGGTCCGTGACGACGGCTATCACCCGCTCGCCACGGTCTACCAGGCCGTGGGGCTCCACGACGAGGTCCGCGCGACCAGTCGCGCGGATGACGAGATCAACGTCATCGTCAACTCCGAGCTCGACGTACGGTCCGAGCTGGCGAATGTCCCGGAGGACGACAACAACCTTGCCGTGAAGGCAGCGAAGCTGCTGCGTGACCACACGGGCTTCGTCGGCGGTGTGGACTTGGCGATCCGCAAGGTCATCCCCGTTGCCGGAGGTATGGCCGGCGGATCCGCCGATGCTGCCGCCTCTCTGGTCGCGTGCAACGATGCATGGGGCACGGGCCTCGGACGAGCAGACCTGGAATTCCTCGCCGCCAAGCTCGGCAGCGACGTGCCGTTTCTGCTGCATGGCGGCATTGCGGTCGGTGGCGGCCGCGGCGAGACCATCAGCCCCGTGCTTGCGCGCGGTTCGTACCACTGGGTCTTCGCAATCGCCGCCGAAGGACTGTCGACGGCCGCCGTGTACGCGGAGTTCGACCGGCTCAATGCCGATGGCAAGGTGCCCGACCCCAAGGTGCCCGACGCCCTGCTCGCTGCCCTGCGAGCCGGCGATGCGGATGCGCTCGGCGATGCGCTCTCCAATGACCTCACCGAGGCGGCGCTGTCACTCCGTCCGGAGCTGCAGGACACCCTCGAGGTCGGCATCGAGGCGGGGGCGCTCGGCGCCATCCTCTCCGGCTCCGGCCCGACCGCGATGTTCCTTGCGTCGGATGAGCAGCACAGCCTCGACATCGCGTTCGCGCTGACCAGCGCTGCGGCCTGCGCAGATGTCGTGCAGTCGCACGGGCCTGTGCCCGGCGCCCGACTCGCCTAGCCGCCCCCGCGATTTGTGACTTTCTAGGCGCTTCGCGCCAGGAATGGCGCTCGTAAGGTCACAAATCGCGGGCGGTGTGGGCTATGACGAGCTAGGCGTCGATCAGCTCGGAGAGCTCGATCCAGCGGTGTTCATGATCTGACACCTGCTTCTCGAGGTCAGCGACTTCCTTGGTCATCGCGGTGAGTCCGGGTATGTCGCTCGGATCGTGCTGAGCCATCTCGGTGTGCAGGGCGTCGATGCGAGCCGTCAACTTCTCCATCTTGCGGTCGATCGACGCGATTTCCTTCTTGGTGTTGCGCAGCTCGGCGCTCGACAGTCCCGACGCAGCAGCGACTGGGGCGCTGGAGACTGGGCGGGCATCCTGCTCCTTGCGCAGGCGCAGGTACTGGTCGACTCCGCCGGGCAGGTGCCGGAAGTGTCCGTCGAGGATCGCGTACTGCTGATCTGTGATGCGCTCCAGCAGGTAGCGGTCGTGCGAGACGACGAGCAGCGTGCCGGGCCAAGAGTCGAGGAGGTCCTCCATCGCGGCGAGCATGTCAGTGTCGAGGTCGTTGGTCGGCTCATCGAGCACCAGCACGTTGGGCTCGTCGAGCAGGATCAGCAAGAGCTGGAGGCGACGCTTCTGCCCACCGGACAGGTCGCGTACAGGAGTCGCCATCTGCGCATTCGAGAAGCCGAGCCGCTCGAGTAGCTGCGACGGTGTCATCTCCTTGCCGCCGGAGACGTACGCGGTGCGCTGGCGACCGATGACATCGCTGACGCGGTCGTTGGCGACTTCCTTCAGCTCGTTGAGCTCTTGGGTGAGCGCCACGACCTTGACGGTCTTGCCGCGCTTGACCCGACCAGTTGTCGGCTGGCCCTTGCCGATCACGAGGTTGAGCAGCGTGGACTTGCCGACACCGTTGGCGCCGAGGATGCCGGTGCGTTCGCCGGGTCCAATGCGCCATTCGACGTTGCGGAGAACCTCGAGGTCTCCGTATGAGACCGACACGTCGAGCAGGTCGACGACGTCCTTGCCCAGTCGCGCTGTAGCCATCTGCTTGAGCTCGATCGGGTTGCGCGGCGGGGGCTCGTTCTCGATCAGCGCGTTGGCGGCGTCGATACGGAACTTCGGCTTCGTCGTACGAGCCGGTGCGCCGCGGCGTAGCCAGGCGAGCTCCTTGCGCATGAGGTTCTGTCGCTTCGACTCGGTCGCAGATGCGTGCCGGTCGCGCTCGACGCGCTGCAGGATGTATGCCGCGTAACCACCTTCGAAGGGTTCGACGATTCCGTCGTGCACCTCCCACGTTGCGTTGCAGACCTCGTCGAGGAACCAGCGGTCGTGCGTCACGACCAGCAGGCCGCCGGAGTTGGCGGGCCAGCGGTTCTTCAGGTGACTGGCGAGCCAGGTGATGCCTTCGACGTCCAGGTGGTTCGTCGGCTCGTCGAGGAACAGCACGTCGTCGTCGCCGATCAGCAGCCTCGCGAGTGCGATGCGTCGGCGTTGACCACCACTCAGCGTTCCGACCGTCGAGTCCCACGGGATGTCCGAGACGAGACCAGCGATGACATCGCGGATCTTGGCGTCGCCGGCCCACTCGTACTCCGGGGTGTCGCCGACCACGGCATGGCCGACGGTCTGATTCTGGTCGAGCGTGTCGGTCTGGTCGAGCACGCCGATCGTCACTCCGCCGCGACGAGTGACGCGGCCCGAGTGCGGCTCGAGGCGTCCGGCCAGAATGGCGAGCAAGGTCGACTTGCCGTCGCCGTTGCGACCGACGATGCCGATGCGGTCACCTTCGTCGATGCCGAGAGTCACCGACTCGAAGACGGTTTTGGTCGGGAAGTCCACGCCAACCGATTCGACGCCCAGGAGATGTGCCACCGCACGAGTTTACGGGCCCCGAGATGCTCGCCGAACCACGCCTAGACTCCACGCATGAGCGCCCCATTGATGAAGGCTGCGGTTCGTTCCACCTACGGCGCTCCGGACGTGGTGCGGATCGTTGACGTCGAACGCCCGACGATCAAGAACGACGAGCTGCTCGTCAAGGTTCACGCAACGACGGTCAACCGGACCGACTGCGCGTATCGGTCAGCCAAGCCGTTCATCAACAGGTTGTTCACTGGTCTGTTCAGGCCGAAATGGGCGATCCTCGGGACCGAGTTTGCTGGGGAGGTCACCACAGTCGGCAGTGCGGTCACGTCGTTCGCGGTTGGCGACCGAGTGTTCGGCTTCATCGAGCAAGGCGGCTGTCACGCCGAGTTCGTGTCGATACCCGAGTCGGGCTCGCTGGCGCTCATCCCCTCGGGCCTGACGTACGACCTGGTCGCTCCCAGTACGGAGGGTTCGCACTACGCCCTCACCTCGATCAAGGGTGCCAAGGTCCAGGCAGGGCAGGACGTCCTGGTCAACGGAGGAACGGGCGGGATTGGCTCAGCAGCAGTCCAATTGCTGAAGGCTGTCGGTGCAAACGTGACGGCTGTGTGCGGTCCGGGGCATGTCGACCTGGTTCGCGGCTTGAGGACTTCACGAAGGACGCTCAGACGTACGACGTCGTCCTCGATTCGGTCGGCAAGAGCTCGTTCAGCCAATGCCGGCGGCTCCTGAAGCCGCGCGGCATCTTCGTGTCGTCAGAGCTGGGTAGGGGAGGCAGCAACGTCTTTTGGACCCTTGTGACCCCGCTGTTGCGAGGCAAGAAGGTCAAGTTCCCGATTCCGAAGCAGACTGCGGAGACGGTGAACTACTTCAAGGACCTGATGGAGTCCGGCGAGTTCAAGCCGGTCATCGATCGGCGCTATCCGTTGGATCAGATCGTCGAGGCCTATTCGTACGTGGAAACAGGACAGAAGATCGGCAACGTCGTGATCGACGTTGCGTAGGTCAGTGGTCGAAGGGGCGCGAAAGCGTACGCAGTGAGTCGGCGAGAGCCTTTGCCTCGTCGGGAGACAGGCCGGCAAGCAGCTCGTGCTCGTGCTCGAGAAGTGAGTCGATCGCACCATCGACCGCCACCCTGCCGGGCGCGGTCAGCCGTACTTGGACGCCTCGTCGATCGGCAGGATCGGGGAGGCGCTCGACGAGACCCTTGCTGACGAGTCGGTCGACTCGGTTGGTCATCGTGCCGCTCGTCACCAGCGTTTCCTGCACGAGCTGGCCGGGCGACAACTGATAGGGCTTGCCGGCGCGGCGCAGGGCCGACAGCACGTCGAACTCTGACGATTCGAGGTCGTGATCAGCGAAAGCTTGTTTGCGAGCGCGATCGAGATGCAGCGCGAGTCGGGTCACCCGGCTCAGCACCTGCATCGGCGAGACATCCATGTCTGGACGTTCGTGACGCCACGCTGCGATGAGCCGATCGACGTCATCTTCCTGCGCGCGGGACATACCCCCATCGTATGCGTCAAGATTCTTGACGTCGAGAGGAATCGGCGGTGTCGGAGGGGACCCCGAAGGCTGTTAGATTCCACCGCATGAAAACTGCTGCGATGGCCTTTGTCGGTTTGGTTCTGTCGGTGACGCTGACTGGCTGCGGAGGAGGCGATCCAGAGGCAGACGCTCGTGCCGAGCTCAAAGAGCTTGGATTCTCCAAAAAGCTGGAGGATTGCGCGATTGCGGGGATCAAGAAGGAAGCCGGCAGCCTCGAGAAGTTCATGGACCTCGACGCCTCGGAGCAGCAGAGCATCTCCACCCAGGCAGGCGCCGCATGCGCTGAGAACATCTCGGAAGAGGACCTTGGTGACGTGACAGACGGTCTGGAGGACCAGGGCTTCGACCTCAGTGATCCGAGCATTCGCGAATCGATCATCACCGGAATGACGTCAGCGGGCGGCGTATCCGAAGAAGTCGCCAACTGCGTCTACGACGAGATGGTTGACCAGGATCTGTCACTGACCGCCATCACCGATCCGGAAGTCATTGGCAAGATCACGGAGTCGTGCCTGTAGCCCAGGGCATAGATTCGCGTTATGAACCCAGCTGACGCCCTTGCCGCAGGTCCGACCCGACAGGCGGAGCTCCTCGACAGTGGTGAGCTGACGTCGCGTCAGCTCACCGAAGCCGCTCTTGCAGCCATCGACCGTGCCAACGCGTCGATCAACGCGACTGTGGCTGTGTTTGCCGACGAAGCACTCGCAGCCGCGGATGCTGCGGATGCCAGACGGTCTTCGGGGGAGTCCGGGCCGTTCCTCGGCATCCCGATCGCAGTGAAGGACGATCTCGACATCGCCGGCAAGGTGACCGGCAAGGGAAGCAACGCGACGTCGACGGTGCCCGCCCAGGACAGCGATCTCGTCGCCGCCCTTCGCGCGGCTGGCGCTGTCATCGTCGCCAAGTCGAGCTTGCCCGAGCTCGCAATCTTCGGGTTCACCGAGTCGGACGCGCTCGGCATCACCCGCAACCCGCACAACAACGCGCACACTCCCGGCGGTTCATCGGGAGGGTCGGCTGCATTGGTCGCTGCGGGCATAGTCGGCATCGCGACCGCCTCGGACGGCGCAGGGTCGATCCGCATACCGGCTTCGTGCTGCGGACTGGTCGGCTTCAAGCCCACTCACCACACGATGCCGAGCTCAGGTGGCTGGCACGACCTGTCGACGCAGGGGAGCGTGGCTCCGCGCGTGGCCGACAGTGCACTCTTCCTGGACACCTTCGGCACGTTCCCGACTTCGCTGGTCGCAGCCGCAGCCAAGGATCCCGAGCCGTTGCGGATCGGTCTCTCCTACAGCGCGGCCGCTGCCACCAAGGCTCTGCCGCTCGATCCCCGCGTACGCGCAGCACTCGAGGCTGCCGCCGAAACCTTCCGATCTGCCGGGCACGCTGTCACCGAGGTGAAGATCCCGTACGACACCGATTCGAAGTCGCTGACGGTCCGCTATCTCGCCGGCATTCGTGACGCGGCCGACGGCACCGACGATCCGTCGAAGCTCGAGAAGCGTACGAAGGGCATCGCTCGCCTCGGTCGGCCGTTCGGCAAGAAGGCCGTCGACTGGGCGATCCGCAAGGGCCAGGAGTGGGGTGACGGCATCCACGACAAGCTCGGCGTCGACGTACTCCTGACGCCGGTCATGTCCGGGCCGGCCGTGCCGGTGGAGAACTGGAAGGGCAAGGGCCCCGTCCGGACTGTGCTCGCGATGAACTCGTTCTATCCCTACACAGCGCAGTGGAACCACGCCGGAATCCCCGCGGTCTCGATGCCTGCCGGCAAGACCGCCGAAGAGGGCTTGCCGCTCTCGATCCAGCTCATCGCACGCCGCGGCGACGACGCCAGGCTGATGTCGCTCGCTGGCCAGTACGAGAGGGCTTCCGTTTGAGCTGGGATCCGTCGCACTACTTGCAGTTCGCGGACGATCGTTCGAGGCCGTTCCTCGATCTCGTCGCACGCATACAGGGTGAGCCGCGATCGATCGTCGACCTCGGATGCGGGCCCGGGCACCTCACGGCCGTCCTGCGTGCGCGGTGGCCCGAGGCAGAGATTCATGGAGTCGACTCCTCGCCGGAGATGATCGAACGCGCCAACGCCGACAACCGGGACAGCCGCGCCTCGTACGAGGTCGCTGACGCGACCACCTGGGCTCCCGACGGCGAGGTCGACTCGATCGTCTCGAATGCGCTGTTCCAGTGGGTGCCCGATCAGCTCGCCGTTGTCGAGCGACTCAGCTCGTCAGTAGCGCCCGGCGGCACGTTCGCTTTGCAGGTGCCGTTCAACTACGCCGGCCCCAGCCACACGCTCCTGCACGAGATCTCGTCGCGCGGCCCGTACGCGAGCCACACCGAGGACCTGCACGGAGATCGCGGAACGCCGCCCGAGGCCTACCTCGAGCTCTTCAGCAAGCTCGGCTGGCAGGTCGACGTGTGGGAGACGACGTACCTGCACGTCTTGCACGGTGAGGACGCCGTGTTCGACTGGATCTCCAGCACCGGCGCCCGGCCAATCATCCAGGCGCTGCCCGAGGGGCTTCGCGAGGAGTTCATCGACGAGTACAAAGCGGCTCTTCGCGGGGCTTATCCGCGCACGCCGCACGGCACGGTCTTCCCGTTCGCCCGCGTGTTCGCCGTCGCCCGACAGGCCGACTAGTACCGGTACGCTTGCTTGAGCAGAGAGACGATCCCCGGTTGGTCTGCCGGCAGGGCCCGCCGCACTTTGAATGCGGATTAGCGACGTAGGTTCGACTCCTACCCGGGGAGCTCAACCAAGGAGAATGTAAACATCACACGTTCTGAACAGGCAGAGCCCGAGCAGGTCACCGCAATCGTCCTTGCCGCTGGTGCTGGGACGCGGATGAAGTCCGCGCACGCCAAGGTTCTGCACGAAGTCGGTGGCCGCAGCATGATCGAGCACGCGCTGCGTGCTGTCAGCGGAGCAGGAGCCTCGACTCTCGTCGCAGTGGTGGGTCACGAGCGTGACCAGGTCTCCGCAGCGATCGATGCCTTCAGCTCATCCGTCATCCACGCCGTGCAGGAAGAACAGCGCGGCACGGGCCACGCAGTGCAGATCGCTCTCGACGCTCTCGATGATGCTCCGACCGGCACGGTGCTGGTGACGTACGGCGATGTTCCGCTGCTCTCGTCGCAGACTCTCGCCGAGCTGCTGGTTGACCATCGCGCTGCGGGCCGCGCGGTCACGATCCTGACCGCCGAGCTCGATGACCCCACTGGCTACGGACGCATTCTTCGCAATGACGCCGGTGACGTCACCGCCATCCGTGAGGACAAGGACGCCACTGATGAGCAGCGCGCGGTTCGGGAGATCAACAGCGGGATCATCGCCGTCGAGGCTGGTTTTCTCGTCGACGCCATCAAGCGCCTCGAGTCCAACAATGCGCAGGGCGAGCTCTATCTCACCGACATCGCCGGCCTGGCATTCGATGAGGGTCGACCGGTTGGCGCGCACTTGCTCGAGGACGTGTGGCAGACCGAAGGCGTCAACGATCGCGCGCAGCTCGCCCGCCTCGGTCGTGAGCTCAACCGCCGCCAGACTCAGCACTGGATGAGCGAGGGCGTCACGATCGTCGATCCTGAGACGACGTGGATCGACTCAGCCGTGACACTTGCGCCCGATGTCACCCTGATGCCCGGTACGCAGCTGCTTGGCGCCACGGTCGTGGCCGAGGGCACGACGATCGGTCCCGACACCACCCTCCGCAATGTCGAGGTTGGCGCCAACGCGACGGTCATTCGGACGCATGGCTCGGATGCCGTCATCGGCGCTGACGCAACGGTCGGACCGTTCGCGTATCTGCGCCCCGGCACCGAGCTCGGAGCCAACGGAAAGATCGGCACGTTCGTCGAGACCAAGAACGCGCGCATCGGCGACGGCGCCAAGGTGCCGCACCTCTCGTACGTCGGCGATGCCGAGATCGGCGAGGGCACCAACATCGGCGCCGGCACGATCTTCGCCAACTACGACGGGGTCAACAAGCACCGCACGACAGTCGGCAAGCACGCGCGTACGGCGTCCAACAACACGTTTGTCGCCCCGGTGTCGATCGGCGATGGCGCGCACACTGGCGCTGGTACGACCGTCCGCAAGGACGTTCCGCCTGGGGCGCTTGCCGTGAGCAAGGGTGAACAGAGGAACATAGAGGGGTGGGTCGAGAAGAAGCGACCCGACACCACCTCAGCCCAGGCAGCGCGCGACGCAAAGAAGGACGACTCAGATGGTCAGTAGCCTCTCGAAGCGCGCACCCACCAAGAACCTGATGCTGTTCTCGGGTCGCGCTCACCCTGTGCTGGCACAGGAGGTGGCTGACCTTCTCCAGATCGATCTCGTGCCCACCACGGCATACGACTTCGCCAACGGCGAGATCTACGTCCGGTTCGAAGAATCCGTACGCGGTTGCGATGCGTTCATCATGCAGAGCCACGCGCAGCCCATCAACGACGCGATCATGGAGCAGCTCCTCATGATCGACGCGCTCAAGCGCGCCTCGGCCAAGCGCATCACGGTGATCCTGCCGTTCTATGGCTACGCGCGACAGGACAAGAAACACCTCGGCCGCGAGCCCATCTCTGCCCGACTGATGGCTGACCTGTTCCTCGCGTCCGGTGCCGACCGACTCATGACGGTCGATCTCCACACCGCCCAGATCCAGGGCTTCTTCGACGGACCGGTCGACCACCTCCTGGCCATGCCGATCCTCACGCGCTACGTGAAGAAGAAGTACGGCAAGAAGCCCCTTGCGGTCGTCTCGCCCGATGCTGGTCGCATCAAGGTGGCCGAGTCGTGGGCATCGGCCCTCGGCGAAGCGCCGCTGGCCTTCATTCACAAGACGCGGAACGAGACCAAGCCCAACGAGACCAAGGCCAACCGCGTCGTTGGTGAGGTCGAGGGTCGCGTATGCGTCCTGGTCGACGACCTCATCGACACCGGCGGCACGATCGTCCAGGCGGCAGAGGCGCTGATGGCCGATGGCGCTGAGGACGTCGTCATCGTTGCCACACACGCGGTGTTCTCGGGTCCCGCCGTTGATCGGCTCAAGAACTCCACAGCGTGCGAGGTCATCGTCACCAACACGCTTCCGCTGTCTGACGATCAGCGCTTCGACAAGCTCACGGTGCTCTCGATCGCCCCGCTGTTGGCCCAGGCAACAGCCGCCGTGTTCCAGGACGGCTCAGTCACCAGCCTCTTCAAGAACTGACCGGCATGAAGCGCGGAGCCATCGTCGGGGTGATCATCGGCGGCATCCTGGGGATCCTGACCGCGATCTGCATCGTCTGGATCGGACTGATCTTCGACGACGGCCCGGACGGTATCGCGCCGCTGGTGATGTTCGGGCTGTTCGCGGCACTGTTCGTCGCGGGGATGTTCGCGGCCATGGGTGCCGTCGCTGGCGTCGTGGCAAAGGCGATCAAGGACGCTTAGTTCGGAGCGTTGGCTGCTCGTCTCACCTGGCTTCGCAGCGGCGGCTCCGCCGCGGGACGCTCAACCCGCCTCAACGCTCGGCCGCCGGCAGCCTCGGTTTCAGCGAATTGGGTCGTGGGGGCTCGCTGCGATAAGATCGGTGAGTTGCCTCGGCGAGGGTCCTTCGGGACCGTGATCGACAGGGCGCTCCACAGGAGTGCTGTGTTGAGCGCCTCTCCGGGCAGCCACCAACTTCGCAATCACAACGCATCGAAACGAGATACTCTTCATGGCTGAGATCAAGATCGCCGCCGAGGCACGCACCGAGTTCGGCAAGGGCGCTGCCCGCCGCATCCGCCGCGCCGACAACGTCCCGGCCGTCCTCTACGGACACGGCTCCGAGCCCGTGCACGTCACGCTCCCGGGTCACCAGCTCATGTTGGCGCTCAAGAACTCCAACGCGCTGCTGACGATCGACCTGGGCACCGAGCAGCACCTCGCGATTCCCAAGCAGATCCAGCGCGATCCGATCAAGGGCTTCATCGATCACGCCGACCTCCTGATCGTCAAGAAGGGCGAGAAGGTCACCGTCGACGTCCGCATCCACGTTGTCGGCGAAGCCATCAGCGGCAACCTGGTGATCACCGAGAACAACACGATCGCAGTCGAGGCAGAAGCGACTCACATCCCCGAGTCCTTCGAGGTCTCGGTCGAGGGATTCGACGCCGGCGACCAGATCCACGCCCGCGACATCGTCCTGCCGTCCGGGTCGACCCTTGCGGTCGACGAGGATCTCCTCATCGTCAACATCACCGCCGCTCCGACCGCCGAGCAGCTTGAAGCCGAGCTCGCCGAGGCTGAGGCTGAGGCTGGCATCGAGCACGAAGCCACCGACGCCGAAGAGGCCGAGGCTGAGGCTGACGCCGAGGGCTCGCCCGAGGGCGACGCTGCGGAGTCCACACCAGACGAATGAGTGTGGCCGAGTGACGTGGCTGATCGTCGGGCTCGGCAATCCGGGCTCGACGTACGCCACCACCCGCCACAACGTCGGCTACTTTGTGAACGATGTGCTCGCGGAGCGGGTCGGCGGTTCGTGGAAGAAGCACAAGTCCGGTCTTGCCGACGTCATCGAAGGTCGGCTCGCCGGCGAGCGAGTCGTGCTCGGTCGCTCACGTTCCTACATGAACGAGAGCGGCGGACCTGTGTCGGCGCTGGCCAAGTTCTTTGAGGTCGAGCCCGATCACCTCATTGTCATCCACGATGAGCTCGACATCGATTTCGGGCAGCTCCGCGTCAAGTTCGGTGGCGGCGACAACGGCCACAACGGGCTGAAGTCGATCCGTCAGTCACTCGACACAGGTGACTTCAACCGCGTACGCGTCGGCATCGGACGTCCGCAGGGCCGACAGAGCGTGCACGAGTTCGTGCTCAAGCCCTACTCCTCCGCCGAACGCAAGGATGTCCCGACGTACGTCGAGGAAGCCGCTGACGCCGTGGAAAGCCTCATCACGCGGGGACTAGAACCCACCCAGAGTGCGTTCAATCGATAGATGACTCTGCAAAGACTCGCGACTCTGGTCGCCGCCGAGCCCACCGTCGCCGGCGCTCTCGCCGACCGTGCTGGCGGGCTCGCCGAGCTCGACCTGCAGGCGCCGGAGCCGCTGCGTCCGTTCCTCGCCCAAGCGTTGGCCGATCAGTCGACAGTGCTTGCCGTCACGGCGACCGCTCGGGAGGGCGAAGATCTCGTCGCCCAGCTCGGCGAGCTCCTCGGCAAGGACGCTGTCGTCTACTTCCCGGCCTGGGAAACGCTTCCGCATGAGCGACTGTCGCCGCGCTCTGACACAGTCGGCCGGCGCCTGGCAGTCCTGCGACGACTGGTGCACCCGACCAAGGCGAGCGAGCTGGATTCGGAGACGGCTACCGGGCCGATCCGGGTCATCGTCGCGCCCGTACGATCGCTGCTCCAGCCGCAGGCCAAGGGGCTCGCCGACCTCGAGCCCGTCGAGCTCCACAAGGGTGACGAGGTAGGTCTAGACGCAACGGTCGAAGCACTTGCGGCTGCCGCCTACTCGCGCGTCGACCTGGTCGAGCGTCGCGGTGAGTTCGCCGTCCGCGGCGGCATCATCGACGTGTTCCCGCCGACCGAGGATCATCCGCTCCGCATCGAGTTCTTCGGCGACGAGGTCGACGAGATCCGCCGCTTCGCCGTCGCAGACCAGCGCACGCTCGAGGAAGTCACGCACGTATGGGCGCCGCCGTGCCGTGAGCTGCTGCTGACCGGCGAGGTCCGCGTACGAGCTGCTCAGCTCGCCGAACGCCACCCGCGCATGGCCGAGATCTTCACCAAGCTTTCTGAGGGTCACGCCGTCGAGGGCATGGAGTCCCTGACTCCGGTCCTGACAGACGAGATGGAATTGCTCGTCGACCTGCTGCCCGAGCGTTCAGCGATCCTGCTGTGCGATCCCGAGCGCATACGTGCCCGTGCTGCCGACCTCGTAGCAACGAGCGAGGAGTTCCTCCAGGCGTCATGGGCTGCCGCGGCGAGTGGTGGCGAGGCGCCGATCGATCTCGGCTCAGCGGCATTCCGCACGCTTGACGACGTACGACTTGAGACTCTCGGCCTCGGCCACACCTGGTTCACGATCTCCCCGTTCGGCTTGGACACCGACGAGAAGTCGCGATCCGTCGAGATGGAGGCAGCCGCTGCGTACCGCGGTGACACCACCGCTGCATTGACCGACATCCGTGCGTGGGTCGCCGCTGGCATGAAGGTCGTCTTCGTCGCGCCGGCTCACGGTCAGGCGCAGCGCGCCGTCGAGTGGCTGGCCGAGAACGACGTACCCGCTTCGCTCGACGATGAGGTGACAGCACCATCTCCAGGTGTCGTGCAGATCATCCTCGGCGAGCTCGACCACGGCTTCGTGTCCACACCGCTCCAGCTTGCTGTGATGACGTACGACGACCTCGTCGGGCAGCGCGCCGCTGACCGTACCGAGCGCAAGATGCCGTCGCGTCGCCGCAAGCAGGTCGATCCGCTCGAGCTGGCCACCGGCGATCACGTTGTCCACGAGCAACACGGTGTCGGCCGCTACGTCGAGCTCATGCAGCGCGTCGTACAGGGTGCAGCCCGCGAGTACCTCGTGATCGAGTACGCGCCCTCCAAGCGTGGCCATCCCGCCGACCGGCTCTTCGTGCCGATGGACCAGCTCGACCAGATCAGTCGTTATGTCGGTGGCGAGTCGCCGTCGCTCGACAAGCTCGGTGG
>NZ_JAKFEL010000257.1:0-2905 GCF_036675695.1 Aeromicrobium sp.
TCGGTCGCCTTGTGCTCGGGAGCGAGGACCAGAGCGGAGGTACTTGCCTTGGGTGCGCTCGTGTAGACGATGCGCCGTACGCCGGCTGCCTTGGCAGCGTCGATCGCATTGCCGTGCTGGGCGACGCGCTGGCCGAGCTCATTGCTGGAGATCAGGAGCACGGTGTCCTCGGACGAGAACAGTCCGTCCAGGCTGGCTCTGTCGGAGAGGTCGATCTGGTGCGTACGAACACCCAGCTCGGCGAGCTCGGCGAGCTTCTCGTTGTTGCGGCCTGCGGCCACGATCTGATCTGGCGAGATCCCGCGATCGAGGAGTGAACTGACGGTGAGAGTGCCGAGCTGGCCGGTGGCGCCGATGACGACGTAGGACATGGATTTCCCTTTCATTGGAAGCTTTCACATGTCCCAACGGTCGGGTCGCACCCATACTTCCCAATCCACAGTACGCACTTTCAGGTAAGGTACTGGCATGAAGGTTAGTGACCGCAAGCGAATCGACACAATGCGCTGGAGCGAGCTACGCCGCTGCATCGAAGGCATCAGCGAGAAGATGCTGGCGCAGACCCTCAAGACACTCGAGGCCGACGGACTCGTACGACGCGTCGCGCAGCCGGTCGTGCCGCCTCACGTGGAGTACAACCTGACTGCTGAGGGACGCGAACTTCATGACCGGCTGCGTCCGCTCATGGAGTGGGTCGCAGCCAACGCCGACCGGATCATCGAGAACTAGGCGCTCTACAGATTCCTGGCTCGCTTCGGAGTCATCGGCTCGCAGCCGTGAGCCACGGCATGGGCAATGATGCGGGGCTCGTCCTTCATGAGGCGCCATCCGCGTCGCATGAGCACCCATGGCGTCTTGCGGCCTTCGCGGAGATCGCGGGCCAGGCGTAGACCGAACGTGACCATGCGGTTGCGACGCAGGCAGATTGCCGCGTCGAGCATCCCGGCCGTGCGGCAGGCATCGACGATCGCGGGCGCGAAGAGTCCCTCGGCGATGAATCGGTCGCTGGTCAGTGTGAGGGTGTGTGAACCCGTCCGTGCGCTTGCTGCGATGTCATAGACCGGCACCTCGGTGACCCCGTCCTCGCAGAGCTCCTTGATCGCAGTGACTGCGGCGATCGCGTTCCATGACTCGATGTCGTCCCAGTCGACGATGCCGAGGTTGGAGCGCGGCATGTCGGGCTCGTCTGCGTCGCGGTAGAAGTCGTCGAGTCGAAGGACGGTCCAGCCCAGGCGCGCGGCAAGGTGCGACTTGCCAGACCCCGAAGGCCCGGCCAGGATCACAACGCCCACTAGACGCCGATCGGGTGCCAGACGGTCTTGGTCTCGACGAGCGCCTCCAGGCGAGCCAGTGAAGGCTCGGCAAGCCAGTCGACCTCGCCGGCAGGTGCACGCAGCACGCGCTTGAGGTTCTCGGCCGAGGCGACCTCGAGCTCGGCAGCGAGCTTGGCGTCATCAACACCGGCGAGATCAAGCGCGTTGACGTCCATGTGCGATGCCAGCCAAGGAGCGATCTCAGCGGCAGAGCCCGTGAGGATGTTGACTGCTCCACCCGGCACGTCGGATGCGGCCATGACCTCTGACAACGTAACCGCAGGTACGGGGTACTTTTCGCTGGCGATGACCACGAGGGTGTTGCCTGTCGCAATCGCCGGAGCGATGACCGACACGAGACCGAGCAGCGGTCCGGAGGGCGCGACAACCGCGACCACGCCGGTCGGCTCAGGAGTCGAGAGGTTGAAGAACGGACCCGACACAGCATTGGCGTTGCCGAGGACCTGGACGTACTTGTCGGCCCAGCCGGCGTACCAAACGACCCGGTCGATCGCGGCGTCCACGTACGTCGACGCCTTCTTCTCAGTGACGCCTTCGGAGGCGCGGAGGTCGTCGATGAACTGCTCTCGGCGACCTTCCATGACCTCGGCGATGCGGTAGATGACCTGGCCGCGGTTGTAGGGCGTACGCGTCGACCAGCCACCGAATGCCTTGCGGGCAGCGACGACCGCATCGCGGGCGTCCTTGCGCGAGGCCTTCGCCATGTTGGCGAGGAACTCGCCCTTGGAGTCCACGGCCTCGTACGTTCGCCCGGACTCCGAGCGCGGGAAAGCGCCTCCGATGTAGAGCTTGTGCGTCTTGCGCACTTCGACGCGGCTCATGCGGATGCTCCCTTGAGGTACGCAGCAAGACCATGCTTGCCGCCTTCGCGGCCATAGCCTGACTCCTTGTAGCCGCCGAATGGCGACGACGGGTCGAACTTGTTGAACGTGTTGGCCCAGACGACGCCCGCGCGCAGCTGGTTGGCCATTGACAGGATGCGCGAACCCTTCTCGGTCCACACACCCGCCGAGAGTCCGTACGGCGTGTTGTTGGCTTTCTCGACAGCCTCCGACGGCGTACGGAACGTCAGCACCGACAGGACCGGGCCGAAGATCTCCTCGCGGGCGATGCGATGAGCCTGGGTGACGCCGGTGAAGATTGTCGGCGGGAACCAGAAGCCGCTGTCGGGGATCTCGCACGGCACCGACCAGCGCTCTGCGCCTTCGGCGTCGCCGATGTCCGAGAGCTCCTTGATGCGGGCGAGCTGCTCGGAGGAGTTGATCGCGCCGATGTCGGTGTTCTTGTCGAGTGGATCACCGAGGCGCAGAGTCGACATACGACGCTTGAGGCGCTCGAGGACATCGTCGTAGATGTTCTCCTGCACCAGCAGGCGCGATCCTGCGCAGCAGACGTGGCCTTGGTTGAAGAAGATGCCGCCGACGATGCCTTCTATGGCCTGGTCGAGTGGAGCATCGTCGAAGACGATGTTGGCGGCCTTGCCGCCGAGCTCGAGGGTCACCTTCTTGTCGGTGCCGGCGACCGAGCGTGCGATGGCCTTGCCGACGGCTGTCGAGCCGGTGAACGCGACC
>NZ_JAKFEL010000230.1:0-2874 GCF_036675695.1 Aeromicrobium sp.
CGGGACTTGAACCCGCGGCCACCGGCACCACAAGCCGGTGCTCTACCAACTGAGCTACGCCCACCACGCGTGCCGAGCATGCGCCCGACACGGCGTCAGGAAGTCTAACGCAGGTCAGACGCTTGCTATGACGGGCCCGTCACCGATCCGGCGACCTGGTCGGCGATCGCCTTGGCAGTATCCGTTTCGGGGCCGGGCTGGGGGACGAACACGGCGCCCCGGTAGTACTTGAGTTCTTCGATGCTCTCCTGGATGTCGACCAGCGCACGGTGATGTCCGCGCTTGGGCGGGGAGGCGAAATAGGCCCGCGGGTACCACTGTCGCGTGAGCTCCTTGATCGACGAGACGTCGACGACGCGATAGTGCATCCAGGTCTCGAGCTCGGTCATGTCGCGGGCGAGGAACATTCGGTCGGTGCCGATCGTGTTGCCGGCGAGCGGGGCCTTGCGGGGCTCCTTGACGTGCTGCCGGATGTAGTCGAGCACCTGCTCCTCGGCGTCGCGCAGGCTGAGCCCGTCATCGAGCTGGGTGAGCAGACCGGAGTTGGTGTGCATGTTGCGTACGAAGTCGTCCATCTGATCGAGCGCCTCCGCGGGAGGCTTGATGATCAGGTCGACCCCAGCGCCAAGGACGTTGAGCTCGTAGTCGGTGACGAGAGCCGCAACCTCGACCAACGCATCGGTCTCAAGGCTCAGCCCGGTCATCTCGCAGTCGATCCACACCAGCTTGTCATTCACGTCGTGCACCTTACTTGCCCGCGCAGACGTCGCACTCCGAGCACAGTGCTTCCGTGCCGGATACTGTGCGTCAGGAAGCGATCTAAGGGGCAGCAGTGGCGAACGAACGTCAGCAGCGAGCGGAACGCGCCGAACAGATGCGCAAGGAACGCGAGAAGGCTGGGCGTCGACAGCGCAATCTCATCTCGATCGCCATCGTCGTTGTAGTGATCGGGCTGATCGCACTGGGCGCATGGGCGGTCAAGAACGCGATGGATCCCGGGCCCGCACCGACACTTGTCGCCCCCAAGAACACCACCGACGACTTCGGCATCGTGTACGACGAAGCTCCTGCTGGGTCCGATCCGGTCTCGGTCGAGCTCTACGAAGACTTCCAGTGCCCGATTTGTGTGATTTTTGAGCACCAGAGCAGCGGTGTGCTTGCCGAGATGGTCGAGAGTGGCGAGATCACGATCACGTATCGCCCGTTCTCGTTCCTCGATGAATTTGGTGGAAGTCCCAATCGCTACTCCCACCGCGCAACGAACGTCGCCCTCTGCGCCCTCGACCAGGGAGGCGTGGCTGACTACGTCAAGGTGCACGACTACCTGTTCACGAACCAACCCGAGGAACGCACCAAGGGTCCGGCCGACGCCGAACTCATCAAGGCTGTCGCTGGCCTTGGTATCACGGGCATTGATTCGTGCGTGGAGTCCGAACGGTTCATGCCTTGGGTCGACGAAGCCATGAAGGCCGGAGAGAAGCGCGGCGTCGAAGGCACTCCGACTGTGTTCGTCGATGGTCAGCAGCTCGAGAATCCGATGGACGTCACGAGCCTTCCGCAGGCGATCAAAGCAGCCCAAAAGGGGTGACGGCCCAGACCGAGCGGTTGGGTGGCCAGATAGGGTCTGATGGAACCTTCTACGAACACCTTGCGTTGGTCATCGTGACCGCCCGACCCAGGAGACATACGTGGCAAACGAACGTCAAGAGCGCGCCGCCCGTGCCGAGCAGATGCGCAAGGAACGAGAGAAGGCCGACCGCAAGCAGCGCAACCTGATCTCCATCGCGATCGTCACGGTGGTCATCGCACTCATCGCTGTCGGCGGCTACGCCGTCAAGAGCGCGAACGACAAGAACAAGACAAACACCGAGCTCGTGGCTCCCAAGAACGTCAACGCTGACTACGGATTCGAGTACGACGCCGTCGCGGCTGGCGGAACGGCCGGCACCGACCCGGTCAAGGTCATCCTCACCGAGGACTTCCAGTGCCCGGCATGTCTGTCGTTCGAGCAGCAGAGCGGCGCCTTCCTCAACGATCTGGTCAAGAAGGGCGAGATCACGGTCGAGTACCGCCCGATCAGCTTCCTGGACAGCCAGAGCGGCAACGAGTACTCCAGCCGAGCGCTCAACGCGGCACTCTGCGTGCTCGACAAGGGCGGCGTCGAGAAGTACAAGGTCATGCACGATCTGCTGTACGCCGGCCAGCCCGCCGAGGGCACGGTCGGACCAGATGACAAGGCGCTGATCGAGACGGCCAAGACTGCTGGAGTCACCGGAATCGACTCCTGTGTCCTCTCCAAGCGGTTCGGTCCGTGGATCGAAGATGCGGGCGAACAGCTCAGCAAGGACGGGTTCGAAGGCACGCCCTGGGTCCGTATCGACGGCAAGGACGTCAAGTCCCCGACACCCGCGGCTATGCAGCAGGCGATCGACGCGGCCAAGAAGGCGTAGGTCCCGCCTTGCAGGGCGCATTTGTCGGCGAAAACCGGTACACTTGTGAGTAGTTGCACAACGTTGGGCCGTACGAATGAATCTGGTTTCCGTAAAAGGTGTCTTGTTCTCCTCGAAGGTTGAATGTGTGTGGCGAAGTCGCTCGCGAAACGCGTGAGTGACTAGCTCGCTAATAGGAGTAAGAACATGGCAACAGGAACCGTCAAGTGGTTCAACGCTGACAAGGGCTTTGGATTCATCGCCCCCGACGACGGCAGCGAAGACGTATTCGCGCACTTCAGCGCGATCGCCACGAGCGGCTACCGCTCGCTGGACGAGAACCAGAAGGTTGAATTCGACGTCGAGCAGGGCCAGAAGGGCCTGCAGGCGACGAACATTCGTCCCCTCTGATTCACCCACTGATTTAGTTCAGTAAGAATCCCCC
>NZ_JAKFEL010000029.1:0-18713 GCF_036675695.1 Aeromicrobium sp.
GCGGCGCACGAGCATCTGCTCGGGGAGGTCGTCCTCAGCCGGAGGTGTCGGGGTGGCGTCGTTCACGAGGAGCAAGCCTATCGGCCCGCGTCACTGGTTCTTTTCGTGGATGAGGCGCAGGCCGGTCAGGGTCAGCCACGGATCACGCGTCGTGATCGAGCTGCACTGGTCGAGGACCGCCTCGGGGTACGAACCTGTCGCGATGACCGTGACGTGGTCGGGGTCGGCACCCAACGAGTCGATGATGCGCTCGACCATGCCGTCGACCAGACCAGCGAAGCCGAAGATGAGACCGGACTGGATCGCCTCGACCGTGTTCTTGCCGACAACGTCGCGCGGCAGGGCGAGCTCGACACTGCGAAGCTGCGCACCGCGGCGGGCCAGGCCTTCCTGAGAGAGCTCTACACCGGGAGCGATTGCGCCGCCGATGTAGCGGTTGGCGTCGTCGACGACATCGAAAATCGTGGCGGTGCCGTTGAGGTCGACGACGATTGCGGGACCGCCATACAGCTCAGCAGCAGCGAGGGCGTTGACGATGCGGTCGGCACCCACCTCCCGCGGGTTGTCGGTGTGGATGGGCACACCGGTCTTGACGCCCGGGCCGACGATCGCGACGGGCATACCGGCGTAGTAGCGCTCCTGCAGTCCGCGCAGCTCGACCAGGATCGATGGAACGGTGCAGCACATGCTGACTGCCTCGACCCGCTTGATGTCGCTGTTGGCCACCAACCCAGCGATGAGCAGCTCCCACTCATCGGCGGTACGGCGCTCGTCTGACGAGACCTGCCAGTGAGCGATCAGCTCCTCGCCGTCGAACGCACCAATAGTCGTATGACTATTGCTGACGTCGAGGCAAAGAAGGCTCATGGCTCAGACCGTGGTGAGCAGCGGGTTGTCGATAATGTCGCCACGGATCAGGCCAGTGCCCGGCAGCGCCTCGGCGGGATCGCTGCCCGTACCGATGACCTTGTTCTCCGAATCGACGAAGACGACGCTCGGCTCGAACTCGCGTGCCTCGGCGTCCTCCATCTGGCCGTAGGCAATGAGGATGACGAGGTCACCTTCGTGTACGAGACGGGCAGCGGCACCGTTGATGCCGATCACACCACTGCCCCGCTCGCCGGCGATCGTGTAGGTCACCAGGCGTGCACCGTTGTCGATGTCGACGATGTGCACCATCTCGCCGGGCAGCAGATTGGCTGCGTCGAGCAGGTCCTGGTCGACCGTCACCGAGCCGACGTAGTGCAGGTCAGCCTGCGTCACCGTCGCCCGGTGGATCTTCGAGGTCATCATGGTCCGCAGCATGGTCAGCTCCCTAGCTTCGTTGCGCCAATAGTGAGTGCACAGTTGTCCAAGAGGCGCGGCTTGCCGACGCGGGCAGCGACGAGCAGGCGAGCCTCCTGGCCGGGCTCGGGTTCTCCGAGCTCGGGGTTGGTCAGGACGAGGTAGTCAGGGGTGATGCCGGCGGCATCGAGCACGGCCTGCGCAGCCGCGAGTACGGCGTCAGCGCCTTCCGGTCCGGCGGCAACGCCAGCGCGAAGGGCAGCCGACACAGCAGCTGCGCGTACGCGGTCATCGGCCGTCAGGTAGACGTTGCGCGAGCTCATGGCCAGGCCATCGGCCTCGCGTACGGTCGGGCAGCCGACGATCTCGACATCGAGAGCGAGCTCGCGTGACATCTGGCGGATGAGCGTGAGCTGTTGGTAGTCCTTCTCACCGAACACGGCGACATCGGGACGTACGAGGCCGAACAGCTTGGCGACGACCGTCAGAACTCCGCGGAAATGGGTGGGCCGTGCAGCGCCCTCGAGGATCGATCCGAGCGGTCCCGGATCGACTGTGACGGTCGTGTCGAAGCCCGATGGGTACATCGTCTCGACTGTCGGCGCGAATACGACGTCGACGCCGGCTTCGGCGCAGCGTTCGAGATCGGCGTCGAATGTACGCGGGTAGTCCTCGAAGTCCTCGCCCGGCGCGAACTGGGTCGGGTTGACGAAGATCGAGGCGACGAGCACCTCGCCGAGCGGGCGAGCGTGCTTGAGCAGCTGGACGTGACCGTCGTGCAGCGCACCCATCGTGGGTACGAACGCGACAGAGGCGTCGCCGACAGCGGCGACCACCTCAGCGCGTGTCCGCGCGATCGTGATGGACATTTAGATCCCCGCAGCGATCTGCGCCATGGTGTCCCAGTCGGCCTCGTCGAGAACCGAGCGGATGCTGCCCGCGGTGGCGGGAGCAATACGGCCATCGGCCTCGGCGCGACTCGCCGTTGCACGAGCAAGCTCGAGGTAGGCATCGACCGTCGCGTCGTCGACGCCCGCCGCAGCAAGCGCGTCGATGTGAGCGCGGATCGTGGTGATGTCGCCGCGTACGACCGGACCCGTGAGCGCGGCATCGCCGTAGGCGAGCACGTTCTCGAGCGAAGCATTCAGCAGCGGACGGAGTACGGCGGCGGGATCGGTCGCGCCGGCCTGACGCAGCAGGTCCATCGACTGGGCGACCAATGTGCCCAGGTGGTTGGCGCCATGCGCGAGGGCTGAGTGATAGAGCGCACGATCGGCCTCGGCGACCCACATCGGGGTGCCACCAAGAGCGGCGACCAGCTCTTCGGCGAACGCGCGGTCAGCGTCGGCAGCGGTGAGGCCGAAGACACAGGTGCGCTCGAAGTCGACCGAGGTGCCGGTGAAGGTCATGGCCGGGTGGAACGCGATGGCGCGAGCGCCGAGGCGCGTCAGCGCAGCGAGGGCGTCCGTGCCGTGGCGGCCGCTGGTGTGCAGGACGTACTGGCCGGGACGAACGGCACCGGAGGCGGCGAGCTCTTCGGCGACTGCGATGAGGCTGTCGTCCGGAACGGCGATCAGGATGACGTCGCTGGCAGCGGCGACCTCAGCAGGCGTGAGGACGTCGACGCCCGGCAGCAACGCGGCGATGCGAAGCAGAGTGGCGTCCGTACGACCGGTGGCGCCCGTGACGGGGTAGCCGGCGGTGCGGAAGCGAGAAGCGAGAACGGCGCCGACCTTGCCGGCTCCGATCACGCCCATAGTTGGACGCATCATGCGCTGTTGCCTTTCGTTCCAGTCCACGGTGGGTACCAGACAAATTGACACTTCTATTCTACGTCCGCCTCAACGGCGTCCGCACTCTTTCGGCCCTATGCCGTCGATCACACCGACGCAGGTTGCTTGTCCCGGAGGCCGAGCCACAGGAGGTAGCCGCCGATCACGGCGTCGGTGCCGATGCAGGCCACGGGGTACCAGTCCGGGACACCGGAATTGATGAAGATCTCGTCCTTCACGAAGTCGTAGAACGCGTGCAGGATCCAGAACGCTCCGACGACGATGGTCGCGTACGGCACCTTGAACCACAGCAGCGCGATGCCCGCAGCGATGAATGGAATCCCCGCCACGAACTCCTTGCCCGCGGTATTCGGTGCCTCGTGGACCACTGCGAACACGATGTAGATGAACGGCAGCACCAGCAGCGCGTACGCGTACATCCACGGCTCGCCGTTGAGCCGACGAACGAGAAAGATCGAGGCAACGCCGAGGGCGACACCGAGCAGCAGTCCGATCACGTCAGAATCCATGTGCGCATCATGCCACCGGCCACAGTTCGTATGGTGGGGCAATGAACTCCCCGCACCCTTCCTGGCGGGATGCGTGGACGGCTGCGCTGTACGCCGACGAGGGGTTCTATCGCACGGGCCGACCGATCGACCATTTCAGGACGAGTGCCCACCTCGGACTTTTCGCCACGTCGATCAGCGAGCTCGTTCGTCGCGAAGGATCCGCCACTGTCGTGGACCTTGCGGCCGGTGGCGGCGAGATGTTGACCGCACTGCATGCGCTGGTCGGTGATGACGTCGAGCTCATCGGTGTCGAGATCGCCGACCGCCCGGAGTCCCTCCCACCATCGATTGGTTGGCTCCCCACACTGCCCGATCGCATCGACGGGCTGTTGATCGCCAACGAATGGCTCGACAACGTCCCGTGCGACGTCGTCGAGGTCGATGAGGCCGGCGTCGTACGAGAGGTCTTGGTCGACCCGAAGACCGGCGAAGAATCGTTGGGCCACGAGTTCGAGTCTGCATGGCTCCGCGATTGGTGGCCGATCTCCCAGCCCGGTGAACGGGCGGAGATCGGCGAAACCCGCGACGCGGCCTGGGCCGATGCCGTCGCCCGCGTGAGCGGAACCGCAATCGCGATCGACTACGGCCACACCCGCTCGGACCGACCCCCGTACGGCAGCTTGCGCTCGTACGTTGGTGGCCGCGAGACCGACGTCATCCCGGATGGCCGCCGCGATGTCACCGCCCACGTCGCGGTCGACTCGGTTGCCTCAGCAGTCGGCGCGGCAGTCCTCACGCAGCGCGAGGCACTCGGCAGACTCGGACTCGACGCGAGCCGGCCATCGCTCGATCTTGCTACCACCGATCCCGCGGCATACCTCCACGACCTCGCCGCCGCTGGCGAGGCCGGCGAGCTTGTCGCAAAAAGCGGGCTCGGCGACTTCTGGTGGCTCATCACCGACACTCGCGGTCATGGAACACTGACCGCATGACGAGAATGCTGATCAGGTCCGGCAAGGACCCGTTCACACCGGTTCTGGCCGAGGCAACACTCACGCAGGACGTCTTCAACAGCAACAGCGGCAACTATCTGTTCCAGCACTCGGTCTGGAAGGCGCTCTCGGTCGAGGGCGCAGAGCTCACCTCCAACGGCACGCTCTCGGAGCGGATGCCTCCCGAGGAAGGCGATGCTGCACGCGTCAACGAGTTCGACCAGTTCGTCATCCCGCTCGCCAATGCTTTTCGACCCGATTTCGAGTCCCGTCTCGAGCGACTGAGCGAGCTGCTCGAGGGCGTCACCATCCCAACCACAGTCGTCGGTATCGGCGCGCAGGCTCCACACGGTCAGGGCATCGAGTCGCTCGCACCGATCGCTGAAACCGTGAAGCGCTTCGTCGGGCTGGTACTCGATCGCTCGGCGTCGATCGGCGTACGCGGCGAGTTCACCAAGTCCTATCTCGAGGATCTCGGCTTTCCCGCCGACTCGATCGACATCATCGGATGCCCGTCGATCTACCTGCACGGTCGCGATTTCACCGTCAAGAAGAACGTCGACGCGATCACGGCCGACAGTCCGCTGGCGCTCAACCTCACCCCCGAGGTGCCCGGAATCGGCGCGTTCGCCACGGCCCAGGCGGAGCGACACCCCAACCTCACCTACATCGCCCAGGACTCCCACGACTTGCGGCTGCTGCTGTGGGGCACTCCGTCGCCGAAGGTCCACGACCCGCTTGTCCCGGTGCACTTCGATCACCCGCTCTATCAGCACGATCGCATCCGACTGTTCCTCGACACCTGGACTTGGTACGACTTCCTGGCCACTCAGGACTTCGCCTACGGAACGCGGTTCCACGGGAATGTCGCAGCTCTGCTCGCGGGCACGCCCGCAATGCTGCTCGCCCATGACTCGCGCACGCTCGAGCTCGCCGAGTACCACCGCATGCCCTACAAGGTGATGCCCGAGTTCGGCACCGACGTGAACGCAGCCGACCTGTATGCCGCAACCGATCTGACGGAGTTCAACGCAGCTCTGCCCGAGGGCTTCGACCGCTACACGGCCTTCCTGGATCGCAATGGTCTCGACCACATTTGGAAGTCCGGTTCGGGTGAGACCGAATTCAACGCCCGGGTCGCTGCTGCCAAGTTCCCGCCGCCCGTACAGCCGCTGGTCTCGTCTGACGGGCACGAGATCGCCGCAAGGCTGCGGTGGCTGTCGACGAACCACGTCCAGGACATCACCCGGAACAAGCAGGCTTACCAGCACCCGTACCCGCACCCGATCTGGTCCGGCGCCGGCAGCAGGCACGCACGACTCCAAGCCGCGACGTCGAAGAAGATCTCGGCACAGAACGCGGTGATCGCCGCCCAGAAGAAGCAGATCGACGCGCTGGCCGCGCGGATCAAGAAGGTCGAGGAGTTCGAGAGAACCTCGCCCTGGGGTGTCACCAAGCGGGCGTACAACAAGCTCAAGCGTCTGTTCTCACGCTCATGACAGAGGTCACCGCGAGCGTCGGTACGGGCTTCGCCACCACCGACATGGTGCTCAACATCGGGCCCCAGCACCCAGCCACGCACGGCGTTCTCCGCCTTCGCCTCACGCTCGACGGCGAACGTGTCATGGCCTGCGAGCCGATCATCGGCTACATGCATCGAGGCGTGGAGAAGCTCTTCGAGGTGCGCGACTACCGACAGATCATCGTGCTGGCCAACCGCCACGACTGGCTCAGCGCGTTCAGCTCTGAGCTCGGAGTCGTCCTCGCCGTCGAGGACATGCTCGGTATGGAGGTGCCGGAGCGCGCGACGTGGATCCGTACGCTCCTCGCAGAGCTCAACCGCGTCCTCAACCACCTGATGTTCCTCGGCTCGTATCCGCTGGAGCTGGGCGGCATCACGCCGATCTTCTACGCGTTCCGCGAGCGCGAAACGATCCAGGAAGTGATGGAGGAGGTCTCCGGCGGCCGGATGCACTACATGTTCAACCGCGTCGGCGGTCTCAAGGAAGACCTCCCCGCGGGCTGGACCGGCCGCGCATCAACCGCGATCTCGACCGTGCGGACCCGACTTCAGCAGATCGAGGATCTCGTGTTCGGAAACGAGATCTTCGGGGCACGCACCAAGGGCGTCGGTGTTCTCTCCACGGACCTCGTCGAGGCCTATGGCGTGTCCGGGCCGATCGCGCGCGCATCGGGCCTCGACTTCGACCTGCGTCGCGACGAGCCCTATCTCGCGTACGGCGAGCTGCAGGACACCCTCCGCGTGCCGGTACGCACCGAGGGCGACTGCTTTGCCCGCTTCGCCGTGTTGCTCGACCAGACCAAAGTTGCCCTCGACCTCGCCGATGCTTGCCTGGCACGTCTCGCCGAGCTCGAGCCAGGGCCTGTCAACGTACGGCTGCCCAAGATCCTCAAGGCGCCCGAAGGTTCGACATACGTGTGGACCGAGAACCCACTCGGCCTCAACGGCTACTACCTGGTGTCACGCGGCGAGAAGACACCGTGGCGACTCAAGCTCCGCACCGCCTCGTTCAACAACGTCGCGGTGCTGCCCGAGATCGTCCAGGGCTGCGTCGTCGCCGACCTTGTCGCAATCCTCGGCTCGATGTTCTTCGTCGTCGGCGACATCGACAAGTAGGGGCCACCAGCTACGTCATAGGTTGGGGTTGTGGCTGATCAATCTCGGAACCCAACCGCCCTCGACTCGCTCTCTGAAGAGTGGCTCAACACCCTGCTAGACCTCGAACCGGAGCTCCATGTCCATCTCGGGCGCCCTGGTCGCGAGTCCGACTATGCCGACCGCTCCCCCGACGGCCATGCGGCATCCGCTGACGCTGCTCGATCGATGCTGGCTCGTGTACATATGTCAGATCCCGCTGACGAGATCGACACTGTCACCAAGGCTGAGCTGATTCGTACGCTCGGACTCGGCATCGAGAAGTACGAGGCCGGATTCTGGCAGCGCGACCTGAACGTGATCGCGTCTCCGGGTCAGGACCTCCGCGACATCTTCGACCTGATGCCGACTCGGACCGAGGACGACTGGGCGCATGTCGCGCGGCGAATGAGCAACATCCCAGCGGCCATGGCGGGCTATCTCGAGTCGCTCCGAACTGGCATCTCGGCCGGCAACGCACCAGCGATCCGGCAGGTGCGCGAGGTATCAGCTCAGGCCCGCAAGCAGATCGGCGCCGACAGCTTCTTCCGCAAGCTCGCGGCACGGCCTGACGCGCCGGCGTCCGTGGCAGGCGAGCTCGAGACCGGTGCAGCCGCGGCGGTCGAGGCGTACGCGAACCTGGTCGACTTCCTCGACAACGAGCTGGCGCCGCATGCACCCGAAGCGGATGGCGTCGGCCGAGACCACTACGCGCTCGCCTCGCGCTACTTCGTCGGCGCTGAGATCGACCTCGATGAGACGTACGAGTGGGGCCTCGAAGAGCTTGCCCGGATGGTCTCCGAGCAGGAGGCAATCGCCGATCAGATCAAGTCAGGCGCCACGGTCGCCGAGGCCATAGAACTCCTGGAGGCCGACCCCGCTCGCAAGCTGCACGGCACCGACGCGCTGAAGGCCTGGATGCAGGAGACCAGCGACAAGGCAGTGGCGGACCTCGGGCGTACACACTTCGACATCCCTGAGCCCATGCGCCGACTTGAATGCCTGATTGCCCCGACGCAGGAGGGCGGCATCTACTACACACCGCCGAGCGAGGACTTCGAGCGCGCCGGTCGTATGTGGTGGAGCGTGCCAAAGGGCGTCACGGAGTTCGACACCTGGCGAGAGCTGACGACGGTCTTCCACGAGGGAGTCCCCGGCCATCACCTCCAGTGCGGGCTGGCGGTCTACAACAGTGCCGAGCTCAACGGATGGCGCCGGATGAACTGGAACTCGGGCCACGGCGAGGGCTGGGCGTTGTATGCCGAGCGACTCATGGCAGAGCTCGGCTACCTCGACGACCCTGCCGACCGCCTCGGAATGCTCGACGGCCAGCGCATGCGAGCCGCTCGCGTCGTCGTCGACATCGGCGTCCACCTCGGCAAGCCCAAACCGGACGGTTCAGGCGCCTGGACCGGCGACGATGCGTTCGGGTTCATGGCTCAGCACGTCAACATGAACGAGCCGTTCGTACGGTTCGAGGTCAACCGCTATCTCGGCTGGCCCGGACAGGCTCCGTCCTACAAGGTCGGGCAGCGCATCTGGGAGCAGCTCCGTACGGACTGGGTGGCTGCGAACGGAAACGAACTCAAGGAGTTCCACCGCCGGGCGCTCGGCGTCGGTAGCGTCGGGCTCGGCACGCTGCGCCAGACCTTGCTGGGCTAAGCGGCGCCTGTCACGCCGGGGTGGCTCCGGGGACGGCCTTGCCGCCGTCGGACTCGTCGTCGCCGCCGGGGATACGCAACGAGCGCTCGAGCACCAGTGCAGCGATGAGCATGAGGAGCCCGGCGATCGCGGCTGCGCCCGCGCGAAAGACGCGATCCTCGCCCAGCGGAGAGTCGAGGGAGTCGAGATAGGCGATCGCGTAGCCGCCGTAAGCACCCGTGAACAGGGCTGCGACAGCGGAGCTGGCCTTGGCCAGCGCCAGCATCGTCACACCATGGTCTGACGTCATGCGTAGGTTCTTCTTGTGCAGGCTCTGCCACGTGTTCCATGCCAGACCGCCGAGAACGACCGCCCCCACCAGGAGCATCACCGCAGGACCCCAGCTCACGACCGGGACACTGCGATCAGCCCGTATGAAGAGCTCGGGGATCAAGCGACCGACAACCAGACCGATGCCGATGAGCGACGTGATCCCGAGCGCGGACGTACGCCTGGACTTGTTCATGCGCTTGGACTAACGGCTCACAAGATGATCTCGAGATCCTCGCGCTTGGTGACTCCCGAGATGTCGACACCGCTGATCAGGTCTGCCACGAAGCCCTTGCCCGGGATCTCACCCTCGGGGTCGATCTCCAACCACGGCACGAGGACGAAACCGCGCTCGTGCGCTCGTGGGTGAGGAAGGATCAGCTGTTCGTCGTCGGCGATGCGATCACCAACGATGATCACGTCGACATCGAGAGTGCGCGGGGCGCCCGGCTCGGAACGCTCGCGGCCGAAGGCATCTTCGATCGCGAGAGCACGGTCGAGCAGCGTGTGGACCGTCAGGGTGGTGTCGATCAGGACGACAGCGTTGAGGAACTTGTCCGACCCGTCGGTCGCACCGATCGGCTCCGTCTCGTAGACAGAGGAGATGCCGACAACGGTCACCTCGGGCGTGTCCTCGAGGGCCGACACCCCACCTTGCAGTTTGCCGTGACGGTCACCCAGGTTGGACCCGAACGCCAGCACAGCCTGACGGATGGGCCGCATACCGCCGGTCATCGTGTCAGCGTCCAGCTCGTAGGGGGTGGGCGATTCGGTCACTGTCTGCTCCGCTCGATCGTGACGGCGACGTCGGAGAACGTCACCGCGATGGGCGCTTCTGGTTTGTGCACCGTCACGCTAACCCATTGCACCGACTCGTCGGCGAGGCACATGTCCGCGATGCGGAGCGCGACCGTCTCGATGAGATCGACTGGGTCATTGACGATGGCGTCGTGCACACGCTGGGCGAGGACGCCGTAGTCGACCGATTTGGTCAGATCGTTGTCGCGGGCAGCCGGTCCAAGGTCGAGACCGAGGCTCACGTCGACGCTGAAAAGCTGCCCGTTTTCGCGCTCGAAGTCGAACAGACCGTGATGCCCGTGGGCGCCGACGCCCCGCAGGTCGATGCGGTCGAGCCCTTCGGGAATCGTCATCAGGCCTCCGAATTCAGATTGCCGAGTTCAGCGACCGGCGACGCGTGACGAGACCAGAACTTCCACCCGGCACCGTCACGTACCAAGATACTGGTGCACACCGCCTTGGCTCCCGCGAACGTCTCGCCCTGCTCTCCGGTCTCCGCTCCACCAGACAGGATGTTCTCGGTGCACGTGATCACGACGACGGACGGGTCGTCGCCGGGCGGCAGCGAGGTGACCTCGAGATCCGTCAGGAAGAACTGGATGTAGCCAACGTTGGCCATCAGCACGGTCCACGACCGCAGGACAGCTTGTGTACCCCGCAGCGGAGTCGCTCCAGGATGCACGCATGAGGTCTGGGGATCATCGGCCCACAGCGATGCCATCAGGTCGACATCACCGGTTTCGACAGCGTCATAGAACGCCCTGTGCGTCGCGAGAGCGGCCTCGGTCAAAGGGGGTCCCCCCACGCGCCGTGTTGAGCGTTGAACTTGGATGGGGGCGCGTAGGGGGCGCGCGCCTGGTGCCTGCGGGCGACAACGCGTACGGCATCGGCAGACGCGGCCGGCTCATGCACGCGTACGCCCCACACACCTGCATCCGCGCAGATCGTCGTGATCGCCGTCGTGGCATCCTCGCGCTCGTCTGTCGGCCTAAGCTCGCCCCCCACGGCAAGGAGCTCGCCGAGGAACCGCTTCCGACTCGCGGCCACGAGCACGGGATAGCCCAATGCCGTGAACGCATCGAGGTGTGCCAGTACGGACCAGTTCTGGTCGCCCGTCTTGGAGAAGCCCAGGCCCGGGTCGATGATGATGTGGTTGCGGTCGACTCCTGCGGCCAGCGCCACCTCGACCTGTTCCATCAGCTCGCGGATGATGTCGGCGATCAGGTCGTTGTACGTCGTGTGGTCCTTGTCCTGCATGACCGCTGAGTGCTGCCGCCAGTGCATGAGCACCAGTGGGCAGTTCGCCGTTGCGGCGATGCCGACCATGGCTGGGTCTGCCCGCCCACCCGAGACATCGTTGAGGATCGCCGCACCCGCGCCAAGCGCCTGCTCGGCGACGGATGCGCGCATGGTGTCGACCGAGACCGTGATGCCTTCGGCGACGAGTCCCTCAATCACGGGGATGACACGGTGCAGCTCCTCCTCTGCGTCGATCCGGATCGCTCCGGGTCGCGTCGACTCACCGCCGACGTCGACGAGATCGGCGCCCTGCTGGACGAGCTCAATGCCGTGCCGAATCGCAGAGGCAGGATCGAGCCATTTGCCGCCATCGGAGAACGAATCGGGGGTCACGTTGATGACTCCCATGACGAGGCAGCGGTCGTTTGAGAGGTTCTGCGGCATCGCTAGTGCGAGGTGATGAGGCCCATGGCCTCTGCTCGGGTTGCGGGATCGCGCAGCTGACCGCGTACGGCACTCGTGATCGTCTTGGCGCCGCCCTTGCGTACGCCTCGCATCGTCATGCACAGGTGCTCGGCCTCGATCACCACGATGACGCCACGTGGTTCGAGGTGCTCGACGATCGCTTCGGCGATGTCGGTCGTCAGACGTTCCTGCACCTGCGGGCGACGGGCGAACACGTCAACGACGCGGGCAAGCTTGGAGAGGCCGGTGACCTTGCCGCCCTCAGACGGGATGTAGCCGACGTGGGCCACACCGAAGAACGGCACCAGGTGGTGCTCACACATCGACCACATCTCGATGTCCTTGACCAGCACGAGCTCGTCGTGACCGACCTCAAAGACCGCGGTCAGCACTTCCTCGGGGGTCTGGTCAAGACCGGCGAGCAGCTCGACGTACGACTTGGCGACTCGCGCAGGGGTGTCCCTGAGACCGTCGCGGTCGGGGTTCTCCCCGACGGCAAACAGCAGCTCGCGAATAGCTGCCTCAGCGCGAGGCAGGTCGACCGTCACGCGGTCTCCGGAGCATCAGGTGATGGCGCATCGGGGCCGGTGTCGGGACCGATCACCACGCCGACTCCAGAACCGACTCCATTGGCGCTGTGGCGCGGCGCGCCCTCGACCGGCGGAACCTTGGACGGCACGCGGGTCTTGGAACCCGTCCAAGGCGGACGGATCTTGCGACGACGCAGCGGCTCGAAGATCTCGGCGACCTCGGCCTTGTCGAGCGTCTCCCGCTCCATCAACTCCATGACGAGTGCGTCGAGGACGTCGCGATTCTCACTGAGGATGTCGAACGCCTCCTGGTGGGCGAACGTGATCAGCTGGTTGATCTCCTCGTCAACGATCGCGGCAACCGACTCGGAGTAGTTGCGGGCGTGGCCGATGTCGCGGCCCAGGAACGGCTGGCCCTGGTCCTCGCCGAGACGTACGGCGCCGAGACGTTCGGTCATGCCGTACTGCGTGACCATCGCGCGAGCGAGGCTGGTGGCCTTCTCGATGTCATTGCCTGCGCCGGTGGTCGGGTCGTGGAACACGAGCTCCTCGGCCGCTCGGCCGCCCATCATGTAGGCCAGCTTGTCGAGCAGCTCGGCTCGAGTCTGCGAGTACTTGTCCTCGTCGGGCAGCACCATCGTGTAGCCCAGGGCGCGACCGCGCGGCAGGATCGTGATCTTGTGGACCGGATCGCTCTGCGGGAGCGCCGCAGCCACGAGCGCGTGTCCGCCCTCGTGATAGGCCGTGATGAGTCGTTCCTTCTCGTTCATCAGTCGGCTGCGCTTCTGCGGGCCGGAGATGACGCGGTCGATGGCCTCGTCGAGTGCGGCGTTGTCGATCGTCTTGTCGCCGTTGCGCGCGGTCAGCAACGCAGCTTCGTTGAGCACGTTGGCGAGGTCGGCACCACTGAAGCCGGGCGTACGACGGCCAACAGCTTCCAAGTCGACGTCGGGTCCGATCGGCTTGCCCCGCGAGTGCACCTTGAGGATCTGGGTGCGGCCCTTGAGGTCGGGTGCCTCCACACCGATCTGACGGTCGAAGCGACCAGGGCGCAGCAGCGCCGGGTCGAGGACGTCGGGACGGTTGGTTGCGGCGATCAGGATGACTCCACCGCGTACGTCGAATCCGTCCATCTCGACGAGGAGCTGGTTGAGGGTCTGCTCGCGCTCGTCGTGACCGCCGCCCATCCCGGTGCCACGATGGCGACCGACGGCGTCGATCTCATCGATGAACACGATCGCGGGTGCGTTTTCCTTGGCTTGCTCGAACAGGTCGCGTACGCGGCTCGCGCCGACGCCGACGAACATCTCGACGAAGTCAGAACCGGAGATCGAATAGAACGGAACGCCTGCCTCGCCGGCGACTGCACGAGCGAGCAGCGTCTTGCCGGTACCGGGCTGGCCGTAGAGCAGGACGCCCTTGGGGATCTTGGCGCCAACGGCCTGGAACTTGGCTGGGGCCTGCAGGAACTCCTTGATCTCGCCGAGCTCCTCGATCGCCTCGTCGCAACCGGCGACGTCAGCGAACGTGGTCTTGGGGGTGTCCTTGTTCATCAGCTTCGCCTTGGACTTGGCGAACTGCATGACTCGTCCGCCACCACCGGCGGCGTTGTTCATGATCCAGATGATGAAGATGAAGAGCAGCACGAACGGGGCGATGCTGAGCAGCAGGCTCACGATCGGGCTGCTCTTGGGGATCTCGACGTCGTAGTCGGGGAGCGTCTTGTCGGCCTTGGCCTTGTCGGCAACCTTCACCAGCTCGTAGCCCTGGTCGCCCAGCCAAGTCGCGCGAACCTTCTTGTCGCCGTCCTTGAGCGTGGCCCGGATCTCCTGGTCGCCCTCGACGAACTTGAGGTCTTTGACCTTGCCGTCCTCGAGGTAGCCCACCATCGTGGAGGTTTTGACCTCGTTGTAGCCGTCAGCGGAGTTGGCGAAGCCGAGCACCACGAAGACGAGCACGGTGATGGCGATGATCCAGGGCAACGGGCCCTTGAAGAGGCGTTTCAGATTCATGACAGTGTGGAACTCGTCCACTTCTCCCTAGTAAATAGTGGGTATCTAGACGGTACACGCCGCCCGGTACACCCATGGAACGAAGCCGGAATCAGGGTTAGTTCCCCGATCGCCGCTGCACCCTCACCCGAACTGTCTCGTCACCGCCGAGCGTCAGCGGCACGATCGCCTCGGTATGCGGCGACCTGACCATGAACTCGATCTGGTTGGCATCATCTGGGCCCGTCCAGGAGACGACCTCGAACTCGCGCCCGAACTCGTTGAGGATGCGGTCACCCGCGCCGAGGTAGCTGGCTTCTCTGTCCTCGATCGCCTTGCGGCCTGGATCCACGTCGTCCTCTAGGAATAGACGTGCGGCGACAACGTGCCGATGCAACGCAGGTTGCGGTACTTCTCGTCGTAGTCGAGTCCGTAGCCGACGACGAAGGCGTTGGGGATGTCGAAGCCGACATAGGTCACGTCGACGTCCATCGTGACGGCCTCGGGCTTGCGCAGCAATGTCGCGATCTCGACTGACGCCGGGCCGCGGGACTTGAGGTTGGTGATGAGCCACGACAACGTCAGGCCGGTGTCGATGATGTCCTCGACGACCAGCACGTGACGGTCCTTGATATCAGTGTCGAGGTCCTTGAGGATGCGTACGACCCCGGACGACTTGGTGCCAGAGCCGTAGGACGAGACCGCCATCCAGTCCATCTCAACATGGCGGTTGAGGCTTCGCGCGAGGTCGGCCATCACCATCACGGCTCCCTTGAGGACGCCGACCAACAGCAGGTCCTTGCCTTCGTAGTCGGCCTCGATCTGCGCGGCCATCTCGGCGAGGCGATCGAGCACCTGCTTCTCGGTCAACAGCACCTGATCTGCTTCGATCTCTCCTGCAACATGCGTCTGATCCACGTGCTCAGCCTCCCACAGGCGTTGTCACGTATGCGAGGGAATCCCCCACTCGTACGCAGGCCACGCCGCCAGGCAGCTCGATACGGAGCTGCCCGTGCCAATCGGTGACCAGCCGGTCGATCTCGGCGAGGTGTGCAGCCGAGAGCTCTGACGGGTTGGCTCCAGCCGCCAACGCCGTACGACGCAGCACCCGAGATCGCAGGGCAGGCGCGAGAGACGCAAGCGACGCAACGTTGAGAGGATCGTCGATCGCATCCGCGATGGCGTCGAGACAGGCACCATCGGATCGGACCTGTTCGGCCGTTCGGGCGATTGCCTCCGCCGCACCGCCACCAAGTACGTCCTCGAGCACCGGCATCAGCTCGGAACGAATGCGTGCACGTCGATAGGCAGGGTCGCTGTTGTGCGGATCAACCCACCACGTCAGGTCGGTTGCCCGACAGATCTGCTCGGTCTCGGTGCGCCTCAGCTTGAGGAACGGCCGGCGAAAGATGCCGTTGACCGGAGCCATGCCTGCAATCGATCGTGGGCCGGAGCCGCGACCCAGACCCAACAGAACGGTCTCGGCCTGGTCATCGAGGGTGTGCCCCAACAGGATTGCGTCAGCGTCCTGCGACTCGAGCACGGCGTATCGCGCCGAGCGTGCGGCTGCCTCCGGACCACCATCTCGGCCGACTTCCACCGTCACGACCTCGGTGTCGATGCCGATCCCGGCCAGCTGCTTGGCAGCTTCCCTCGCGACATCGGCCGATCCGTCCTGCAGCTGGTGATCGACGATCACAGCGCGAAGGTCCCACGACTCTTGACCGGCAACGAAGGCGGTCACCTGGGCAAGCGCCAAAGAATCGGCACCACCCGACACCGCGACAACGATGCGACTGCCTGGCCCAAGATCTGTCAGAGCAGTGCGTACGAGGTTGCGCCCTGTCGCGACTGACGGATCGAGTGGGGTCATCCTGGTCAGCCGTGCACGCGGGCGACCCAGGACTGCGGATCGAGGATCTCTGATTTGGTCGGCAGATTGGCGGGCTTCTCCCAGACGGCGTTGAAGCCTTCCATCCCCACCCGGTCGATCACGGCGTTGACGAAGGCAGCACCGTCTTTGTACTGGCGCATCTTGGCGTCGAGACCGAGCAGACGCCGCAACAGCTTGTCGAGGCTGCCGGCGCCCTTGCGGCGCTGGTTGAACTTGCGCCGGATCTCAGCGACGCTCGGGATCACGTCGGGCCCGACACCGTCCATGACGACATCAGCATGGCCCTCGAGCAGGGACATGATGCCGGTCAGCTGGTCGACGATCTCGCGCTGACGTGGGTTCTGGAACAGCTCATTGATCGACGTGTCCGACTCGCCTCGAACGATCTTGACGATCTCGCTGAACGAGTCGCCCACCATCGACGACAGCGCACCCGGGTCGAGATCTGTTGCGTCGATGAACTCGTCGAGGAGCGATCGCATGTGATCGCGCATCCATTCGACCGCGGTGAACTGCACGCGATGGGTCTCTTCGTGGAGACATACCCACAGGCGGAAGTCGTGTGGATCGACATTCAGTTGCCGCTCGGCCTGGACGATGTTGGGTGCGACGAGCAGGAGCCGACCGCCCTCACCGTTGGGACCGTTCCAGAACGGATCGAACTGGCCCAGCACCTTGGTCGACATGAACGACATGAGCGCACCGACTTCGGCGCCGCCCACCTTGCTGCCAAAGGTCCGGCTCAGACCGGTCGGCATCTTGTCGGCTTCGACCAGCTTGTTCATGACGGGATCCATGAGCAGGCGGAACGTGCCGAGGTTGGCTTCGATCCACCGCGGACGATCGACGATCAGGACTGGAGCAGTCGCTGATGTCGCGTGCAGCTGGCTGAACTCGCGTACGGGACCTTCAGATCGCGCTGCACCCTCGCGGAGCTCAGCGACAGCCTCGGCCACCTCAGCGGCATCCATCTCAGGTCCCGGCTTCGTCAGCCTGGTCGCTGTCGACAGCGCGAGCTTCCAATCGATCATGCCTACAACTTACGGCGTGCTGCCACACGAGCAGGCTGCAATTGCGGCGGCCACCCGATCGAGTGCGGCCTCTGCTGACACCAAGTCAACCGCCGGGGTGCCATCCGACATGAGAGCGAAGATCACCGGCAGCCCGTTGGCCTCGACGGCATATCCGGCGAGGGAGTGCACGCCCGTGAGAGTGCCGGTCTTCGCGCGAACCAGCCCGTATGCGCGCTTCGATTTCGAGAACCGGTCAGTCAGGGTGCCGTCGAAGCCGCTCACCGGCAGAGCACTGAGCATGGTCGACGTCGAAAGGTTGGCGTTCGCGGCCAGGATCGTCTGCGCGAGCGTTGTCGGCGAAACCCTGTTGGAGCGGGACAAGCCACTTCCGTCGAGCAGCCGCAGCCCGGTGGTGTCGATGCCCGCCCTTGTGAGCACCTCGATCACCGCGTCCGTGCCGCCCTCGAACGTCGCGGGCTGGTTGGTGACGATGGCAATGTGCCGCAGCATCACCTCGGAGGCCTGGTTATCACTCGTACGCACCAAGGCATCGACGATCTGGGCAACGGGTGCACTACGTACCGAAGCGACCGGAGTCGTGGCCGTCGCTGAGCTCACTGAATCCGGAGCGCCTACCACCGCGATACCTCTGTCGCCGAGGAGCTTGGCGAAGGTCTTGGCCGCGCTGGCTGCGGGGTTGCGCGAACGTACGCCGTTCACGACGCCCTGGTCGGCCCAGAGGGCGCTGACCGGCGTCACAATGTTGCCGCTGACGTACGACGACTTCCATCCCGGGCTGGCCGACCGGCCAGTGAAGAGGGAGTTGTCGTACCCGAGCGAGACCCGGTCGACACCCTGCCGCTTGAGCGCCCTGGCCGTTCGAGTCGCGAGCGTGGTCAGGTCTGCGACAGCTTCGCGATCGGATGCCTTGGGCTTCTTGACGCGGAGATAAGGGTCGCCGCCTCCTACGAGGACGATCTTGTCGCCAGCCGACACGACTCTGGTGGTGAAGCGGGTCGCAGGGCCAATAGCCGAGAGCGCCGCGAATCCGGTCAGCAGCTTCGTCGTCGACGCCGGGATGAACGTTCCAGAACCGCGCGAGAAGAGCACCTCGCCAGTCGGCCCCATCGCGACGAACCCGACGTGATCGCCGAGTGCATCGGAATCCAGCACCCTGCCGACAGCCGACGCGACCTTCGCTGCGTCGAGCGAACCAGTGGGCACCGGATCCGTACGAGCGGCGCTGGGCAACGAATTGCCGGTGAGTCCCTCCGGCGCAGTCACGTTCGCCGGGCCGCAGTCACCGTCGCAGATCAGGGAGTTGAGGTTGCCGCGTGACCAGAGCACGAACGAGAGGATGAGGACCAGTACGAAGGCGATGACAGGAATGCCGATTGCACCGCGCGGCCTCTCGACCCTGCGTACGCCTCGGTCTGCCACATGGGCCAGACTATAGAGACACCGTCGCGCCGTGCGCCCCGCGCTCGCCGCCACCATTCGACAGCCGGAGGCACCCGTGATTTTCGACGTCACCGTTGAGATCCCCAAGGGCAATCGCAACAAGTACGAGGTCGACCACGAGACCCATCGCATCCG
>NZ_JAKFEL010000197.1:0-18575 GCF_036675695.1 Aeromicrobium sp.
CCGCCCTTTTCAGGGAAGAACGCCTCGGGGTCAGTCTGAGCGCAGAGGGCTCGCTCTTGCCACATGAGTTCTTCATCGAGCTCCGGCGGCAGACCCAAATCGAATGACATACTTGAAATTACAAGCCTGCGACTCTCACAAGTCAAGCGGAATGGCAAGATTGGGCAAATTCACGGCGTGTCGCCAGCGAAAAGTCACCGCGGCGCGCGAACGCCATTTCGGGCCAGACACAATGGAATCCGGGCGCTGCTCGTCCCGCCCCCTACTCGCAGAGCTCGTGGGGGGACCCCCAACAGCTCACTCCGCGGCTCGCGCGGACGCTCGCCACGGCCGGCTTGCTCGCTTCGCTCGCTCTTCACGTCACCTCGGGTGCAGTGAAAGTCGGCCGACGAGTACGGGAGACACTTGGGTATGCGCATCACGATCGTTGCTGGCGCCGACGGCGCCCATTTCGTCCACCAGCTCGCCGACCTCCTTAGTGAGGACGATGAGCTCACGGTCGTCGTGCCGATCATTCGCGATCAGTGGCTCACCGGCCTGAAGGTATGTCCCGATCTGGACGCCCTGCTCGGGGTCGATGCAACGCCGACCCACGCAGTGGCCGACGGACTGAACGCTGTCGGCTACTCCCCCGCATGGCACCGACCCACTGACACCAACATCACGAGCCAGCTGATTCGTACGGAGCTGCTCAACACCGGCTACTCGCTGACCGAGGCAACGCAGGCGGAGGCCAAGCGCCGCGGACTGCCCTTCACTCTCCTCCCGATGAGCGACGACCGCGCCGAGCTCCATGCCGTTGTGGCGGAGGACGACGGCGCGCGCGCCATTCACATTTCGGAGTACCTCGCCGCGCCGGCCGATCGCGAGCTCCAAGAGGTCGTGCTCGTGGCTGGCCCATGGTCGGTCGCGGCAGAGACCGCCCAACAGCTCGCGTCAACCGACGTGCTGATCCTCGGCCCATCGAGCCGCACACTCGTGATCGATCCTGTGCTGCGCACCCCTGGTCTGCTTGGTGCCCTCGACGCCGAGATCCCGGTGCTGGTTGTCGAGCACACCGACGACGCACCCGCCGACCTCATCCGGGTGTCTGGACTTGGCCAGCCTGATCCCGGAAAAGCGCGGCCTGTCCCCAACGACGTACGCGCGGCCCTCGAAGCAGCACACGCATGACCGCACTGGACCGGCTGCTTGGCGGTGTCGCCGATCCATCGGTGCCGCTACTCACCTACTACGACATCTCGACCGGCGAGCGCGTTGAGCTCAGCGGTACGACGACGGCCAACTGGGTTGCCAAGACCAGCAACTTCCTGGTGGACGACCTCGATGCAGACTCCTCGTCACGCATCCGTATCGGCATACCGACCCACTGGCTGCGATTCGTCTGGATCCTTTCTGCATGGAATGTCGGCGCCGCGATCGTGGACTCGGCAGCCGACATCGGACTCAGCGGACCAGAGCTCGAGGCCGATGAGCGTCACCGTGTTGCCGCGTCGCTTCGGCCATTGGGCGGACGGTTCATCACTGAACCCGATGGGTTCCTCGACCTCGGCGCGGAAGTGCCAGGGCACGGAGACCACTTCTTCGCCGCCGATCCACCCACCGAAGCAACGGTTGCCGTCGACATTGACGGCGTGCAGCGTACGCACGCCGATCTGCTCACGACCCCGCCCGACAGCCGACGCATCATCGTCGAACCCGGCACCGTAGAGCGCGACGCTGAGCTCATCGTGGCGGCCTGTCTCGGTGGCGGCTCTTTGGTCGTCGTGACCTCCGCCACTCCCGATGATCTGGCACGCGTGGCGCAGCAGGAGTCAGCCCAGATCGCGTAGGCCGATCCACTACACTCAGGATGCCGCGGTCGGGTCTGATCGTCTGGCGAGAACTCACAGTAGGGACCTTCCAGATGCACCTCGCCGATGACGTGGCGCCGGGCGGTCTCACCCGGGTTGGCGCTCGTCCTCCCCTCGTTGCCTACCTCCGTGAGGTGTGGGCTCGTCGGCAGTTCGTCTACTCGCTGGCCAAGTTCCGCATCGAGGCCGAGAACCAGCGCAGCCGGATCGGCATGCTGTGGGTCGTTCTCCAGCCGGTTCTCGAGGGCGCGGTCTACGGAACGGTGTTCGGAATCCTCCTGGCCGGCAGCCGTCCGCCCAACTTCGTCGAGTTCCTCATCATCGGCGTGTTCATGTTCCAGTTCTTCTCGTCGACGTTCGGCGCCGGCGCGAGGTCGATCACGTCCAACATCGCGCTGCTGCAGAGTCTGAGCTTCCCGCGACTGACACTGCCGCTGTCGCTCGTGGTCCAACGACTCCTGCTGTTCATCCCGACCATGGCGATCATGGTGCTCCTGGTGCTGGCGACCGGCAACGCCCCGCACGTCAACTGGTTGCTGATGTTCCCGCTCATCGCGCTCTTCTTCTGCTTCAACGCCGGGCTGACCTTCATCACGGCACGACTGACGGTCCACTTCCGTGACCTCAAGAAGCTGCTGCCCTTCATCACGCGACTGCTGTTCTACACCAGCGGGCTGTTCTTCAGCGTCGAGGAGCGCTTCAAGGACGTGCCTGCGGTCCTCCGCGTTGCCGACTTCCAGCCGATCCACGAGTTCCTCACCCTGGCACGCGGCATCCTGCTCGGCGGCGACGCTTACCAGGTCAAGATGGAGTACTGGATCTACGCATCAGCGTGGTCCTTCGGCCTTCTCGCCATCGGGATCGTCTTCTTCTGGTCAGCTGAGGAGCGCTATGGTCGCGCCGACTGATCGCAAGCCGGTCGTGATCGTCGACGACGTCCACGTCGAGTACAAAGTGCTCGCCACGGGCAAGCGCGCAACCGCTGCAGACAGCGCTCGCAAGCTGATGGAACGATCCCGTCGGATGCGCTCGGTCAAGGCCCTCAAAGGGGTCTCGTTCACGGCGTACGAGAACGACAGCATCGGCATCATCGGCTCCAACGGCTCCGGCAAGTCCACCCTCATGCGTGCCATCAGCGGTGCGACGCCTACATCGCAGGGCTCGATCTACGCCGCCTCGAGGCCGAGCATGCTGGGTGTCGGAGCCGCCCTGATCAAGGACCTCTCGGGTGAGCGCAACATCATCCTCGGCGGACTGGCACTGGGGTTCTCGCTTCGCGAGATCGAGGAGCGGATGGACGACATCGTCGACTTCGCCGGCCTTCGCGAGTTCATCCAGCTGCCGATGCGCACCTACTCCTCAGGCATGACGGCTCGCCTGAAGTTCGCCATCGCCACCGTCCAGGATCACGAGATCCTGATTGTCGACGAGGCCCTGGCCGTCGGCGACCGACAGTTCCGGCGCCGCAGTGAAGCCCGCATCCGTGAGATACGCGACAACGCGGGAACCGTGTTCCTCGTGAGTCACTCAATGCAGTCGATCCGCGACACGTGCAACCGCGTCATCTGGATCAACCGCGGAGAGCTCATGATGGATGGCGATCCCGAAGAAGTGATCGCGGCGTACCTGGACTCCTCCAAGTAGCCGCTCGACTAGCAGGTGGCTGCCAGGTCGTCTGTGGTGTTGGCCGCACGCTGGGTCGGGTCCTTCTTCTTCTTTTCGCCACTTCTCGCAGAAGTCTTCTCGGACTTGTCGATCGCGGTCTGGATCATGGCGTGGATCGCCGGGAAGTTGGGATTGACGGTCGACACGACCGGCGGCACCAGCGAGACGACGCCGATCTTCTCACCGCGTGACTTCAACGCGAGGTCGGCGAACTGACCGAGCTCAACCTCAGGGATGTTGGTGCTCAGCAGCTCCTTGCCGGACGCGGCAATCTTCGTCGCGTTCCTGAGCACCTTCTGCGGGCTGAGCTGATCGAGCATCGCCGCCATGAGGCACTTCTGCCGACCCATTCGGGTGAAGTCGTCGGCGGCGACGCGGCTCCGCGCGTACCAAAGGGCTTCCTGCCCATCGAGATTCTGGCGACCCGGCTCGATGTAGGTCTGCTTGTAGGAGTCGTCGTGACCGAACATCGCGATGCGGGTCTTGACGTCCATCGTGACTCCACCGACCGCGTTGACGAGTCCCTTGAAGCCGTTGAGGTTGACCATCACGAAGTAGTTGATCTTGAGGTTGGTGGCGCCCTCGACCGCATCGATCGTGGCGTCCAGCCCCGGATCGTCGCTGTCGGGATAGAGATCGGTACGGTTCTGCGCGGCCGTGTGCACGGCGTTCAGCAGACAGGTCGGCCCGCAGTTGTAGCCGTACGGGTAGACCTGACGCATCGGCGAGTCCTCGGCGAACGGAACGTTCTGCAGGTTGCGCGGCAGCGAGATCAGGACGGTGCGACCGGTTTCCGCATCGATGCTGGCGATCGTCAGCGAGTCCGGTCGCACACCCACGCGGTCCTTGCGAGCGTCCGAGCCGACCATCAGGATGTTGTAGCGGCCCTTGAGCGGCGGTGTCGTCTCCGTGGCTGTGAAGACCGTCTTGACGGTCTCACGCGAGACCTTGATGAGCTGAGAGGCATAGGCCGTCGAGCCAGCCACGCCGGCGATGATGCCGATGTTGACGATCGTGATGATCGCGGCTCGCCGGAACGGCAGCTTGAACGTGGACCCGAGGCGCCACGCATCGATGAACAAAAGCAGCCACACGACGCCCAGAGAGACCAGAGCGATGCGGGCGATCGCCAGCTTGTCGCTGTTGGTGAAGTAGCCGAGGAACGTGGCTCGGTCGGTGAAGTAGGTGAACGCCAGGAATCCGCCGAGGCCCAGCACGCACACCCACAGGAATTGAGCAGTCCGACCGACAAACCTGCTGCCGACGGCCGACTGAGCCGAACCCGGAAAGACGATCGTCATCAGGCACAACGTCAAGGCGCGACGAAAGCGGACGCGCGGCGAATCCAGGTGGCGGTCCTGATAGCCGCGGCCCAGGAGACTCGCGCGATGCGACATGGTCCCTCACGTATTGGTGGCCGACGAAGCATCCATTATCACTGAAGCAGGTGCCATGTTCGAAATGAATAGGTGTGATCTACGCCCATTCTCAGGTTCCGCCGACGGTCAGCAGGAGGAGTCGAGGTCCGCCGACTGGTTGGCCTTGCGAGGATCATTCGACTCGACGTCGGTCTTCGGGAGCTTGAGCTTCGCCTGCGTCAGACCGACCTTGTGTGTCGCCTTGCCCTCGGACTTGGCGATGGCCTTGTCGATCACCCGGCGGACCTTGTCGAAGTCCGGGCTGCCCGTGTAGATCAGCGGCGGCACCAGCGAAACGGTCGACATCTTCTGCGACTTCGCCTTGAGTGCGAGGTTCATGAACACGTCGAGGTCCTGTTGCGGGATGTTCGTCGTGAGCAGCGCCTTGCCCGACTCTGCAATCTTCTGCACGTTGAGCAGAACCTTCTGCGGGCTGAGCTGCTTGAGCATCGCGTTCATCACGCACTTCTGACGACCCATACGCGACCAGTCGTCGTTCTGCACCCGGCTGCGGGCGTACCAGAGCGTCTCGCCACCATCGAGCTTCTGCGTGCCGGCCTCGATGTAGCCGCGGATCGGGGAACCGATGCCGCCGATTGCCGTACGTTCCTTGACGTTGATCGTCACTCCGCCCACGGCATCGACGAGCTTCGAAAAACCGTGCATGTTGACGAGTGCGTAGTAGTTGAGCTTGAGCCCGGTCGCTTCCTCGACAGCACCCATCGTCGCCTCGAGGCCGGGGTCCTTCGTGTCGAACAGGTCCGCGTGGTCGTTCGCCCAGGTGTTGATCGCGTTGAGGTACTGGCCCTCACCGTTGAACCCGTTGGGGAACTGCTTCGCCATGACCGAACCCTTGGGGAACGGCATGTCCTGCAAGTTGCGGGGAAGGCCGATCAGCACCGTACGGCCGGTGTCCTTGTCGATGCTGGCAATCGTCAGCGAGTCGGGGCGCAGACCGCTTCGGTCCGCGCCGGAGTCGCCGCCCAAGAGGAGCACGTTGTAGCGACCGTCCTCGGGGTCCGACACTGTCTCGGATGCGAACACGGTTCCGATGAATGAGCTCTGCACCGCAACGAGGTGGGCGGCGAAGAACATCGTTCCCGCCGTGATGAAGCACAACGCACTGTTGAGTCCGGTCATCCAGAGGCGATGGTTGCGAGCCATTTCGAGCGGTCGTCCAAGACGCCACGCATCGATGAGCAACGCAACCCAGGCGATGGCGCCCGCCATCAGTACATACCTGCCGAACGTCAGCAGGCGCGTGTCGGTCAGCAGCGAGAACAGTCCCGTACGCGAGGTCATCGACAGCAACAGCACGAAGCCACCGAACGCGAGGAACGTGAGCCAGATGCGAACGCTGATGCGACCGACCTTGCGATTGCCCATCACGAGCTGGGCTGAGCCCGGCATCACGAGGGTCATCGCTGTCAGGGTCAGGGCACGACGAAACTGAATGCGGGCAGAGGTGTCGGCCGGACGGGCATAGGAGCCACCCATCACACTCGAGCGAACGTCAGACATGGTGTCCTCACGTGGGGAAGAAGCTGAGGCGGTACTCAGTATTGCTCCCAACCTTCAAGTCGTGGTTGAAGGCGCGCCGTGAAAGTCTCAGCAATTTCGAAGCCTGTTCCGAGCGAGATCAGTCATGTGCGCCGAGCGGTCCGGTACGGTCATTTGCATGCCAGGTGAGTGGTCCGAGGGAGAGTACGGATGGCTGTACGGCGATGGGAAGACGACCCCTCCCAAAGCGGCTCCTCAGTCCTCAGACCTGCCGCCGCCCAAGCTGCCGCCGCCCGGGTCAGTCCGCTCCCGGCCTGCTGAACGTCCGCCGACACCGCCCAAGAAGAAGCGCAACGGTCGCAAGATCTTCGGTTTCGTTTTGCTTGCCTGGATCGTGTTCCTCGTCGCCGTGCCGGTCTGGGCCTGGGGCAAGATCGGCAAGGTCGACGCCGAACCGAATGGCGCGCGCCCTGCTGAGCAGCCCGGCACGACCTACCTTCTGGTCGGCTCCGACAGTCGCCGTGGGCTCACCAAGGAAGAGCAGAAGGAGCTCACGACCGGCGGAGACAGCGGCGGTCGAGGTCGTACTGACACGATCATGCTGCTTCACACCGGCAGTGGCCCGACGCTGCTGATGTCGCTGCCGCGCGACTCCCTTGTTGACATCAAGGGCTACGGTCGCACCAAGATCAACGCCGCGTACGCATTCGGCGGCGCTCCCCTGCTGGTCCACACGATCGAGCAGAACACCGGCATCCGGGTCGACGACTACGTCGAGGTCGGCTTCGGCGGCCTGGTCAAGGTCGTCGACTCCCTCGGCGGCGTCGAGATCTGCCCCAAGACCGATCTCAAGGACAAGGACTCCGGGCTCGACGTCAAGAAGGGTTGCCAGACTGCTGACGGCAAGACAGCACTCGCCTACTCGCGCAACCGCCACTCGTACGCGACGCAGGACATTCAACGCGTCCAGAGCCAGCGAGAGGTGCTCGGCTCGATCGCCAAGACCGCCAAGTCGCCCTGGACCGTGCTCAACCCGTTCCGCTACATGCGGGTCGCCAGCGGCGCCTCTGGCTCACTGCAGATCGGCGACAACGTCGGCCCTATCTCGCTCGCGAAGTTCGCCCTTGCCCTGTCGGCGGCGATGGGTGGCGAAGGACTCAACTGCACCGTGCCGTTGCGGGACTTTGCCGTGACGTGGGACCCCGAACGGGCCCCCAAGATGTTCAACTACATCAAGGCCGATCGCACCGCCGACATCGGCAGCCTCTGCACCAAGGACGGACTCCCCAAGAAGTAGTGGCTAGCCAACGCGGGCGCGCCGCATGGGAACAAGCGCGAGCAGCGCGCCGACGTACATGACGAACCCGTACGTCAGCACCGTCGTCACGGCCAGATCGGGTGACGTGCTCAAGTTGACCACGAGCAGGGCAAGAGTCAGATTGCGTATCGCCGTGATCATCGACACCGCGGAGCGCTCGCTCGGTCCGTCAAGGCGCGGGAGCCCATACGCAGCCAGCGTCACAGTCACGAGCAGGACAATCACGGGAAGCGTCGCAGCTGGCAGATCTGCAATGTTGCCAATCGTTGTGACAGCGAACCAGAGGATGATCCCCAGCAGGAGCAGATCGGCGATCCTGCCGGCGATCACATGCACGCGATCGGCGGTTCGTGGGCGCTGCCGGCGCATGATCATCCCGACCGCGAACGGTACGACCTGTGCAACGAGCAGTACGGCGACCAAGCTCGCAGCTCGTTCAAGGTCGAATGCCGAATCCGACGACAGCACCAACATCCACAAAGGCACTGCGGCGAGGGCCAGGAGCGCCAGCATCGCCTGAAGGGAAACGGCAAGGGCGAGCGATCCACCCGCATGTCGTACGAGTAACGGACCGGAGCTGCCGCCAGATGCGGCCGCAGACACCACAATCCCGAGCGCCACCGGTGCTGGGAAGTCGATCAGCGAAACGGCGGCCGCGGCGACTGCCGGTACGGCGACGACATTCGCGACGACGGCGACGACCAAGGAGGCCGGTCGCCGCGTCAGCTCCACGAACGAATCCGTCGTCAGGTTGGCGCCGATGGCCAGCATCGAGGTCACCAGAAGTACGACGAGGACGACGGAGGTCATGCGGAGCAACCTAGGCCATCCCTGTGTTCACGGACGCCCCGATAGATTGGAGCAATGAGCACAGCCAACGCATACGCCTACGGAGTTGCCACTCTGACGCCTGACGGCACTGTGCTTGACGTCTGGTACCCGTCCCCCCAGCTTGGTTCCGTGCCTGAGGGCGCCTCCGAACCAACCGAGCTGACCGCGCTGGCTGGCACCGACCCGATCCGCGACGTCGTCAAAGCTGTGGTCCTGACCGAAATCGCGGATCTCCAGGCACCGCCCACGGATGCGTACGATGCCTACCTCCGCCTGCACTTGCTGTCACACCGCCTGGTGAAGCCACACGGGCAGAACCTCGACGGTCTGTTCGGCGTGCTCACCAACGTGGTCTGGACGTCGATTGGGCCGTGTGCGGTCGACGGCTTCGAGGCGACCCGTGCGCGTGCACGTGCCGCCGGTCTGCACGTGCAGGTCACCAGCGTCGACAAGTTCCCCCGCATGACCGACTACGTCGTACCGAGCGGCGTACGCATAGGTGACGCTGATCGCGTACGTCTCGGCGCTCACCTTGCCGAGGGCACCACCGTGATGCATGAAGGGTTCGTCAACTTCAACGCTGGCACGCTCGGCACCGCGATGGTCGAAGGACGGATCTCCGCTGGCGTCACTGTCGGCAACGGATCCGACGTCGGTGGTGGCGCCTCGATCATGGGCACGCTTTCGGGTGGCGGCAAGGAAGTCATCCGCGTCGGCGAGAACTCGCTGATCGGCGCCAATGCCGGCATCGGCATCTCCCTGGGCAACGACTGTGTCGTCGCGGCCGGCACCTACGTCACGGCTGGGTCCAAAGTCACGATGCCCGACGGTTCGACCGTCAAGGCCGCCGAGCTGTCGGGACAGGACGGCATCCTCTTCCTCACCAACAGCCAGACTGGTGCAATCGAGGCGCGGCCTCGCGGAGAACGTACGGGCATCGAGCTCAACTCCGCCCTGCACGCCAACTAGTGAGCCGCCAATGAAGTTGCGCTGGTTTGTTGTATTTGGGCTTCTTGCCGCAGGCATTCTCGTCGCCACCGGACTCCGCGATCGTGAGCCGTTGCGCAGCGAGTACTGCGTCGCGAAGGTCGGCGACTTTCGAGCCCAGGTCGACCTGGAGCAAGGTCGATGGGCAAGCCTGATGGCGGCCATCGCCCAGGAGCGTGGGCTGTCGCCGAGGGCCACGACGATCGCGATCGCGACGGCCTTCCAGGAGTCGAAGATCCACAACATCGACTACGGCGACCGCGACTCGATCGGTCTGTTCCAGCAGCGCCCGTCACAGGGCTGGGGCACGGTGGACCAGATCATGAATCCCCACTACGCGATCGGCAGGTTCTACAGCGCTCTGGCGAAGGTCGACGGCTACGAGTCGATGGTGATCACCGAGGCCGCACAGCGGGTGCAGCGCTCGGGCTTCCCCACCGCGTACGCACAACACGAGCCGGAAGCCCGGGCCCTCGCGTCGGCACTGCGCGGTTACAGCCCCGCGGCGTTCACCTGCCAGATCAATCCCAAGGGCAACAGCAGCACGGAGGTTGTCGTCGAGGACGTACAGCGGGCCTTTGGCAAGATCGAGTCAGGTCAGGACCGCGACAACGCACGCTTCCCGCTGACGGGCAAGCCAGCAGACGTGAAGGCGCGCGGTTGGGCCATCGCGCACTACCTCGTCGGCAATGCGTCACACCTGGGCATCACCACGGTGAAGTTCGAGACGAAGCAGTGGAACGCTGATCGCTCCGACCGGGGCTGGACGACGACAGACAGCGCCGATCCTGACATCGTGCGGGTTTCGACCAACTAGGTGTACCTGGCAACTAGGGCTGGCGGGCAAAACCCGCGCAGTCGATCCGGGCGGAATCCGGGCCCGGCTGCCAAGGCCGAAGTTGTACCAGGGTTGTCTGGTGAGGAACCATAACCTGGTGATGACACCGCCAAATGGCTTCGCCTCGATCGACCAGTCGCCCGAGCTGACTGGCCATGCGGCAACAGGGCAACGCACAGTTGACCGAGAAGTTCCCTCAGTGGGCAGCTTCGCGCGGCACCTCCTCGAACTACGAAGACAAGGTGATCGACAGCCGGCGCGTTGTTGCTGCCGACAAGCAGTTGCTCAGTGATCCTGGACGCCCTTAGATCAAGCTCATCAGCGAGTACCTGACGGTGCGTGATGCCGTGAAGGCCGCGCTGAAGGTGCGCCTCGCAAACGGCGGTAGCGGATCAGTAACGGCCAAGGCCAACGCCGACATCGTGGCGCTGTTCTCCTCGTACGTCCACGGACTCAATGAGAGCAGCACGGTCTTCTCGAACTATGTGATGACTGGCCTCGTCGAGTGCGACCCCCTATACATGCCTGAACTTGCGGAGGTTGTCCCGCAGTAGTCTCCGATGCTCGGATCCGTGAAACACGGATTCAGAATTGCAAGTGGCAACGTTGCCTACGCCAGGGCTGCAAACGTCTCCACTGTTCTCACGGAGGCTTGCACAGTGCGAGATCGTCGACCATTCGAACGAAGAATCCCGCTGGCGCAGCGTTCAGGGTCACTCGGTGGAATTGCGCGATTCCGACCAACCCCGTTGGCAAGACGTCCGTTACTCTCGAGCGGTGCCGTTCGGGATAATGATGCTGCCTATTGTCGGGCTCCTCCTGGTGCTGCCTGTCCTGATCGGGCGCAAGGTCGGGCGACTGCGAATTGTTCTACCGCTAGCGGCATCAGCAACTGCCGTAGCCATGTACTTCGCTTGGATGAGCGTTGGCGAACGCGAGGTTCTTGAAGAACTAGTCTCGGCGGATGGCAACACCATTGTCCTCGCCTACAGCGGAAGCGCTTGTGAAGACCAGCGCTCAGTGTCAGTGGAGGAAAGCAGCAAGAGTGTACGCGTGACAGTTACGACGCGTTCCTTTGCCTTTGGCTGTAGTGATGTTGGAATGTTCTATCGGGTCACTGTGAAGCTCGACCAGCCGCTGGGTTCTCGGGGCGTGGTCAACGCAGGGTGCACCAGCGAACATATTGGGTGCACCAAAATTTTGCGTCTTGACTCAGACTGAATTCGATGTCTCGGATTTGGAACCCGCGAACGCTCCCGACCCGGGTCTGCCAGCGCCGTCGATTAATTACTGCCCGGCCCGACCACCGGTCATTCGAGCCGATCCATGACAGAAATCTCGGCGCTCACGCAATCCGTGGGCACATCCGGCAGTCCGGGGAAAGTTGCCGGATCGACAGTGCCGCCAGCACCCTTCACAAAGTCTCCTGCTGACACTCGGGTTCCCTGAATGGATAGCTGGAGCGGATTCGATTTGATGACTTCGGTCCCGTTCGGCCAGACCACAAGGTATTCGACGGCCCCTACAGACAGCCCGACACAGCCAGATTGCAGTTCGACGAGGTTTCCTTGCACGATCGCGTCCATGCCTTCGGAACTTCGCCTGCCTAGCAGAATGTACTTGCCCGATGCATACTCCAATGTCGTCTGCGCGGAAGTTTCATCGCCTCCCTGGGACACGGCCTTCTGACCGTCTGACGTACATCCAAGGCAGGCGGTGACAATGAGCGCAGAAGTCGCAAGAGCCCGGGCGCTTCGGCCCGCTGTTCTCACTTGCTTAGCTTCACTGAGACGTCGAGAAGCGTGTTGTAGATGGGTGTGAACTGGTCGCGCTTTGCACCACCGATCCAGTCGTAGCCAGAATGCACTCCGTACGCCCTTCCTCCGGAATACCAAGGACCGCCGCTGTTACCTCCAGACGATCGACGGTGCTTCATCGCTACGAGGTTGCAGAATGAACCTCGACACGTCAGAACGTCCTTGACCTCGTCACAAGTCTGCTTATCATTTCCGCGCCCAAAGTGGCACAAGGTCTGGTTCGCCGAGGGGGTGCCGAGGCCGGTGATCCGCCGATACTTGCCGACCGCGTAATAGAACGTTTGGCCGATACCCTCAGACCCGCGCATGTACTGAATGTCGCCATGATTCGCTGGCAGCTTGCGGACGTAAGTCAGCGAGTTCCGTCCGCTGTACCAAATGTTGTTATCGCAATGCGCGGCCGTAATCAGGCCGCCACTGCTGGAACCCCCAGTCTCCAGCACCGGGAAGGCCGAGGTGCAGGTCATGATGTTCGTCCCGTACACCGTCAGGATCGCACCGCCTCGGATCCAGTCTTCTCCGGACTGCCCCTCGTCGACAGAAGTCGTAATCTCCACCTCGGGAACTGGAGTAGGCTCCAGGCTGTCTTGCACCTCCTCGCTCACGGAGTCGGAAGCTGCGGCCGAGTCGAATCCCGCATCTGGGTTGATTACCGTTGAGCGAATGACTCCCGCAGCGCGATCAAAATGGGAGTTGACGTCGGTCGTTCCCGCTTGGGCAATCACGGCGTTATGGGCGGTTTCGAGAATGTTGCCGAGTTGGGCCTGAGAGTGGTCCATTCCGCCATTGAGAGTGATCGGCACGGGGCTGCCCGCCACAATCGTATTCACGTCTGAGGGTACTGCGCCCTTGAATGTGATCGTTCCGCCTACAGGCCCACTGGTGTTGATAGACGCTCCCGCGAAGGTCGTTGGATGGGCTGCTTGCACTTCACCCGCAATGTCAGAGAATGCGTTTTGCCAGCCGTATTTGTCGACTGCAGCCTGCAAACTGATCCCTTCGTCAGCAGCGATCACTCTCATGTCCTCGAGAATGGATTCATCCACTCCGTACGAGGTCATTGCAGGCAACTCCGGCTCGTCGTTGGGCGCACTAAACCAGCCTTGACCATCCAGGATTACATCGACAGAACCCCCACTGAGGTTTTGAACAATCACGCTGCCCTCATCGGATAGTTCTACAACCGAGGTGGAAATGACGTCGCGGTCATAGGGAGCCGTGAACGCAAGGTTTGTAGAAGCAGGCGGCGCCTGATCGGCGTTGTAGATCCTGACCGACCCCGTCGCGTGCCAGTTGAGTGCCAGGACGGACACAACAACCGAACCCACATTGTCATCGTTCGGCACGCCGCCGTGTCCCGCGACCGGAACTTCAACAGAGCCGTTTGCAGGGATCGGGACGGTGCTTCGTGAGTCGAAAATACGGTCCTGCGTTAGTGGGGTGAAGCTACCTCCGCTCTCCGGATCAGGTGTGAAATAGCCCTGCACGTCGATGATTAAATGCGCAGTGTCGGAGATAGATCCATTCAGGACGATCTTGATCTTGCCGTCTGTGCCGAGCTTCATCGACAAGCCCGTGTCGTTGAACTCGTTCGTCACAAAGTTGATCGAGTACGAGCTGTTCACAGTCGCGTTAGACGCCAAGATCTTGGCGGCACCGCTGTAATTAGAATCGAACACCCTCACGTTGCCGAAGACGGCGGTTGCATCAGCAGGAATGTCGCCAACGCCTCCTACCTGGAACTGCGTGGTCGTACCGCCCTTGAACTTTGCAAGAGGAACACCGATGCCCGCATAGCTGGACAGGATGCGCGAAGGAGTGATCGGCACGAATCCGCCCGGCGAGCCCTCGCCGCTGACATTGGTGAAGTAACCCTGAACGTCAACGTTCAACTCTGTGCTGCCATAAGAGTTGTAGAAGGCGACCTTGCCGTTGCTGCCTGGCTTGACGATGACTGTGTTGGAATCCCATCCATCGTTCGCGTCGATCTTCAGGAAAGATCCGCCACGCGTGGTTCCGTCTGGGTACGCGTAAACAGCAGCGCCCGCATTCGAACTGCCGGCGACGTCGAGCACGACGGCACCGACGCCCGTGCTTGGCACACCGCCAACGCCGAGAACGTTGATCGACCGCACCCCTCCTGATGAGATCGGAGTAGCGGAAGTGTTTGTTCCGGCCATGGTGTCAGCGATGCGGGTAGGCGTGACGGGAACGAAGACACCACCAGAGTCTTCGCCGACCGCCACGGCCTTCGTCGCCGTTGTGGCAGCAAGCAAACTCACGACCAGCGCCAGGGCTGCGAAGAGAAAGACGGTGGAGCTGTGGCGCCGATTTGCGAGTGTTGACATGTCACGATCCAGTCAAGTCGAGGTGTGACGCACCACGCTCGCATGAACGGGGTTCACCGTCTCAGAAACGCGCAAATTGGTTGCTGCAGGCAACTAATCGGCGGTGACGAGTTGTTTCTCCTCGTCTGCGAATCGATCAGCGAAGATGCGTCCAAGCTCAAGCCAGTCGGAGATGGATGCGCGCTCGTCTGCGTGATGTTCGAGGCAAGCCATGGCAGTCCACCCCTGCAACCTCACGTAGGGGTAGCACCAGCGATCACGTTCCCAAGCGGCTCGAGCGCCTTGGCGGCGCTCTGACTTGCCGATTCCGATCCAGATGAGATTGCCCGGGTCATGTCCCTTGATGCTCGGAAACTTCGAAGCAGGTCCCCACCTTCGCCAAGCGTGGTTGAACGCGAATTCCTGCGTCATTTTGGCGCTGGTGACGGCTTCCACGCCGTTCGCCAGGACGCCGAGAGCCAGTCCTTCAACGACGTGTTTGATCTGCTGATCCTTGGTGTACGTCATGCCCTCAACCTAGGCGCGAGTCCCGACACTTGTCCGTGGCCGGCAGTACGTTCAGATCCCCAAACACAGGAGACTGAAATGGAAATGTGGACACACGCGCTGGACGAAATTCATGCGATCGAACGCGAAGACGTGTTGACGGTAGATCAACGAATCAGGGTCGTCGAGATCAAAGCGCTTCTTTCAATCGGCCAGGAGCTTTCATTGATCCACCATCAGGGAATCAATCCAGAATTCACCGCCTAGCAAGGGTGCCATTACCAACCCGGCGAGCCAGCGTCCAGTCAGTCCGCCTCGCACTACGCTGATGAGATGGAGCGGACCGATCTGGATTGGATCAGCGCCCGAGACGCGTATCGAACCGCCCCGTGGAACCGATTCGCGAACTTTCGGCTGTGGGATGGCTACTGGTTCGAAGGCGACGACGAGGTTGTGCTGCACTACAAGCCGAATGCGAACATGGCCCCGCGGACGCAATTCGATCTCATACCTGCGAAGAACCTCCACCTTGCGCTTCATCCTCGGTCGAGCGCGGATGCTGCCGCTCGGACTCAAATAGACGGACCGAAGTTTGGGGCCCATCTCGAGCATCTCCGGATAACTACTGGAAACCTGCAAGGCGACGTAGCACTCGCTCTTTCCAGTGCACCAAACCTTGAGCGGCTCTCCATCGAGGGCGCTTGGGCGCCAGATGTTCCGGGAAGTGAACATAGCTTGCAATTGGTGGCGCCTCACGTGAAGAAAGTGACGATCCGCACCGCGAGCGTGATCGTGACTCGCCATACGGCGAACATCAATTCAGTTGAGATGGCGAATTCGCTGCTGCAGTCTGCGAACAAGGCGCCGATCGAGTTGCTGGGGATTCGTGGGCGCTGTGAAGTGCGGCTCGACAACGAGTACGCCGGGACACTTCTGATGCACGACGGGAGCAGGATCGCAGCCCCACCAAAGAGCCGCAAAGCTGGTTTGTACACAGACAACCTGGTCTCCGGGGAGGGGACCAAAGGTTGGGCACTCGCAAAGGGATCCCACCTCGATATCTACGAGATTTCTGATTCGTACATCAGGCCAGATGCCCAGACGAAACTCAGACTCATTTCGGTGGCAAGAAGAGTTGCTGTGCAAGGTCCGTCAGAGGTGATCATCGAGGGGGTCGCGGAAGACCTCGCCTTCTTGCCAAAAATTCTGCCGAAAACAAAGTCGCGATACAACCCGACCCAACTTCGACTTGAGACTGGGGCCATCGTCCAGAATGTCAAAGGAGCGATTCGGCTCGTCTCTGCACGAAACGCTCAAATCATTGGCAACGACGCTGAGGGATTGGAGATCGACTCCATCGACAACCTCGAAGAGGATGCGAATTCGATCGATGGCCTGGTGCTCCGCAACTTCCGCACGCCGGTAACGCTTAAGGGACTTCAGTCCATCGCTGCAATCACCGCTGGGGCCGCCGTGGCTGTTCCAGTGCTACATCCGGAGTTGCCCGGACAGAGCCCCAAACTCGAGAGGGCGAGGGCTCTTGAAGACGGAAGAGCAGGGTCCCATCTAAGAGCCGACTACGCCGCCGCGATCGCACGCCTGGGTGGGACGAAGGGGGCGCCAGGCTCAGTTCGAACAAAGCTCAACTGGCTGGACTATCGAATGCGCCAGCGCACGGCGAAAGGCAAGACTGAAAAGATCACGCTCTGGCTGTACAGCTTCCTCGGTTACGGCGAGCGCCCTGGACGACCGCTCGCACTGGCCGGCGCGACTGCCGCAATCTGTTGCGTCGTCGGATTGATCGACTCGCCGCGAGAGTGGGACGTGTCGCCTTCCGGCACATGGAACGTATTCACCTACTTCATGGAATGGCTTGCCTCTCCACTTCATGTCTTCCGGCTCGACCGCGATGAACTACCTCTCGGTTCTAGTGGCTGGGCGTTCGCGGGCCGCGTAGCGGTAGCAGTTCCTGCGATAACTGGATTCTTGGCGTTGCGCAAGTACGTGAAACGGACCGACTCCACCGAATAGATGCAACGAGGCTCGTAACTACGGGTCTCGCAGCATGTCATCTCGCAATGAACCGTCGGCATACTTTGTGAAGGTCGAACGCAGGAAGCCGGGACGCGGGGCGTTGGTCGGCGCGCGGGTTTGCCAGCCACGTACTAGCTGGCGAGGCGCTTCACGGCTGCGGCGATGCGTTCGTCCTTCGCCATGAACGACAGGCGTACGTAGTCGGCGCCGGCAGCACCGTAGAAGTCACCGGGTGCGGCGATGATCCCGCGCTCGGCCAGCCAGTCGATCGTCTTGCGACCGTTCTCTCCGCGCGTCACCCAGAGGAACAGCGAACCCTCGGAGTGCTCGACCGTGAAGCCAGCCTCCTCGACGGCCTTGCGCAGCTCAAAGCGCCGGAGGGCGTATGCCTTGCGCTGGATCTTGACGTGCTCGTCATCGCCCAGCGCAGCAGCCATCGCTGCCTGGATCGGGGTCGGCACCATCGCGCCCATGTGCTTGCGAACCTCGAGCAGCTCCGTGATGATCGCCTGGTCGCCAGCGACGAACGCATCTCGATAGCCCGCAAGATTGGAACGCTTCGACAGCGAGTGCACCGCAAGAATCCCGTCGAACGAGCCACCACAGACGTCGGGGTGGAGCACCGAGTAAGGGGTGTCCTCCCAGGCGAACTCGAGATAGCACTCGTCGGACACGACCAGGGTGCCGCGCTCGCGCGCCCACTCCACGACCTTGCGGAGGTGGTCGATGCCGAGAATCTTGCCGGTCGGGTTGCCCGGAGAGTTGATGTAGAAGATTGCGGGTGCCTGTGGCCCCACGGCGACGGTCGAGTCGGTCGCCAGGACATCGCAGCCGGCGAACCGGGCGCCGACCTCGTACGTGGGGTAGGCCAGCGCGGGTACGACCACGAGGTCACCAGCTCCGAATCCGAGCTGGGCGGGCAACGTGGCGATGAGCTCCTTCGAGCCCATCGTCGGCAGCACCTGAGAGGCCTTCAGGCCGGTGACCTCAAAGCGTCGCTCGAGCCAGTCGACGGCAGCCTGTCGAAGCGACTCGGGGCCGTACGTCGTCGGATAGCCGGGCGCATTGGCTGCAGCCCGAAGTGCATCCTGGGCTACTGCGGGGGTGTCGTCGACCGGAGTGCCGATCGACAGGTCGACCAACCCATCGGGGTGGGACTCAGCGCGCGCCTTGGCGTCAGCGATCGTGTCCCAGGGAAAGTCCGGGAATCGCGCGGAAACCGCCGCAGCGGGAATCACTCGTCGTGTTCCTGCGGTGGCAGCGCTTCGATGATCGGGTGATCCTTGTCGATCTTGCCGAGCTTGGCAGCGCCGCCGGGCGAACCCAGATCGTTGAAGAAGTCGACGTTGGCGGTGTAGTAGTCCTTCCACTCCGCCGGGGTGTCGTCCTCGTAGAAGATGGCCTCGACGGGGCACACCGGCTCACACGCACCGCAGTCGACGCATTCGTCGGGGTGGATGTAGAGCATGCGGTTGCCCTC
>NZ_JAKFEL010000199.1:0-18566 GCF_036675695.1 Aeromicrobium sp.
CGACAACACCTACCCCGGCTGCGAGTGCGACATCCCCAGCCACATGTACTCGTTCTCGTACGAGCTCAACAACGAGTGGAGCAAGAGCTTCTCGGGCCAGGAAGAGATCTGGGCCTACATGCGCAAGGTTGCCGACGAGAAGGGCATCCGCCCCTACATCACCTTCGGCGTCGAGGTCACTGGCGCAACCTGGGACGAGGACCGCAAGGTCTGGACCGTCAAGACCAACGGTGAGGACTACGAGGCTCGCGTCGTGATCGCCGGCGTCGGCGGCCTCCACATCCCGAACGTCCCGGAGATCAAGGGCGCCGATTCCTTCGAAGGCCCCAAGTTCCACTCAGCAGGCTGGGACCACACGGTCGACCTCAAGGACAAGAAGGTCGTCGTCATCGGAACGGGCGCCAGCGCGATTCAGTTCATCCCGATCATCGCCCAGGAAGTCGGCCACCTCACGGTCTTCCAGCGCACCCCCGCGTGGGTGCTGCCCAAGAAGGACAAGCCGACCCCCGAGTGGCGCAAGAAGGTCTTCGCCAAGGTCCCCGGCGCGACGCGGGCCTACCGCAACGCCCTCTACTGGGCTCTCGAGGCACGTGCCATTGGCTTCAACGGGCACGTCAAGATCCTCCCGGTCGCCGAGAAGATCGTGAAGCGCTACCTCGCCAAGAAGATCCCCGATCCGGAGCTGCGCGCCAAGCTGACGCCTGACTACCGCCTCGGCTGCAAGCGCGTGCTGCAGTCCAACACCTACTACCCGACGTTCCTGCGTGACAACGTCACGCTCAGCACCGACGGTGTCGCCGAGATCGTCAAGGACGGCGTGATCGATGCCAACGGGCTGAAGCATGAGGCCGACATCATCATCTACGGCACCGGCTTCCACGTGATCGATGCGTTCGACTACCTCGACGTCAAGGGCAAGGACGGCGTCAACCTCGCCGACCAGTTCCGTGAGCACGGCACCGAGACGTACATGGGCATGACGATCCATGGCTTCCCGAACCTCTATTTCATGCTCGGCCCCAACACGGCTCTCGGCCACAACTCGGTGGTCTTCATGATCGAGCAGCAGACGAAGTACATCGTCAAAATGCTCGACGAGATGGACAAGCGCGGAGCGGTCGCCGCTGAGGCGACGCTGCCAGCGCAGACCGAGTTCAACAAGGAGATCCAGAAGCTCGTCGAGAAGGGCATCTGGACCCAGGGCGGCTGCACCAGCTGGTACCTCGACAGCCATGGCAAGAACCGTACGATCTGGCCGAAGTTCACGTTCCAGTACTGGTGGGAGACCCGCAAGGTCGAAGCCAAGGACTTCGAGTGGGAGAAGGCTGCCTGACATGAGCGAGAAGCCCACCTACGACTTCCCGGATGGCCCGAAATGGCCGGCATGGTTGTCGACGTGGCGCTTCCTGCGCAACCGCTACAAGTACGTCCCGCCGCTTCACGAGAAGTACGGCGACACGTTCCTGATGCGGATCCTGCCTGGCCCTCGCAAGCTCGTGGTGTTCAGCGATCCGGCTGACATCAAGGAGATCTTCGCTTCCGACCCATCGCAGTTCCATGCCGGCGAGGGCAACATGATCCTCAAGCCGGTCATGGGCCCCCACTCGGTGCTGGTGACCGACGACGCCGAGCACCAGCGTGCTCGCAAGCTGCTGATGCCGGCGTTCACTGGTCCGTCGATGCGCGCATACCAGCCTCTCGTCGAGGCGATCGCCAAGATCGAGGTCGACTCCTGGCGCGACGGTGACAAGCTGCTCACCCTCGACCGCATGAACGCGGTGACGCTCGACGTCATCTTGCAAGTGGTCTTCGGCGTGACCGACGAGGAGCGTCTTGCGGTGCTCCGTCCCAAGGTCAACAGGATGGTCAACATCGAGGCCAAGATGCTGCTGGCCTGGTCATATCCGAGGCTCTTCGCGCTTCCTCCGTGGCGCGGCTACTTCAAGAACCAGAAGGCAGTCGACGACATCCTGTACGCCGAGATCGCGGAGCGTCGTCAGGCTCATGACCTCGAGGGACGCGACGACGTACTCTCACGTCTGCTGCGGGTCGGCGACGAGACCGATGAGGCCCCGCTCTCGGATGCCGAGATGCGTGACCAGCTCGTGACCTTGCTGCTCGCCGGACACGAGACCACGGCATCAGCGCTGTCCTGGACGCTGCACGAGCTCGGCCGCCACCCCGAGATCCTGGCCAAGGCCCTCGAAGCCGCCGACAACGGTGACGATGCGTATCTCGAGGCCTGCCTCAAGGAAGGCATGCGCATCCATCCGATCATCGACTTCGTCGCCCGCACACTGCAGAGCGACCAGGTCGTCTGCGGCCGACTCCTCCGCAAGGGGACGACCGTCACTCCGTCGATCATGCTGTCGCACAGTCGCGAGGCGAACTTCGCCGACTCACACCGCTTCGATCCCGAGCGGTTCTTGGTCGGCAAGATCGCACCCAACACCTGGATCCCGTTCGGCGGAGGCGTACGCCGATGCATCGGTGCCGCGTTCTCGTTGATGGAGGGCACGGTCGTTCTGCGCGAGGTGCTGCAGCGCTACTCGGTGGAGGCTCCCGCGGTCGCACCCAACAAGCTGCGCAACATCACGAACGTCCCGGGCGACAAGGCACCGGTCAAGCTGACCGCTCGCGTTTCCTGAACACCAGTCCGCACAGCAGCCCGATCGGAATGCCGAGAGCCCATCCGGCGAACACATCAGTCGCCCAATGGGCGCCGAGGTAGACCATCGCGACGCCAATCAACAGCTGGACGAATGCCAGCCCGGTCGCACAGAGAACGAACGTGCGACGAGACCTCCACTCGATCACGAGAAGAAGAGTGATCGAAACTGCCATGGTGAAGCAGGCGTGGCTGGACGGCATGGCGTAGCCCTCCACCTCAACCAGTGCGTCGGGGAAGGTCGGACGAGGGCGCTCGAACGCCTCCTTCAGCTGTGCCGCGACGAACCCGCCGAGATAGCTCACCAGCGCGACTGCCAAACCGATTCGCCACGCCCGTAGCAGGATGACCACTGCCAGCCCGGCAAGGCTCACCGCCACCCAGAACCAGGAGGAGTCGCTCAGATTCATCAACGCCTTCGAGAGCGAGGTCAGGACATCGACTCGGTGACCATCAATCCAGCGCAGAAGTCGCTCGTCGAAGGAGTCGCTACGCATGCAGCAACCGTATGCGAGAGCCCTAAGCGTGCGCTTAGTGCTGCGGTAGTGTCGCGGCCATGAAAGCTGTGCAGATCACGACACTCGACGGCCCATCCGCACTTGAGGTCAACGACCTTCCCAGCCCAGAGGCTGGCAACGACCAGGTCCTGATCCGCGTGCGTGCAGCAGGAGTCGCCTTCCCCGAGGTGCTCCAGAGCCGCGGTCTCTACCAGATGAAGCCCGATCTTCCGTTCACCCCGGGAGCCGAGATCGCCGGTGAGATCATCAGCGCGCCAGAAGGATCCGGATTCTCCCCCGGCGACCGAGTCGCCTCTCTCTGCGTCCTTGGCGGCTTCGCCGAAGAGGCTGTCGCACCGCTCGAGACGACGTTCAAGCTCCCGGACGGCCTGTCGTACGAGCAAGGCGCATCGATCATCTTCAATTACGGCACGGCGTACTTCGCCCTGGTCGAGCGCGGTCAGCTGCAGGAGGGCGAGTCTGTGCTGGTTCAGGGCGCTGCCGGTGGCGTCGGTACGGCGGCAATCCAGATTGCCAAGGCGTTTGGCGCCGCCCGGGTCATCGCCGTGACGTCGACTCCTGAGAAGGGTGCCGTCGCACTCGAGGCCGGTGCGGACGAGTTCGTGCTGGCCGACGGATTCAAGGACGCGGTGAAGGCCCAGGGCGGAGTCGACATCGTCGTCGACCCGGTCGGCGGCGACCGGTTCACCGACTCCCTGCGCTGCCTGAAGGACGATGGCCGGTTGCTGGTCATTGGGTTCACCGCCGGTGAGATCCCGACCGTCAAGGTCAATCGCCTATTGCTCAACAACGTTGCAGTGGTTGGCGTCGGCTGGGGTGCGTACGTTTTCAGCCGCCCCGGTCACATCGCGAAGGAGTGGGCCGCCATGCTGCCGCATCTCGAGAGCGGTGCCCTTCAGCCTGTCGTCGGGCCGACGTTCTCGCTGGAGGATGCAACGCAGGCGCTGCTCACCCTCGACGAGCGACGGGCGACCGGCAAGGTGCTCATCGTTCCCTGAGCCGATCGGTCACCGCTCGACGGGTTGGCGAATTATCGTCTTCAGCTTCTCAGGAGCCGCTCGGCGCGGATCGCCGAGATAGATCTCATGGTGCTTGCCGCGCAACGTGAGGTGCTCTCGTTCGATGAACTCGTGCAGATGCTGGATCGTCGGTCCCTCGTCGGCGTAGGGGCCGACGTACAGGACCTGCGCGGCTTCGCCCTCGGCGAAGTGCTCAAGGCGTACGCGTGCGACCGCCTCGGACGGATGCTTGGCAGCGACGGCGTCCTTCGCCCGGGAGACCATCTCGGGCGTGACCATCTCGGGCTGCCGAATCATCATCGTCCAGTCCCACTGTGACTTGTCCTCTGCGGAGAACGTCCTCATGTCGGGCATCCACCACAGGCCTTCCAAAGGCATGACTGCGAAGTCGATGCCCTCCTCTGAACGCTTGATCGTGAACTTGAGCGTGTAGGCAACCTGATAGACCGCCTGGACTGCCTCCGCGTAGAGGGGTGACGTGTTCGGATCACCGTGACCGTCGATCATCAGGAAGGGGAACTCGGGTACGTCGACCAGCACAGGGTCGTGGCCAGGCGCATACAGCGTGCCGAGCTCGCGCTTGAGGTCCACCTTCGTCGCAGTCATCGTGGCCTCCTGGCTTCCTGGTGCCCATCCTTCACGATCTTCTACGCGTCGCGCCAGTGGTCGAAAGTCCCGTATCCGATGCCAGTTCGGGGACCTTGGGCTCTGTCTCGTCACCTTGCGTTGAGCGACGCTGAGGCCATGGATACCAACGAACGCATCACCGCCCTGGAGGGCAAGATCAAGACCCTCCAGACCAAGCAGGCTGCCCTCAACAAGCAGCTCGCCGACGCACAGGTCGAGCAGTGGAAGGCCAGGATCGACGATCTTGAGGTCCAGATCCACCTCGGCGCAATGGAGGCGAACAGCAAGCTTGCCCCGTTGATGGATCAGCTTCGCAACACGTGGATCGACGCGAGGTCACAGTTTGAGGACACGGCTGACACCGCGACGAGCGTGGCCGAAACACTTCGCACGGGTGTCGAGAACGCCTACGGCGAGTTGCGCAAGGCAGTGCTCGAAACTCGTTCCACGATCTCTGCCTGATCACCGCGAATCACGGTGGGTGGGGGTCTGGACATACATACATTCCGTATGTATGTTGCTCCCATGACTCCCATAACCCGCCCTGAAGCTCTCGGCGTCGTGCACGAGGTCGATCTCGGCTCTGGCACGGTCCGCTACTTCGAGAACGGCGCCGTCGAAGGCCGCGTCGTGGTCTTCGTCCACGGCCTGCTGGTCAACGCCGATCTGTGGCGCAACGTCGTGCCCGCTGCCGTCGAGGCTGGACTGCACACGTACACCGTCGATTGGCCGCTCGGCTCACACTCGATCCCCATGCCGGACGCCGACCTGACACCGCCTGGCGTAGCCGACCTGATCGCGGCTTTCCTCGAGAAGCTGGACCTCACGGACGTCACCATCGTCGCCAACGACACCGGTGGCGCGATCACCCAGATCCTCATGACACGCCACCCTGAACGCATCGGCGGTGTCGTGCTCGCGACGTGCGATGCGTTCGAGCGGTTCTTCCCGCCGGCGTTCGCCCTCCTGCCCAAGCTCGCCAAGGCACCGGGTTCCATGGCGGCACTGACCCAGGTGATCCGACCCAAGTTCATGCAGCGCCTGCCGATCACGTTCGGTTGGGTGTCGAAACGCCCCATCGCGCCGGAGACTGTCAGGTCGTACCTCGGCCCGAGCCGTCACAACCGGGCCATTCGCAAGGATCTGGCACGGTTCCTCAAGACCGTGAGCAAGCGGCACACGTTCGAGGCTGCCGAGAAGCTCCCGGCGTTCGACAAGCCGGTCCTGCTGGCGTGGGCGACCGAGGACAAGCTGTTCCCGCTGTCACTGGCCCACCGCCTGGCCGAAAAGCTGCCCAACGCCACGATCGTCGAGATCGCCGACTCATACACGTTCATCTCCGAGGATCAGCCGGCGGAGCTTGCAGCTCACATCGTCGAGTTCGTGGCTCGCGTTGGCGCCTAGTCAGGAAGATCGCCGCCTGGCGACGCAGACCGCGCTGCTCGACGCGGCGCGGCCGCTGTTCGCTGAGCGCGGGTTCGCGGCGGTGTCCGCCGACGAGATCGTACGAGCTGCAGGAGTCACCCGGGGAGCGCTGCACCATCACTACGGCGACAAGCGCGGCTTGTTTCGTGCTGTGTTCGAGCAGGTCGAGGTGGGCATCACCCAGGAGCTCGCGGACATGGTCGCTGCTGGCGGTGACGAGGACCTGCTCCCCCGCGCACTGTCCGCATTCCTCGACATCTGCGACCGCGCCGAGGTACGCCAGATCGCCCTGACCGACGCCCCGGCGGTTCTCGGCTGGCAGACCTGGCGAGAGCTCGAGGCGCAGTACGGCCTCGGGCTCCTGATTGCGTTGCTCGCGGAGTCTCCAGCCGTCGACGACTCACGTCCGGCGCCGCTGCTCGCACAGCTCGTACTGAGCGCCGTCGTCGAGGGCGCCCTTCTCATCGCTCACTCCGACGACCCGGCGGCCACGCGCGCCCAGGTCGAGTCCTCGCTCACCGCCCTGTTCGGCGACCTGATTCCCCCCACGTAATCTCGAACCATGTTCACCGGGTTCTCTGCGGCTGCGCTCGACTTCTATGACGACCTCGAGATGGACAACACCAAGACGTTCTGGGAAGCGCACCGCCAGACGTACGACACCGAGGTCGCGGCCCCCATGAAGGCGCTGATGGCGGAGCTCAGCGACGAGTTCGGTGAAGGCAAGGTGTTCAGGCCATACCGCGACGTCCGGTTCGCCAAGGACAAGACGCCGTACAAGACAGCCCAGGGTGCGTTCGTTGCCGCAGGACCGTCGACCGGTTGGTACGTGCAGGTCGGCGCGCCAGGGGTCCGGGTGGGCGCGGGCTTCTACGAAGCGTCGACAGCACGCCTGGCGAGCGTGCGCGAGGCAATTGTCCATGACCGCCATGGACCCGAGCTCGAAGCCATTTTGCTGACTGCACAGTCAGCGGGTTGGGAGCTGGGCGGCGACAAGCTCAAGACATCACCTCGTGGATACGACGCCGACCATCCGCGCATTGAGCTGCTGCGACACAAGTCGATGACACTGGGCAAGAACTACGGCTTCGAGCCATTCATCCACACACCCGAGCTGCTCGATCGCGTACGAGCCGACTGGCGCGAGGCCCAGCCGTTGCTCGACTGGGTCCTCGCACACGCGAAGGGCTAGCTCAGAGGTTGACCTGCTGCATGCCAGCCTCGGGGTAGCGCTCACCGGCGGCGACGCCGACCGGTGCAGCCTCTTCGAGCGCAGCCACGTCACCCGCGGTCAGCTCGACATCGACGGCGGCGACGTTCTCCTCAAGATACGTACGACGCTTGGTGCCGGGGATCGTCACGACGCCTTCCTGATGCAGGACCCAAGCCAACGCGAGCTGACCAGGCGTCACACCCTTGACCCCGGCCAATGCCCGCACCTTGTCGACAACCGTGAGATTGGCCGTCAGATTGTCGCTCGCGAAGCGCGGGCTGTGGCGCCGGAAATCGTCCTCATCCAGCTCGTCAGCCGATGCGATCGCACCTGTGAGTACCCCACGGCCGAGAGGTGAGTAGGCGACGAACTCGATCCCAAGCTCGCGGGTCGTGTCGAGCACACCGTTGACCTCAGGGCTGCGCTCGAACAGCGAGTACTCCGTCTGCACCGCGGTGATCGGGTGTACGGCGTGGGCCTTGCGGATCGTCTCGGGCGCGGCTTCAGACAGGCCGAGATAGCGCACCTTGCCCTCCTTGACGAACTCCGCCATCGCGCCAACGGTCTCCTCGATCGGGGTGTTGGGATCGACGCGGTGCAGGTAGTAGAGATCGATCGTCTCCATGTCCAGGTTGCGCAGCGAGCGCTCGAGCGCCTTGCGCGCGTAGGCAGCACCTCCGTTCGGCGGACCGATCGAACCGTCGTCGCCAACCTCGCGAGAGAACTTCGTGGCCAGCGCGTACTCGTCGCGGCGGCTGCCAATCGCCCGGCCGATGAGCTGCTCGTTGAGGAACGGTCCATAGATCTCGGCGGTGTCGATCATCGAGACACCGAGGTCGAGCGCGCGATTGAGGGTTGCGGTCGACTCCTCGTCGTCCCGGGCGCCGTAGAACGCCGACATGCCCATCGCGCCGAGTCCCTCGACGCTGGCCTGGAGGCCTTGGTTTCCCCATGCTGTGGTCTTCACTTGTTCATCACCTTTGCGTTGTAGAAGTCGATCTTGCGGTCAATGGCCTCGAGATGTGTCTGCACCTCGCGGAGCTGTTCACGTACGTGTTCGCGGTGCGTCTCGAGAATCGCCAACCGGTCGGACTCGCTGCCCTCGATCCGGTAGAGATCGACGAAGCGGCGGATGTCGCGGATCGGCATCCCGGTCTTGCGCAACATCACCAGCGTGCCGAGCCAGCGAACGTCGCTCTCGGCATACCGGCGCTGCCCCGACGACGAGCGCCCGGGCGGCTGGAGGGTGAGCCCCTCCTTCTCGTAGTAACGGAGGGTGTCGACGGTGAGCCCGCTCGCAACAGCTGCGGCGCTGATCGTCAGTCCCTCAGCGGGGCCACTCGGCAATTGATTGGCGGTCACGGTCATGACTTCAGCATTCACCCTGGAGTGCACTCCAGGTCAACTCGCGGAGGGCAGATCCTTCCCAAATGTGACGTAGGCCACTACGTTCAGTCCGGGCGGGAGGCCCTATCCCAGGAGGATTGCATGTCGGTGGTCACCCGAGCCCGTACCTTTGCGGGCGCGCTCACGCTCTCACTCATCGGACTGACGCTGGTCCAGATACCCGCCCATGCGGACGGCCCAGGCGTTGGCACGCCGTGGGTTGCGTCCGTCGGCGACTCGTACATTTCCGGCGAGGCAGGACGTTGGGCCGGCTCCTCCAACAGCAACTCGGCTTCCGCCGACGCCCTGGGCAGTACTGCGTACTTCGACAACGCCGCCAACAACGCCGAGACGATCGAGCGGTGCCACCGCAGCAAGAGTGCCGAGATCAAGATCGGTGGCGGCGTCAGCAGCGTCAACCTGGCGTGCTCGGGTGCCAAGACCGCGACCGACGCGGGCGGCTCCTACTTCAAGCCCGGCCTCGACTTCTATGACAACGGCGCCGGCAAGATCGGCCAGGCCAAGGCACTCCAGCAGTTCGCGGCAACCCACAACGTCAAGATGGTCGCGGTCTCGATCGGCGGCAACGACTTCAACTTCGCCAGCGTCGTCCAGTCCTGCGTCGTCGACTTCCTCGGCTCGCCGACCTGGTGGAAGGACTACTGCTACGACGACAGCAGCGTCAAAGCAAACTTCACCAGCTCGAATGTTTCGACCATGAAGACCCGCATCTCCAATGCGTTCATCAACATCCGCACCGCGATGCGCAATGCCGGGTACGCCGACAACTCTTGGACGCTGCTCGTCCAGAACTACCCGTCCCCGCTCCCCAACGGCTCGGGCATCCGCTACAGCGAGAGCGGCTACTCCCGCCAGAACACCGGCGGGTGCGGCTTCTGGAACGCAGATGCCAACTGGGCCAACGCCACCGCGCTGCCGACCATCAACAACGCGGTTGCCGGTGCCATCACCCAGTCCGGCCTGACCAACACCAAGACGCTGAACCTGTCGTCGGCGTTCAACGGTCGCCGTCTGTGCGAGAACACGGTGGGTCTGTACGAAGAGGTCGGCCTCAGCTCTTGGACCCAGTCGACGGCAGTCGACCGGACCGAGTGGGTCAACCAGATCCGTACCGTCACGACGGCCGGCAGCAGCCCGTACTACATCCAGGAGTCACTGCACCCGAACTACTGGGGTCAACTGGCGACCCGGTCCTGTGTACGTCAGGCCTACAACGCCGGTGTCCCCAAGGGCGGCACCTGCACCCGCAGCGCCAATGGGCTCAGTTCACTGGGTGAGCCCCGGATGACGCTGAACTAGCGGCTGGAGTCGTCGCCGACCTGGACGAGCAGCTTGCCGAAGTTCTTTCCGGTAAGCAGCCCAATGAATGCCTCGGGCGCATTCTCCAGGCCGGCGACGATGTCCTCCCGATGCCGCAGCTCGCCTGATGCGATCCAGCCAGCGACATCGTTCTGGAAGTCCTTGTAGTGCGCCTTGACGAACTCGTCCTGGATGAAGCCACGCATCGTGATGCTCTTGGTCAGGATCGAGGTCATCAGGTACGGCGTGCGGTCAGGGCCCGGCGGCAGCTCGGTGTCGTTGTAGCTGGCGACGAGTCCGCAGACCGGCACGCGGGCGTAGGTGTTGAGGCGCGGGAGCACGGCGTCCCAGACATGACCGCCGACGTTCTCGAAGTACACGTCGATGCCGTCAGGAACAGCAGCCTTGAGATCGGCCTTGAAGGTCGGCGAGCGGTGGTCCAGAGCGACATCGAAGCCGAGCTCGGTGAGCCACGCGACCTTCTCGGCACCGCCGGCGATACCGACAGCGCGTGCCCCCTTGATCTTCGCGATCTGGCCGACGGCTGAGCCGACCGGGCCGGCCGCTGCCGCGACAACGACGGTCTCGCCGGGCTGCGGCTTGCCGATCTGCAGCAACCCCGCGTATGCCGTGAAGCCCGGCATGCCGAGCACACCAACGGCCGTCGAGATGGAGGCGCTGGCGGGGTCCAGCTTGCGTACGTACTTCGCCGGCAGCACGGCGTACGCCTGCCAACCGTGGTACGAGAGCACGAAGTCGCCCGGGCTCAACGACGGATCGTTCGACTCGACCACCTCGGCGACTGTGCCGCCTTGCATGACCTCGCCGAGTGGCTGCGGCGCGGCGTACGACTTGGCGTCGTTCATGCGGCCCCGCATGTAGGGATCAAGCGACAGGTAGATCGTCCGGAGCAGCACCTCGCCGTCACCCGGGGACGGAACTGGCGCCGTCTCGAGGCTGAAGTTGTCGTGGGTTGGTTCTCCGTTGGGGCGGGAGGCGAGCAGGATGCGCGTGTTGTCGGTCACGGCTCGGACCCTACCCGCTGGGGCATACTCACCTGCATGTCGAATACCAAGTTCTGGCGCTCGGTCGAGGTGCTGCACGACGTCGTCTACTTCTCGCCTGACTCGAAGGCTCGTTACGAGGTCCTCGGCCTCAAGGGCTACTGGATGGGCTACTTCGCCTCCCGCTCCGCCGCACTCGGCACGCCTTCGCCGGAGCTCGTGATCGCGACGTTCCATGGCTTTGCTCCGACCATGGTGCGCCGGGCACTTCCTGACGCCTGGACCTTGGCATCACGCGACGACATCCTCACTGCCCGGCTCAACCTCGCTCGTGATGCTCTGACCCCCGGGATCGAAGCCGCGGACGCCGACGCCGGCAAGGTCGCCAAGGAGCTCGCGGCCATCGTCGACGGACTCAACTTCGCCGGCAAGCCGCTCGCTGCCGCACACGCCTCACTGCCACGGCCCACTGACGACATCGGCTTGCTGTGGTGGGCTGCCTCGGTGATCCGCGAATACCGGGGCGACTGCCACATCGCTGTGCTCATTTCTGCGGGTCTGGACGGCCCGGCTGCGAACACTCTCGCGGTAGCCGCCGGTCTCATCGGGGGCGATCAGCGCAAGATGCGCGGCTGGACCGAGGACGAGTGGGCCGCGGGCTACGCGCAGCTCGCGTCACGCGGCTGGGTCGACAGCGACGGCACGATCACCGATTCGGGAGCATCCGCGCGAAAGCAGATCGAGGACGCCACCGACCGCGTGTGCGCCGCCGGCATGGACAAGGAAGCGACCGGTCGAGCGATCACCGTCGAGGACGGCGTACGCGCCCTCGCCCGAGGCGTGCTCAAGTCCGGCGCCATCGCGTTCCCCAACCCGACCGGCGCCAAGCCTCCGGCGTAGCCACATGGCGAGCTCATCCCCGGCGATCGAGATCGAGGTCGACGACAAGGTCGTGCGGGTCACCAACCCTGACCGCGTCTACTTCCCCGAGCACGGGTGGACCAAGCTCGACCTGATCGACTACTACCTCGCGGTGGGCGATGGCATCGTCAACGCTCTGTACGAGCGTCCGTGCATGCTGCACCGGTTCCCCAAGGGACTGGCCGGCGACAAGGTGCACCAGAAGAAGGTGCCGCCCGGCGCACCGCCCTGGCTCGAGACGGTGCCGATCCACTTCCCGCGCTTCGACCGAATCGTCCACGAAGTCTGTGTGACCGAGCTGGCCACCGTGATCTGGGCCGTACAGATGTCGACTGTCGAGTTCCACCCCTGGAACAGTCGTCGCGCCGACGTCGAGAAGCCCGACGAGTGGCGCATCGATCTCGACCCGGGACCCGAGTGCGACTTCGAAACCGTACGCCGGGTGGCTCATGTTGCCCATGAAGTGCTCGACGAGCTCGGCGCGACAGGTTTCCCGAAGACGTCCGGAGGTTCGGGCCTGCACATCTACGTACGCATCCCGCCAGATCACGGTTTCGCCGACGTACGCCGTGCTGCCCTCGCGTTTGCGCGCGAGGTGGAGCGACGGGCACCCGATGACGTGACGACGACGTGGTGGCGCAAGGACCGAGACCCGACCGACTTGTTCGTCGACTACAACCAGAACGCCCGCGACCACACGATCGCCGCCGCCTATTCAGTACGTGGGTTTCCCGATGGTCGGGTCTCGACGCCGATCCGCTGGGACGAGATCGATGACGTCGACCCACACGACTTCACCATCGCCACCGTGCCGAAGCGGTATGCCGAGCTCGGCGATCTCCACGAGGGCATCGATCAGACGTCATTCAACATCGCACCGTTGCTCGAGTGGGCCGACCGGGACGAGCACGAAGGTGCCGCGCCGCCGGTCGACCCGGAGGACTGAGCCTCAGGCGACTTCGACGTCGAGGATGACGTCGATGTTGCCGCGGGTCGCGTTGGAGTAGGGGCACCATTCGTGTGCGACTGATACGGCCTTCTCGGCGTCTTCCTGCGACACACCTGACATCTCGACGCGCAACGTGACGGCGAGGCCGAATCCACCCAGGCCGTTCGGGCCGATGCCGACCTCGGCGGTGACTGCGGAGTCGGAGACGTCGACGCCATGCTGGGACTTGCTCGACTTCAGCGCTGAGTGGAAGCACGCGGCATAGCCAGCAGCGAACAGCTGCTCGGGGTTGGTCGCACCACCTGCGCCACCGAGCTCGGCCGGGAAGCGGACGTCGGTGTCGATCAGGCCATCGGTCGAACGTACGTGTCCGTTGCGGCCGTCGCCGGTCGAGGTGGCAACTGCGGTGTAGAGGATCTGCTCGGGCATGTGGGGCTCCTTGGATTGATGTAGACTAACTAGTACGTCTACTACGATCAAACCACGATCGTGGGACCATGGCAAACCCAAAGGAGTGTGACGATGACGACCACCGCAGCGCCCGTACGCGAACGCATCCTGGATGCCGCGACGCGTCGCTACTACGCCGACGGCATCCGCGCTGTCAGCGCCGATCGGCTCATCGCCGAGGCGGGCGTCTCCAAGGTCACGTTCTACCGGCACTTCCCCACCAAGGACGATCTGATCACCGCCTACCTCATGCAGCAGGTAGCAACTGTCGAAGACGCACTCACGCAAAAACGTGCGGAGCTCGACGGTGATTCCGCTGGCGTGTTGCGCTGGTACGCCGAGGAGCTCGGAGCGTTTGCCTGCACTCCTGGTTTTCGAGGCTGCCCGTTCATCAACGCCGCGGCCGAGCTGTCACAGCCCGAGCACCCCGGGCACCGCGTCGTCATGGAGCACCGCACGTGGCTGGTGAGCCAGTTCGGCGAACTGCTGACCGAGCTCGGGGTCGACGACGTCGACTCCAAGGCGGACCAGCTGATGATGCTGCGCGACGGCGCGATGGTCGCGGGCTACGTCGGGCGTACTCCCAAGGCCGTGGCCGGTACGCTCACGGCCGCTGGCCGCGCGGTCATCGGCTGCTAGCGACGTAACAAGTAGGCGTCCATGACCCAGCCGGCGGCGTTCTTCACAGCGACTCGGGACTCATCGATCTCGCCGACAACATCGCCGACGCGACCAGCAACCAGCGCCTCGTGCTCGGTGCCGAGATTGGCGCCCCACCAGATCTGCCAGTCTTCGAGCCCGTCCAGCTCCAGACGCGCGCTGAGCATCACCAGGATGTTGTCGGCTCCGGCGTCGACGGCCTCGCGAAGCTTCCGGGCCGTCGTGACCGTGATGGGTTGACCGATCTCGTGCAGCACGATGCGGTGACGTGCGGCGAGCAGCTGGAGGCTCGAGATGCCGGGTATGACGTCCCACTCGGCCTCGATGTTCCCGCGCGCGAGGATGCGCTCGACGATGCGGATCGTCGAGTCGTAGAACGCCGGGTCGCCCCACACGAGGAAGCCGACGTCACCGGGCTGATCGAGAATCACTCGCTCATACGCCTCGGCTCGCGCTTCGTGCCAGTCGGTGACCGCACCCTGATAGTCCGCCGGGTCAGCGCGATCGCGCTCGGGATCGCGTACGGCGATGACCTTTGCGTCGGGACCAACGTGCCGCGCCAACAGCGCCTGACGAGCGGCGAGCAGCGGATCGTCGGCGGCCTTCTCGGCGACGACGAAGTACGCCACCGAGTGCATCGCAGCGACCGCCTCGAGCGTCACCTGATCCGGATCCCCCGGGCCGATGCCGATGACGCGGATGCGCCGCATCAGGCCTTGTCTTCCAAATCGCCCTCGATGTCGAGGTAGACCTGCTGCATCGCGGCGAGCACATCAGGATCTGGATCGGCCCACAGGTCGCGTTCGGCCGCTTCATTGAGCCGCTCGATGATGCCGCGCAGCGCCCAGGGGTTCGACTTCTTCATGAACTCTTGGTTGACCTCGTCCAGCACGTACTCGTTGGCGAGGGTTTCGTACATCCAGTCGTGGACCACACCGGTCGTGGCATCGAAGCCGTAGAGGTAGTCGACTGTCGCGGCGAGCTCGAACGCGCCCTTGTAGCCGTGGCGCTGCATCGCACCGATCCACCGCGGGTTGACGACACGAGCTCGGAACACGCGCGTCGTCTCTTCCTGCAGGGTCCGCGTGCGTACGGCATCGGGGGTCGTCGAGTCTCCGACGTACGCCTTGGGGTCGGAGCCGGTCAGCGCTCGGACGGTCGCGATCATGCCGCCGTGGTACTGGAAGTAGTCATCGGAGTCGGCGATGTCGTGCTCGCGGGTATCGATGTTCTTGGCAGCGACCTGGATGCGCCGATAGTTGGCGCGCATGTCGTCGGCCGCCGGTGCACCGTCGAGATCGCGGCCGTACGCGAAGCCGCCCCACGCGGTGTAGACCTCGGCGAGGTCCTTGTCGTCACGCCAGTTGCCAGCCTCGATGACCTGCAGGATGCCCGCACCGTACGAGCCGGGCTTCGACCCGAAGATTCGCGTGGTCGCCCGACGCCAGTCGCGGTGGTCGTTCATCTCGTCCTGAGCGTGCGCGCGTACGTAGTTCTGGTCGTCAGGCTCATTGAGACCGGCGACCTGGCTGATGGCGTCGTCGAGGATGCCGATGACGTGGGGGAATGCGTCGCGGAAGAAGCCGGAGATACGCACCGTCACATCGATGCGCGGACGGCCCAGCTCTTCTAGCGGGACGACGCGCAGGCCGTTGACCCGGCGCGACGCGGGATCCCACTCAGGCTCGACGCCAATTAGCGCGAGCACCTCGGCGATGTCATCGCCGGACGTACGCATTGCTGAAGTGCCCCATACGGAGATTCCGACCGAGCGCGGGTACTCACCCGTATCAGCGAGGTGGCGCTCGATCAGCGAGTCGGCCATCGCGCGGCCGGTCTCCCACGCGAGGCGAGAGGGAACAGCCTTGGGGTCGACGGTGTAGAAGTTGCGTCCAGTGGGCAGCACGTTGACGAGTCCACGCAGCGGCGAGCCGGACGGGCCGGCCGGGATGAAGCCGCCTTCGAGAGCGTGCAGCACGTGGTCAAGCTCGTCGGTGGTCTTGGCGAGACGCGGCACGACCTCGGTGGCGGCGAACTCGAGGACTCGCCCGACTTCGGGCGAGTCAGTGAGGGTCCGAGCCATCGCCACGTCCCAGTCGGCGGCTTCCATGGCCTGGATGAGCTCCCTGGCCTGAGCCTCGATCTTGTCGATTGCGGCCGTAGCTTCTCCGTCCTTGAGACCGAGCGCGGCGCGGAGGCCGGGAACCGCTCCGGTCTCGCCACCCCAGATCTGGCTGGCACGCAGGATCGAAAGCACGAGGTTGACTCGCGCCTCGCCCTGCGGCGCCTGGCCGAGCACGTGCAGGCCGTCGCGGATCTGCGCGTCCTTGATCTCGCACAGCCACCCGTCGACGTTGAAGATGAAGTCGTCGAAGTCGTCCTCGTCCGGGATGTCGTCGAGGCCGAGGTCGCGGTGCATCTCCGCGGCGCGCATGTGGGTCCAGATCTGCGATCGGATCGCCGGCAGCTTGGCCGGGTCCATTGCGGCGATGTTGGCGTACTCGTCGAGCAGCTGCTCGAGCTTGGCGATGTCGCCGTACGACTCGGCACGAGCCATCGGCGGGATCAGGTGATCGACGATCGTGGCATGCGCACGGCGCTTGGCTTGCGCACCCTCGCCCGGGTCGTTGACGAGGAACGGGTAGATCAGCGGCAGGTTGCCGATCGCGGCGTCGGTGCCGCAGGCCGCCGACAGTGCGGCGTTCTTGCCGGGCAGCCACTCCATCGAGCCGTGCTTGCCGAGGTGGACGACAGCGTGAGCACCGAACGACTGCTCCACCCAGCGGTACGCAGCCAAGTAGTGGTGCGACGGCGCCATGTCGGGATCGTGATAGATCGCGACGGGGTTCTCGCCATAGCCGCGGGGCGGCTGGATCATCAGCACGATGTTGCCGGCCCGGATCGTGGCGAGCACGATTTCTTGCTGGCCATCCCCAGACGGATCTGTGACGAACAGCTTGCCGGGAGCGGGACCCCACGCCTCGAGCATCGCGTCACGCAGGTCGGGGTGGAAGCCCTCGAACCAGCCCGCGTACTGCGCGGCGGGGATACGTACGTGGCTCTCGGTCAGCTGCACCTGGGTGAGCCACTCCTCGTCCTGGCCACCGGCCGCGATGAGTGCGTGGATCAGCGCGTCACCCGCCTCGGTCAGGTCGTCGAGCTCAAGACCGGGGATCGCGCCTGGTGCGCCGAGGTCGTAGCCCGCGTCGCGCATCTCGCGCAGCAGGCGGATCGTCGAGACCGGAGTGTCGAGGCCGACCGCGTTGCCGACACGGCTGTGCTTGGTCGGGTACGCCGACAGCATCAGCACGATCTTGCGCTCGGCTGGCGGCGTATGGCGCAGGCGGGCGTGGGCGACGGCGATGCCAGCGACCCGGGCGCAGCGCTCGGGGTCGGCGACGTAGCGCGGCAGACCGTCCTCATCGATCTCCTTGAACGAGAACGGGGCGGTGATGATGCGACCGTCGAACTCGGGGATCGCGATCTGGCTGGCCGAGTCGAGCGGCGTGACGCCGTCGTCCGAAGCCGCCCAGTCCTCACGACTCGAGGTCAGGCAGAGGCCTTGCAGGATCGGAATGTCGAGAGCCTTCATGCGCTCGACGTCCCACGCCTCGTCATCGCCACCGGCGCTGACGGTGCCGGGCTTGGTGCCACCGGCCGCGAGCACCGTGACAACCAGCGCATCAAGTGTCGCCAGCTCGGTGAACAACGCGTCCGGAGCTGCACGCAACGACGAGCTGAAGATCGGTACGCCGTACGCCTCACCGGTCGCGTCGATCGCATCGGCGAGCTGGTGCGCGAAGCCGCTGTTGCCGGAGGCCTCGTGAGCTCGGTAATAGAGGACGCCGATGCGCGGGCGCGGTCTCGATACACCGCCTCGTCCCTCGGCGGCACTCGACCACCGAGAGTTCGGACGCTCTGCGACGCCCCACTCCGCCAGGACTGCGGGCGGCTCGAAGCCGATGCCGGTCAGCAGGACGGTGTCGGACAGGAAGGCATGCAGCTGGCCGAGGTTGGCTGGGCCACCCTCCGCGAGGTAGCGGTGCGCCTCGGCGGCGGTGCCGACCGGAACGGTCGAGTGACTCATCAGCTCGGCGTCGGGAGTCTGCTCTCCACCGAGTACGACGACCGGAGCGCCCGAGGCGAGCACTGCGTCGAGACCGTCGCGCCACGAGCTCGCCGTGCCGAGGATGCGTACGACGATGAGGTCGGCACCTTCGATGACCGGGGGCAGCTCGGTGGCGACGTCTAGCCGCGAGGGGTTGGCCAGCACGTAGTCAGCGCCGCTTGAGCGGGCCGACAGCAGGTCGGTGTCGGACGTGGACAGCAGCGCGATGCGCGTCATGTTCCTCCTCGGGGTTCTCGCCCCGTGTGGTGGGTTGCTCCACGCTCAGTGTCTGGCTGGC
>NZ_JAKFEL010000153.1:0-2806 GCF_036675695.1 Aeromicrobium sp.
TACAGAGCGGACGACGAGACTCGAACTCGCAACATTCTGCTTGGAAGGCAGAGACTCTAACCAATTGAGTTACGTCCGCGAAGCCTTGCGGCAACGACATCCATCTTGCCATATCGCGAGCGTCACTCAGTCACCCGTGTCGATGATGCGGTCGGCGTGTATGCGGGTCTGCTCAGCCGCGAAATGCCGAGTCTCCTGCTCTGCCCAGATCTCCCAGAACGGCGCGTACACATCTCCGTCACGGGCAAGGGCTCGCTTGCGTCGAGCCTCCACCGGCGCCTCGACCCACAGCAGCAAGCTCAGGTATGGGCGAATCGTCGATGCACCACTGCCAACGCCATCGAGAATCAGCAAGGGAGCAGGCGGGACGTGCATCGTTGCACCCGGTCGATCGGCTTCCCAGTCCCAACGGTGCACTTCACCTATCTCGTCAGCGGCAATGCGATCGAGCACACGGCGCACCAGCGGGGGAGTCGCCTCGAGGCCGTGCCAGCCGGGATAGATGTCGTCGAGGTGCAGCAAGTCTGCGCCAGTCACGTCCGCGAGCTCTTTGGCGAAGCTCGTCTTGCCAGCGCCGCTCGGCCCGTCGAGGGCAATCACGGTCGTCGTTCCACAGGCGGGTTGCCGCTGCGCGATCAACGCGCTGAGCTCGGCGTACCGGTGGCGGTTCACCCTGCCAGTGTCCACTACAGTGATCTGGCTACGGGATGTAGCGCAGCTTGGTAGCGCGCGCCGTTTGGGGCGGTGAGGTCGCAGGTTCGAATCCTGTCATCCCGACGTAGTCGGATGACAGATTCTCGAATCCGGGGCCCCGGCCGTCTTCGGCTGGGGAGCATCCCGACTCGCTTCTTTACGCCCGTCAAAGGTGCACCAGACGTACCGCTAGCCGTCAGACGACGTTCACCTTCAACATCACGTTGAGACATCTGCGTACGCGGCAATGGGGTATGTGCGAAACAGCGCAGTCTCGGAAGTCTTGAATCGCCGCCAGTTCGTTGGCGGCAGTGTCGGCATCGCTGTCGGACTGGGCGTGCTGGGACCGGCGGCACTGTCGTCACCCGCGCCGGCGAGTGCCCCGTCGTTTTTTGCGCATGGAGTCGCGTCCGGTGACCCGCTGCCTGACGCCATCGTGCTCTGGACGCGCGTCACTCCCACGCCGCAGGCGACACCGGGTTCTGGGGTCGGACCCGCCGTCGCTGTGAGATGGGAGATCTCCGAGCTCAACGACTTCAGCCTGGTGGCCGACAGCGGCTCCCTGACGACCGGTCCCGCCCGCGACCACACGATCAAGGTCGACGCGAATGGCCTCAAGCCGGCAACCGACTACTACTTCCGGTTCTTCGCCGGTACGCACGAGTCGCCGGTGGGTCGGACGCGTACGGCACCGGCTCCCGACAGCGACCCAGGTGAGCTGCGGTTCGGGGTCGTGTCGTGCGCGAACTGGCAGGCGGGCTACTTCACGTCGTACCGCCACCTGGCCGAGCGCGGCGACCTGGACGCGATCATCCACCTCGGCGACTACCTGTACGAGTACCAGCCGGGGAAGTACTCGATGGGTCATCAGAACCGCGACGTACGCCGCCACCAACCGCCTCGCGAGATCATCAGCCTTGCCGATTACCGCGAGCGACACGGTCAGTACAAGACCGATCCCGACCTACAGGCGCTCCACGCTGCGCTGCCTTTCATCGTGACCTGGGACGACCACGAGGTCTGCGACGGCAACTGGGCAGAGGGAGCATTCGAGCATCAGAAGAACGAGGGTTCGTTCGCTGCGCGGCGCAGGGCGGCCCAGCGCGCGTACGACGAGTGGATGCCGGTGCGGATCTCCGGAACTGCAGTGATCGGCGATGGCACCCGTATGTATCGCCGCCTGCAGTTCGGCACGCTCGCGGACCTGTCGATGCTCGACCTGCGTACGTACCGCAGCGAACGGGTCGAGCCTGAAGACCCGGCGATCGATGCTGCAGGCCGCACGATCACGGGAGCGCGCCAACTTGGGTGGCTCGAGGAGAACCTGTCGACGACGCCGGCGCGCTGGAAGTTCATCGGCAACCCGGTCATGGTCGCTCCGGTGCTGTTGCCTCCCAGGCCGACAGCAGAGCAGTATGCGCTCAGCCAGACCGTGAGCTTCACGCCACTCGAGCCGTCGGCGCCCAACACCGACGTATGGGACGGCTACACAGCCGACAGGAAGCGGCTCCTCAACCACCTGGTGTCGGAGAAGATCGAAGACGTCGTGTTCCTCAGCGGTGACGTGCACACAGCATGGGCCAACGACGTACCGACCGAAGGCGGCACTCCGGTGGCGACCGAGCTCGTCTGCAGCTCGATCACGAGCAACAACGTCGACGACTTCATTGGGGTGGCGCCCCGCTCGCTCTCGCTCTCGCTCGAGGCAGCCATCCAGTCCGAGAACCCGCACGTACGGTTCGTGAACCTCGACGACCACGGCTATTGCGTGCTTCAGGTGACCAAGGCGCGGGTGCAGATGGATTGGTATGCGATCAGCGATCGGTCAGACAAGAACGCGACATCTCGGAAGCTGACTTCGTGGACTGTCGCATCGGGCGCCCCTCGGGTGCAGCCCACGACTCGCGCGATCCTGGCCTGATCGCCAAGCCTCAATTGGGGCCGAAACAGGGCGCATGAGAGACTGGTATTTCGCCGCGCCGCCGACTTGGAGTCGCCCGCTGCGCCCCCAAGCGCCACATCCCACATACGCAGGAGTCAGCACGTGAAAAGCAGCACCGAGTCCCTGAGCCCGACACGGGTCAAGCTCACCATCGAGGTGCCGTTCGAGGAG
>NZ_JAKFEL010000002.1:0-2768 GCF_036675695.1 Aeromicrobium sp.
GCCTTGAACTCGTCCTCGAGCGCATTCACCTGCTTGGCAATCGCCTCGAGCTGCTTGAGGATCTTGCCTTCGCCCATGCGAAGGATCTTGTCGACAATTTTTGGCACGAAATGAACTCTCTTGACGCGGGGTCCGTACGGGAAGACTGAGCCTGTCTAGTCTATGGGACGTCCAATAGCAGTCGAGAGTTCCCCGGCGAGATCCCCCTTGGACGGCGGTGCGATCCGGTCGAGCCCCAACCAACCGGCCATCACGGACAGCTCGGCTGCCAGCTCGGTCGCCGTCGACTCCGGCGCATGATCCTCCGCCCAGGCTCCATGGACGACGAGCGTGCTCGTCTGCCGGTCAGCCTTGAGGTCGACCCGGGCGACGAGCCGATCGCCGAGCAGGAACGGGAGGACGTAGTAGCCGTGCACGCGCTTCTCGGCCGGGACGTAGATCTCGATCCGGTAGCGGAAGTCGAACAGCAGCGAAGTACGCGTGCGCTCGAACACCAGAGGGTCGAACGGGCTGAGCAGTGCTCGCGCCGACACCTTCCGTGGCTGTACGGCATCGCGATGCAGGTAGGCAGGGCGCTTCCAGCCCACGACCGTCGTCGGGATCAGCTCGCCTCCGGAAACCAGCTCGTCGATCGCCGCCTTGGTCTGCGTCGGATCCATACGGAAGTAGTCGCGGAGGCACTGCGCTGTCGCGACACCAAGAGCGCGTCCCGCGTGGCTGACGAGCACACCGTGCGCCTCGGCAGCCGTCAGCGGCGGTGCATTGAGTTGCGCTGGGGGAATGACGCGTTCGGGTAGGTCATAGACCCTTTCGAAGGCCGAGTTGCGGCGCGCGGCGGTGACCTGCCCCTTGTAGAAGAGGTACTCCAACGCTGTCTTGACCTCGGACCAGTTCCACCCCCAGTTGTCCTTCTCGCGCGGTACGTCATGCTCGACCTCGCGGGCGGTCAGCGGGCCATTGGCGCGCACCTCCTCGAGCACCCACTCGACGAACTCGGGGTTCTCGTCGTACACGCGTTTGATACCACCCCACATACGTGCGCCGGACTCCATCCGGAATTGGAACGCCTGCCACAGGTTGACGTCGACCAGGGCCGCTTCATGCGCCCAGTACTCGAACAGCCGTCGTGGTTTGCGCCCTGCGGCACGGTGCAGGAGCTCGGTGTCGTACGCGCCGAGTCGCGAGAACAACGGCATGTAGTGGGCGCGCTGGAGGACGTTGACCGAATCGATCTGGAACAACCCGAGTCGATCGATGACCTTCTGCACATGGCGAGCAGCGACCGCATCTGGACGAGGTCGGGTGAATCCCTGTGCCGCCAGCGCAATGCGACGCGCCTGCAGGACCGTCAGACTCATGGACCTGATCGTCGTCTATCGATCTGACATTTTGGTCGTGGCAGACACGGCCTAAAGGACGTCGTCAACGAGCTTGCTGCGCACCGCGAACATCGCTGCTTCCATCCGCGACTTCATCTGAAGCTTCTCGAGGATGTTGCGAATGTGGTTCTTGACCGTGTTCTCGCTGATGAACAGCTCTTCGGCGATCTCGCGGTTGCTCAGTCCGCGGGCAACGTGACGGAGCACGCCGAGCTCACGCGGAGTGAGGTTGGTGGCAGGCGTCGGGCTCTTGGACATGTGCACGAACTCATCGAGCAGCTTGGTCGCCATGCTCGGGCTGATCAGTGACTGGCCGGAGGCCACGAGGCGTACGGCTTCAGCAACCTGCTCGTACGTTGACCCGTCCTTGAGGAGGTAGCCCGACGCTCCGCTGCGGATCGACTCGTAAAGGTCAGACTCGTCATCACTCGCCGTCAGCATGATGATTCCGGTGGTCGGCGAGATCTCCTTGATCGCAGCGCACACCTCGACACCACTGCGCCCTGGCATGCGTACGTCGAGAAGGACGACGTCAAAAGGATTTTCGGCCACCAGCTCAAGCGCCTTGTCTCCGTCGTCGACCTCGGCAAGCTCCAGCGTCTCGTCAGCGCTGAGAACCATCTTCACGCCGCGGCGGAAGAGCTCTTGGTCATCGACCAGCAGCACGCGGATGCTGTTGTCGCCCCGAATAGTCACATTCCGATCATGCCACGAATGGCGGTCAGCGCATCAGACCGTGTCTACGGGCTGACGTCCAGATGGATCACGCCGTAGTCGTACGCCCGGCGTAGATAAACCACACTGGGTCGCATCGAGTCCTTTTCGAGGAACAGATAGAAGTCGTGCCCCACGAGCTCCATCTCGTACATCGCCTGCTCGAGAGTCATCGGCGTGGCCTCGTGCGTCTTCTCGCGAACGACGAGGGGGGAATCACCCTGGACCTCGATGGGGCCTGCCTTGGAGGGGAAGTCGTCCTCCGGCTCGTCCTCGACGATGGGCTCGAGGGGGAGCTCGGCGGTCGCGGCGCTCAGCGACGTCGGTCCACGCTGTCCGTGGTGGATGCGTTTGCGGTCGACGGCCCGGCGAAGTCGTGACTCGAGCTTGTCGATCGCGGCGTCAAGCGCAGAGTGCTGGTCAGTGGAGGCGGCTTCAGCACGTACGGCCGGTCCGCGGGAGCGGAGGGTCATCTCGACCTTGGCGGCTTTGTCGTGCTGGCGCGGGTTCTTCTCATGCGTCACTTCGACCTCGACGCGATGAATTTTCTGGCGGGTGTCGTACTTGTCGATCCGGAGGAGTTTCTCCTCGACGTGCTCCCTGAATCGTTCGGAGATCTCGCTGTTGCGACCGTTGACGACAATTTCCATGGGAGCTCCTTGCCTCGAGTGATGC
>NZ_JAKFEL010000133.1:0-2759 GCF_036675695.1 Aeromicrobium sp.
GTGCGGCAAGGGACCTGGCTTCGGCCACAACGTCTCCCACTCGCACCGACGCACGAAGCGTCGTTTCGATCCCAACATCCAGCGTGTACGCGCTGTGGTTGAGGGCACCCCGAAGCGCGTCAATGTCTGCACGTCGTGCCTCAAGGCCGGCAAGGTCAGCCGCTAACTCGTTTCGTTGTACTCCGGTGGTCCCACGGATCGCCGTCTAGAGTCTTCTCGTGACCAACGAGACCAACTCCCGAGTACACGCCTTCACCGATGACGCTCTCGGCGACCTCGACGCAGTCGGGATCGCCGCTGCCATTGCTGCAGGCACCATCAGCGCGCGCGAAGCCGCAGAGGCCGCGATCGCCCGCGCCGAGGCCGTCAACCCGGCCATCAACGCCATTCAAGTACCCGACTTCGATCGGGCGCTGAAGGCCGCCGACAACCCCGCTCCCGGACTCCTGTCAGGCGTGCCCAGCTTCGTCAAGGACAACACCCATTTCGAGGGCCTCACCACAGACCAGGGCTCGCTCGCGGTGAAGTCACGCGTGGCAACCGCACATGAGCCGTTCACCGAGCAGTTCCTCGCTGCCGGAGTGACCGTGCTCGGCAAGTCGACGATGCCCGAGTTCGGCTTCAACGCCAGCACCGAGTACGCGACGCTGCCGCCGACCCGCAACCCGTGGAACACGGGCTACTCGGCCGGCGCCTCCTCAGGCGGCGCCGCAGCGCTCGTCGCCTCCGGCGTCGTACCGATCGCCCACGCCAACGACGGCGGCGGCTCGATCCGTATCCCCGCCGCGGCATGCGGTCTCGTCGGCCTCAAGCCCACGCGAGGTCGAGTCGTACCCGCGCTTGAGGCAGCCAAGCTGCCCGTCGACATCATCTCCAACGGTGTCGTGACCCGATCCGTACGCGATACGGCGCATTTCATGGCCGCTACGCAGGCACACCACCCCGCTGTCGGCCTGCCAAAGCTCGGACTCGTCGAAGGTCCCTCGGACCGACGTCTGAAGATCGGTTTGATCGTCGACTCGATCACCGGCGTTCCCACCGATGACGACACCCGCAAGGCTGTCGAGCACACCGCCGGCCTGCTCACCTCGCTTGGCCACGACGTCGTGGAGGTTGAGCTCCCGGTCGACCAGAAGTTCATGAACGACTTCAAGCACTACTGGGCGATGCTGGCGTTCTCGACACAACACTTCGGCAAGCGGGTCATGAGCCCCGACTTCGACAAGACCCTCACCGATCCGTTCACGCGCGGGCTCGCCAAGACCTTCAAGCGCAACGCCTGGCGTACACCAGCTGCGATCCGTGGCCTGAAGCGGTCGACGCAGATCTATCACCAGGCCTTCGCGGACGTCGACGTGATCCTGTCGCCGACGCTTGCGTATGTCACGCCCGAGCTGGGCCACCTGTCCCCCGCCGTCGACTTCCCCGTCGTCTTCGAGCGCCTGATCCAGTACGCAGCGTTCACGCCGCTCAACAACGCCTCGGGTGGTCCGGCCATCTCGCTGCCGCTGGGTCGTTCGTCTGCCGACATGCCGATCGGCATCCACATCTCGGCCGATCATGGTGACGAGCAGACGCTCCTGGAGATCGCGTACGAGCTCGAAGCTGCCCAGCCCTTCGCCAAGATCCAGGGTTGAGCTCAGCGCCAGTGTTGGTGGCCCGCTGGGCCTTCGTACGGCTTGCCGTCGACGGTGACACCCGAACCATCGGAGACGACGCCGATTTGAGTCCAACCCTTCGGCAGGGTCGTCTCGGAGCTGAACGTCGCGACCAGCGCGTAGTCGTCGCCGCCCGTGAGGATGAACGCCGTGCCGTCAGTGCCGAGGGCTTCGCCGACCGTCACAACCGGCTCGGGAAGCGTGAAGGCTGAAGAGGTCACGTCAATGGCGACTCCGCTGGACTCGGCGATGTGACCGAGGTCTGCGAGCAGCCCATCACTCACATCCGTCATCGCCGTCGCGCCGGCATTCGCAGCTTGCGGTCCAGCCGCGTACGGCGGGCTGGGGATTCGGTGCGCATCCACGGCTGCCCGCGGCGAGCGGAAGCCGCGACTGAGCGCCGCGAAACCGGCACCGGCGAGACCGAGCTGGCCTGCGAACGCGACAACGTCGCCCGGCAGCGCCCCATCGCGACGCACCGGTCGTATGGCGTCGCCGAGCGCGGTCACCGCAAGGACGATCAGGTCGGACGCCGTGACGTCACCGCCAATGATGTGTGCGCCGACCTTGGAGCATTCCTCCTCGAACCCACGTACCATCTCGACCGCCCACGACACCGGCAGGTCGGCGGGAGCCCCGAAGCCGATCGTCAGCCCCGTCGCCACACCACCCATGGCATTGATGTCCGAAAGGTTGCATGCGGCCGCCTTGCGACCGATCTCGTACGGGCTCGACCAGTCGCGACGGAAGTGCCGGTTCTCGACCAGCAGGTCGGTCGAGACGAGGACGTTGCCGTCAGCGGTTGCCAGATGCGCGGCGTCATCGCCGGGCCCGATCAACACGTTCTTGCTGGTGCCGATGCCCTTGCGGATCAGTTCGATCAGCCCGAATTCGCCAACCTCGCCGACTGTCGGTTCACCACCCGCACCAGAGTCCATAGGGGCATTGTGGCGCAGGTAGCGGGTCGGACGCGGGACCCATCGGATACCGTGGCAAGTCTCGCCCCCACGAAGGAGTTTCACGATGGCTGTTCAGGCCTACATCCTCGTCCAGACCGAGGTCGGCAAAGCGGCCGATGTCGCCCGGGCGATTGCAGACATA
>NZ_JAKFEL010000052.1:0-2755 GCF_036675695.1 Aeromicrobium sp.
CACCCGCTCATCGGCACTTCGGATAAGCCACTTCCCGGACCCGCCAAACCGACGCTACGCCCAGATCCCGCCGACGTGAAGAACCTCGTCCCAAGCACCGGTTGACACAGAGGGGCGCCAGATGAGGGCGTTACTAGGGTGGGTAGACGCCCTGTTCACTCTTCGGCACGTCAGGCACGCTCTCAAGCCGTGCTCGCTCATCGGCATGGCGGTGCCAGTACTCAGCGGAGACTCGGGCGACCTGCTCGCGCAGTGCTCCTGGAGCCATGTCACCCGACGCACAGGGGTCAAGTTCCAGCCGTTCAAGCGCGATCGGCACCAGCCAGTGCAAACCCTCGCTCTGGCCCAGCAAGAGTCGAAGATCCTCATCCGAAAGATCGGAGACCGCCTTATGGCGCAAGGCGTGCACCTTCTTGATTAGAGGAGTTGCACCCTCGGGCGGGTCGCCCCAGTCGTCGTCTTCGAGCTCGCTGAGCGACTTGCGCAGCCGCTGCTGGATTCGATCTTTAGCCACCGACAGACTCTAAGCGGACCGGCGGCGCGCGGTGCATCGACCCGCGATGAGATCAGAAGGGGGACGCGCTCTCGTCGGCACGAGTGCGCGGAACGCGGCATGGTCGGGCGTCCCGCTCCGACAGCGGCATGGTCGGGCGTCCCGCTCCGACAGCGGCAGAGTCGAGCTCTTTAGTCCCCGACGAACCAGAGGTATCGGTGCACGCGCTCCGTCGCTACGTCCATCAACCGCTCCAACTCGTCGAGCATGGGTTGCCAATCTGTCCCGAGTTGGGCGCGCACAAATTCGACCTCGCGGGGCAACTGTCGCTCTATCTGAAGGCGGTTGAACATCGTGTCGCCGTAAGGATCCACGGCAACCAGAAGCGGCGTGTCACGAAGATTCAGGACGCCTTGTGGCACCTTCCAAGGAAGCGAGCCCTCGTCCAGTCGCTCGCCCTTGCCAGGCATCTCTCGACGCACCCACATGCTGATCGCCACCCCGAAAGGGTCCCACGACTCAACCGCTCGCACATCGGGATGCTCTCAACGGGTCGTTGCAACACTTCCTTGACTCAAGGAGGTCGTGATGGCGCGGCAGCACTACCAGCGGTTGTCACCTAGGGACATTGATGAGATCTGGTCACGGTTGAGGGCCGGGCATTCGGTGAAGCCGACGGCTCGAGCGTTGGGACTGCCGTCCAGCACCGTGCGTACCTATCTGCTGCGGTGCGGCGGGATAAGACCCGAACCACGCTGTCGTGGCGCGGGCCGGTTGAGCTTCGTCGAACGTGAGGAGATCAGCCGCGGCTTGGCTGCCGGCCAGTCGCTGCGCGCGATCGCGGCCGCACTGGGTCGCTCGCCCTCCACGATCAGCCGCGAGGTCGCCGCCAACGGCGGCCGTAGTGCTTACCGTGCAGCGTCTGCTGATAGTCAGGCGTGGTCGCGATCGACCAGGCCGAAGGCGTGCAAGCTGGTCAAGAGCCCGGTGTTGGCTGGCTTCGTGTCCGAGAAGCTGCAGCGGCGGTGGTCGCCCCAGCAGATCGCTGGTTGGTTGAAGCTGACCTATCCCGACGACCCGGAGATGCATGTGTCGCACGAGAGCATCTACCGCACCCTGTTCGTGCAGTCGCGTGGAGCGTTGAACAAGGAACTGACCGCGTATCTGCGCACCGGGCGGGTGATCCGCCGTGCGCACGGGATGCGGGTGCCCGACGGTCGCGGTTCGCGGCCGGGGATCGTGAACATCAGCGAACGGCCAGCCGAAGTCGAGGACCGGGCGGTGCCCGGGCATTGGGAGGGCGACCTGGTCTTCGGTCGACAGATGAGCCCGGTCGCGACCCTGGTCGAACGGTCCACCCGGTTCCTGCTCCTCGTCGGGTTGCCCGGTGGGAACCACAAGGCCGACGCCGTCGCGGACGCGCTGGCCGCGGCGGTGCAGCATCTACCCGCTCACTTGGCGAAGTCGCTGACCTGGGACCAGGGCCACGAGATGGCTGCGCACCAACGCTTCACCAGCGAGACCGGGATCGATGTCTACTTCTGTGACCCGAAGTCACCCTGGCAGCGTGGGAGCAACGAGAACACCAACGGGCTGCTGCGCCAATACATGCCTCGACGCCTGGACTTCAGAACGCTGACCCAAGACGATCTCGACGCCATCGCACTCGAGCTCAACGAACGCCCTCGACAGACCCTGGGATTCAAGACACCATCACAAGCACTCGCAGAAGTGTTGCGATGACCGCCTGAGCCCGCAGGCAGATCCGTGCGCTTTGCATGCACACCGCAGGGGTCGTCAGCCAGCTGGCCAGCACTCTGGCGCTGTCTTTTCGGCGCCCGTCGATCACCCGCGCCCATGCCACGCGCGACGCTGACAGGCATGACGAACTCGTCTCGCCTGCCAGGAGGAATCCAGGGACTCCGCACGCTGGCCAACGGACCGGGTCCGTCAGGGTTTTTGGTGCATAAACGGTTCACCGATTTTGCGGTGGTCGGACGGGGATTTGATGGTCCCGCCGACGGCGGCTTGCATCGCCGCAGGTCAGAGGCCATTTCCGGTCGATGAGAGCGGGATTTGAGGCCACGACCGCCGACCGCAGTTACTTCAAATCCCAAACTGCCCCTGATCTGCGTTTCCGCAGGTCAGAGGCAGTTTTTCGGTCGGGCTGACAGGATTTGAACCTGCGACCCCCTGACCCCCAGTCAGGTGCGCTACCAAGCTGCGCTACAGCCCGAACACTTCGTACGGGATCGCCGTCCG
>NZ_JAKFEL010000054.1:0-18041 GCF_036675695.1 Aeromicrobium sp.
AGGGGCTGGGGTGACGACACACAGCGCTGAGCACATTGCTCAGCAAGAAGTCGCTGCCGAGCAGGCCTACGTCGACAACGTCTACGAGCGGCTCGAAGCGTCGGGCCAGATGGCTCAGGCGCTTGTCGCCGAGGGCTACGCACGCGGGCACATCGGGCACGAAGGCGGTCTCGTTGAGCGCGATGCCATGGTCTTCCAGGCGTCCAAGCGCATCGCTGCGCTCAATGCCGCACACGACGGACTGGTGTTCGGTCGCCTCAACCTGCTCGACGGAGAGTCGCGCTACATCGGTCGCATCGGCGTACGTGATGAGAACCGTGACGTCATCGTCGTCGACTGGCGCGCACCTGCCGCCGCTGTGTTCTACCAGGCCACCGCTCAGGATCCGGCCGGCGTCATACGTCGTCGCGTCCTGCGTTGCTCGGGCGAGAAGGTCATTGGTGTCGAGGACGACCTGCTCGATGCCGACAACGCGGCTGACGATCTGGTCATCGTGGGCGAAGGCGCACTGCTCGCCAGCCTGAGCCGCGCGCGTGACAGCTCGATGCACTCGGTCGTCGCCACGATCCAGAAGGAGCAGGACGAAGCGATTCGCGCTCCCAGCCGCGGCGCCACCACGATCGGTGGCGGACCCGGCACCGGCAAGACCGTCGTGGCCCTGCACCGCGCGGCCTATCTCCTCTACACCGACCGCCGTCGCTTCGAGTCCGGTGGCGTGCTCGTCGTCGGTCCGTCGTCGGTGTTCATGAACTACATCGAACGAGTCCTGCCGAGTCTCGGCGAGACCAGCGTGACGCTGCGATCGCTCGGCGAGGTCGTCGACGGCCTGAGTGCTGATCGCCATGACGAGCCGGTGGCCGCAGCTGCCAAGGGTTCCTCGCGAATGACGGCCTTCATCGGTCGCGCCGCCGCCGCACCTCTGCCGGGTGCGCCGACCGAGTTCCGGTTCTTCTACAAGGACGACGTCCTGCGCCTTGACGCAGCAGACCTCGACCGCATACGTCGGCACCTGCTCTCGGGTGGCAAGCGCAACCGCGCATACGACAAGGCTCCCGCCGCTCTCGTTGATGCCTTGTGGCGTCAGGTCGCAGGAGAGCGCGCACTGGAGAAGGGTGAAGCCGAGTTCACCGAGATCGTCACCACCGACGACCGTTTCGTTTCATTCGTCGAGGACTGGTGGCCGCCGGTCGATCCGATCGAGGTGTGGCGCACGCTGCCCGACGTCATCGACTCGCTCGGACGTGGAGCATTTTCGGCCGAGGAGCTCAAGGCACTCAAGGCGTCCTGGGCGATCGGCGAGCCCAGTATCGAGGACATCCCCCTGATCGACGAGCTGCGCTACGTCATTGGCGAGATCCCCGACACCAACGACAACGACGACGACGGCCCGAAGCAGCTGATGAGCTTCGAGCGCCAGGAGCGCGAAGCCCGCGATGACCGCTATCGCGCGACCCGCAGCATCGAGGACGACGGCTTCGCCCACGTGCTTGTCGACGAGGCGCAGGACCTGTCGCCGATGCAGTGGCGCATGCTCGGTCGCCGTGGACGTCACGCGAGCTGGACGATCGTCGGAGACCAGGCGCAGTCGTCCTGGCCGCACCCGCGCGAGTCGGAGGCGGCCCGCAAGGCGGCGCTCGAGGGCAAGCCCGAGCACGCGTTCCGGCTGTCGACCAACTACCGCAACTCGGCCGAGATATACGACCTTGCAGCCAAGGTCGCGGTGGTCGGCGTCAAGGATCCCGACCTCGCCGACGCCGTCCGCCGTACGGGAGACCTGCCACAGCACCACGTCGTCGGTGCAGCCGAGCTCACCGCGCAGCTGCGTACGAGCATCGACGACATGCTCGAGCGTGTTGAAGGCACCGTTGCCGTCGTGGCATCGCGGGCTGACCTCGAGCGACTCGAAGGCGAGTTGTCCGATCTGCTCGGGGAGCATTCTGGACGGCTGAGGCTCCTTGACGGACTCGACACCAAGGGACTGGAGTTCGACGGCGTTGTCGTGGCTGAGCCCGATGCGATCACCGATGAGTCGACGGCTGGCTGGCGCACGCTGTATGTCGTGCTGACCCGCGCCACCCAGCTCCTCACGACGGTCGGCACGACCGACCGCTGGCGAGAGCGGATCGTCTGACCCGCACTCTCAAGGTCCTGCTTCTGGCGCTGCTCGCGATCAGCGTCGCGCTACCGACTGCCTACACGACGTTCATCCACAGTGAGCGTGCGATCATCATCGGCGCGCACGAGGCTACAGTGCAGCCCGACTTCAGTGGCTACGCCCGCATCGACTTCGGCGCGGTGCTCCCGCAGGTACGGCTTCCAGCGAAGGCACCGATCGGCATCGGCGTCGACATACGTCTCGGTGAGAGCGAGGTGTCCGACCTCAACAAGCTCGTGGCTCGTGACGCGGTCATCGCGTCACAACCCCAGGGTGAGATCGCCGCCGTACGGTCACAGGTCATCTCGATGGCAATCGACGCCGCGCTCCGTGGGCTGGGCGGTGCGCTGCTGGCGTTGCTGATCGCGATCCTCGGGTGGAAGGCGATCGGACAAGCTCGAAGGCGAGCGCTCTGGGCGGCAGCCCGTCATCCCGACCGCCGTCAGAAGATCGGTGCCGTGTCGGTCGCGGTGCTCACGATCGGCGCTCTTGCACTCGTAGCAACGCCCGAGCGACCCAGGTCCGAGGATGCTGCCTGGGTGCCGATCGGAAAAGCGTTCCCACTTCTGCCGGCAGACCCGGTGCTCGACCACGTGGAGATCGCCGAGGGTGCCTCCACCAGTGGCAGCAAGGCGATCGTGGAAGGCGCTTTGTCGACATATCGGAAATCGGTCTCGTTCTACGGCAAGCTCGCCGAGGATGCCAGATCGGTGATCGTCCGTACGCCGCTCGAAGGCGAGACCACAGCGCTGGTCGTGACTGACCGTCACGACAACATCGGCATGGACCCGGTCGCTCGGGCCATCGCTGAGCAGGCTCAGTCGTCGATGCTGATCGACCTCGGTGACGACACCTCGAGCGGTCAGAGCTGGGAGACGTTCAGCCTCAACTCGCTGGCTCGCGAGTTCGACGGCTTCGAGATCGTCTCGGTCGCCGGCAACCACGACACTGGGCCGACCATCAGCAAGCAGATGAAGGACAAGGGTTTCACCGTCCTCGACGGCAAACCGGTCACCGTCAACGGGGTGCGGTTCCTCGGCAGCAGCGATCCGCGAAGCTCGGGACTGACGGCAGGCTACAGCGGCGACGAGTCGGACAACATCGCCGCGATCCGGTCGCAGGACGCGGAGCTGACGCGGGCTGCGTGCGAGGACGGCAACGTCAACGTCATCGCCGTGCACAGTCCAGCCTCGGCCAAGCAGGCCGCGCAGTCGGGCTGCGCCGATCTGGTGCTCTCGGGTCACTTGCACCGTCAGGTCGGGCCGACCACGATCGACGGTGTCAACGGTCGATCGACCGTCACATTGTCCACTGGGACGACCGGAGGCGCGGTGTACGCCTTCGCCTTGGGCAGCAAGCTGCGACGCACGGCCCAGGTCACGATCGTCACGTTCAGCGACGGGGTGCCGGTCGGCCTGCAGCCGGTGACGTTCGACTCAGGAGGCCGCATCGAGGTCGCCGACTACGCACCCATCGAGGCATCGCCCCGCGATACCCAGGAATGACCCTCGGTCGCGCTACATTCTGGAATATGAACGGATTTGGCACGTTCGAGGTCGCCGTTGCTCTTGGTGTGCTTTCCATCCCGGCAGTTCTCGTGGTGTGGAGCATGTGGGCGACCGGCGCATTTCGCCGGATGCCGCACTAGCGGCAGCGGGCGACGATCAGCGTGGCGTATGCACGGGCACACGCCACGACCTCGTCGATCAGCACGTTCTCGTCGATCGCATGCGCATCGATGATGGCGCCGGGTCCGTACTGCAGCGTCGGTATGCCTGCCGCTGCGTACTGACGAAGATCAGATCCGTACGGCGCGCCGACGAGCTGAGGAGTCGGTGCTCCGCTGGCGGTGACGGCTGCGGCGACGTCTGCGCCGAACGGATGCTCGTTGGGGAGCGTTCCGGCGGCGAAGTGCCCACCGGGCCAGGTGACAGTCGGTGGGTTGTCGACGAGCCACTCGTCCTTGACGGCTGCGATCGCTTGCTCGAAGGCACGTTTGGCGTCCTCGAAAGACTCACCCGGCATCACGCCGTACCGGCCCTCGGCCACCAGCTGATCGGGAACCGTGCTGGCCCAGTCGCCGGCGTGCAGGATGCCGACGCTGATGGGCCAGGGCAGCTGGCCGAACGGTGCCGGCGGTGTCGCATTGCGTACGGTCTCAAGCTCCCGGAGCGCACGGTTGAGCACCTCGAACGCGTCGATCGCGCTGCGCCCGGCAGCCCGCATTGAGCCGTGGGTCGACCGGCCCTGCACCTCGATCCTGAACGTCAGCGAGCCGGCATTGGCGGACACGATCTGTTTGTCGGTCGGCTCGGCGATGACACATGCCTCACCGGTGTGACCGCGACGCAGAGTTGCGAACGTACCGAGCCCGCCGTCCTCCTCGCCGATCACGGTGTGGACGGCGTAGGGCTTCGCGAGCGTCAGCTCGCTGACGGCTCGAGCGGCGGCGATGATCGCAATCACGCCGCCCTTCATGTCGCACACGCCGCGTCCGTACCAACGACCCGCGTCTTCACGGATCAGCCACGGATCACCGTTCGTCCACGACTCGGCTTCGCCGGGAGGTACGACGTCGACGTGCCCGTTGAGAATCAGTGCGGGCGTGCCGGATCCGGAGACTCCGACCACACCCCAGGCTTCCTCGCGCTCGACCTCTTCGCCGGGGTAGTCAGGATCGGCGCGCAGGTCGGCGAGGTCGAGCTTCCACTGGTCGACTTGGAGGCCGAGACCGGTCAACGTCGCCGCGCACCAGCGCTGTGCAGCGATCTCGGCGTCCGAGCCGCCGACGCTCGGGATGTTCACGAGCTGGGCCAGATCGCGCCTGATCAGATCGACGTCGATGTCCATGCCGCCCAGCATGGCACCAGCCCTTCAACTCTCGCCGATAGGATCGTGCTCCTATGACCGCCCTCGACGATCTCCTCGCGCAGCCGGCGTTCGCACTCATCCGGGTGCGCGACGCCGACACCGTCACGCTCGTCGGCGGAACGCGTACGGATCTCGACTCGCTCGCTGACATCCCGGCAGTTCCGGGCTCGGGTGAAGGCTGGGACCACTTGGTGCTGGTGCCGTACGCGCAGGTGCGCGAGCGCGGCTTCGAGGCGCACCAGGACGGCACGCCGCTGACGTCGATTGCCGTCGACTTCTCGGCCGAGGTGCCGATAGCCGAGCTGCTGCCGTCGCTGCCAGATCTGCCGATCGAGTTCGCAGATCGCGGCGGGTTCGAAACCAGCGATGACGCCTACGCCGCCGTCGTACGCCAGATCATCGATGACGAGATCGGCCAGGGCGAAGGTGCCAACCTCGTGATCGGCCGTCACTTCCGCGCCCAGGTCTCCGACTGGGGTCACGAGCGGGCACTCACGGTGTTCCGCCGCCTGCTCGAGCGCGAGCGCGGTGCGTTCTGGACCTTCCTGATCTTCACCGGCGATCGCTACCTGATCGGTGCCAGTCCCGAGCGCCATGTCAGCGTCGAGGCCGGCCAGGTCCGGATGAACCCCATCAGTGGCACCTTTCGAATGCGCGGGCTCGAGACGCACGCCGACAAGAAGCGCGAGCTCCTCTCGTTCCTGAAGGACGAGAAGGAGATCTACGAGCTCTTCATGGTGGTCGACGAAGAGCTCAAGATGATGTGCGACATCTGCCATGAGGGTGGACTTGTGCTGGGGCCGTACCTCAAGCCGATGACGCACCTCGTGCACACCGAATACCTCCTCGCCGGCCGCACCCACCGCACGGTCAACGAGGTGTTGCGCGACTCGATGTTCGCAGCGACCGTCACCGGTAGCCCGGTCGAGAACGCCTGTCGACTGATCAAGCAGTACGAGGCCGAGGGCCGCGGCTACTACGCGGCTGTCGCCGCCCTGATTGGCCGCGACGCCGATGGCATGCCACGCGCCGATGCGCCGATCCTGATCCGTACGGCAGACGTCGACCTCGAGGGCAATCTCAAGGTCACCGCCGGTGCGACCCTCGTACGCGACTCCGATCCGATGTACGAGACCAAGGAGACGTGGGCCAAGGCCTCGGGCATTCTCAGCGCCTTCGGTCTCGTCGGCGCCGCACCCGAACCCGTCGAGGGCTTCGACGCGTTCACTCGCGAGGACGACGTGATCATCGCGCTCGGATCACGCAACCAGCGACTCAGTCAGTTCTGGCTCACCGACCAGTCCGGCGCCGCACCGGTTCCCTCGCTGGTGGGCAAGCGAGTCGTGATCGTCGATGGCGAGGATGACTTCGTCAACATGCTGTCGCACGTGTTCGGCGTGCTGGGTATGACGACCGACATCGTTCGCCACGATGTGTACGCCGATGGCGATCTCGACGGCTACGACCTCGTCGTCGTGGGCCCGGGACCCGGTGACCCGCGCGAGCTCAACGATCCCAAGATGTCGGTGTTGCACGGGGTTGTCGCCGGGCTACTCGAGACGGGGCGGCCGTTCCTCGCCGTGTGCCTTGGTCACCAGGCGCTGAGCCACCAGCTCGGGCTCGACCTCGCGTTCAAGGACATCGTCTTCCAGGGCACGCAAAGCAAGTTGCAGGTGCTCGAGCGCCCGGAGGTCGTCGGCTTCTACAACACGTTTGTCGCGCGCGTGCCGTCCGGTGGGTTGCCCGAGGGCGTCACAGTGGAGACCGATCCCGAGACAGGTGACATCCACCTGCTCGCCGGCCCGCACTATCGCGGCGTGCAATTCCATGCCGAGTCGATCCTGACGCAGAACGGCTTCGGCATCCTGCGGGACCTGGTCACCGACCTCATCGGATGAAGACGATCGGCCTGCTCGGCGGCATGAGCTGGGAGAGCACCGCCGAGTACTACCGACTGGCCAACGAGCTCGTACGCGATCAGCTCGGTGGCCTGCACTCGGCGAAGATCCTGATGCACTCGGTCGACTTCGCCGAGATCGAGGCGATGCAGGTCGAAGGCCGATGGGATGACGCCGGCGCGCTCCTGGCCGACGCAGCAGAACGTCTGCAGCGAGCCGGCGCGGAGTTGATCGTGCTGTGCACCAACACGATGCACAAAGTGGCGGCGCCCATCGAGGCCGCTGTCTCCGTACCGTTCATCCACCTCGGTGACACCACCGCTGAAGCCGTCAAGGCGGCAGGGATCACCAAGGTCGGGCTGCTCGGCACCATCTTCACGATGGAGCAGGACTTCTATGTCGACCGACTCTCCGGACACGGCCTGGACGTCGTGCTGCCCGGACCCGAGGACCGCAAGCGCGTCAGCGAGATCATCTACGACGAGCTGTGCCTGGGCGTCGTACGCGATGAGTCGCGGGCGTTCTACCTCGAAGCAATCCAGCGGCTGCGGGCGGATGGGGCCGAAGGTGTCATCCTCGGCTGCACCGAGATCGAGCTGTTGATCGACCAATCACACGTCGAGCTGCCGGTGTTTCCGACGACGGCACTCCACGTACAGGCTGCCGTCAGGCTTGCCCTGACGTAGGCGCGGGTTCGACGACTACCTCGGTGCGGCGCTTGAGACGGGTGATCGTGACACCCAGCAGGCACAGGCCGCCGCCGATGAAGGCAAGGGCCGTCGGGATCTCGCCGAGGTAGGCCCAGGAGATCAACGTTGCCACGGCGGGAACGAGGTAGGTCGTCGACGCAACCTGCCCGGCCGTGAGCCGCTTGAGTGCGTAGGCCCACGTACTGAAGCCGATGGCGGTCGGGAAGATGCCGAGGAACAGCAGCCAGGCGATGTCTCCGGTGGACGCCTCGCCGAGCTCGTCGATCAACTGAGGTGCAAACGGGAGGCAGACCACGGTGCCGACCAGGCACGCGAGCCACACCGACATGACGGGTGATGTGTCGCGAAGCGCGACCTTCTGGCCCAGCGTGCCGATCGCGTAGCAAACGGCGGCGACGAGGCACAGCACGACACCGACCGTGCTCGCGGTCTCGACGGACGAGTTGCGCGTGCTGATCGCGATCAGTGCTACTCCCGCGAACGCCACCGCCATGCCGATGATGAGGGGTCTGGGGAAACCCTCCTTGAAGATGAACCCGGCGATCAGTGCGATCAGGATCGGACCGATGTTGACGATCAGCGCTGTGGTGCCGGCGTCGAGGTCTTGCTCGGCGGCATTGAGGGCGATGTTGTAGGCACCGAACCACACAACGCCGTACATGATGATGAGCTGCAGCGACCTGCCCCTGGGCAAGCGCTCGCGCTTCGGCCAGGCGATGGCGGTGAGTGCGATGGAGGCGGCGAGGAGGCGTCCGAGGGTCAGCGAGCCGGGGGAGAACACGTCGGCGATGGCGCGAATGCCGACGAATGCGGACGCCCAGAGGAAGACGGTGACCAGCAGCGCCGGGAGGGAGAGATCGCGATTCTTCACGTACTCACGCTAGTGACCGGCACCGACAGGCACGAGCGATAATCGGCCATCCTGCAACGCAAAACGGCCGACCTCGAGAGGTCGGCCGTTTTGCGATAGATCACTCGAGGTTGCCGCCGTCGGAGTCGAGCGTGACATTGACCGTCTGGGTCTTGCCGTCGCGCTGGAAGGTGACCTTGATCGTCTCGCCCGGCTGGTAGCCACGTACGGACGCGACCAGCGCTTCATTGCTCGCCACTGCGTGTCCGTTGACTGCGGTGATGATGTCGTCCTTCTTGAGGCCGGCCTTGTCGCCAGCGCCACCCTTGGTGACCTCGGAGACGAGTGCGCCGATGCCGGTGATGTCGTCGGATGAGACTGCCTGTCCGACCTTGACGCCGATGCGAGCGTGCTCAACCTTCTTGCCGTCGAGCAGCTGTTTGGAGACGTTCTTGGCCAGGTCGATCGGAATGGCGAAGCCGAGGCCGATCGAACCTGCGTCTCCGGCGGACGCACCGGAGCGGATCGCGGAGTTGATCGCCACGACGTTGCCGTTGAGGTCGACGAGCGGACCACCGGAGTTGCCCGGGTTGATCGCTGCGTCGGTCTGCACGGCGGGGAACGTGGTGCCCTGGCTCGTCGCGGTGGCGGAGTTGGAGGTGACTGGACGGTTGAGCGCCGAGATGATGCCGCTGGTCACGGTGCTCTCGAGGCCGAACGGTGAACCGATCGCAACGACTTCCTGGCCGACCCTGAGGTCGCCCGAGCTGCCAAGCGTCGCCGGCGTCAGGCCGGACTTGCCGGAAGCCTTGATCACGGCGAGGTCAGTGAGTGGATCGGTGCCGACGATCGTTGCCTTGGCGTTGGTGCCGTCGTTGAACGCGACAGTCAGCGTTCCGCCATCGCCAGCGACCTCGACAACGTGGTTGTTGGTGAGGATCTCGCCGTCGGAGCTGATGATGATGCCGGTGCCTGAACCGGCGTCGTCCTTGCCCTTGACGTTGATCTGCACGACTGAGGGCAGCACCTTAGACGCGACCTTCTCGACCGCGCCTGCGGGCCCGCTGGTGTTGCTGGTGTTGCCGGTGTCGAGCGAGCTGACCGTGGTGGTGCCGTCGTTGTTGTTGTCGACGAGCTCGTCATAGGCGTACGCGCCGCCGAAGCCTGCGCCCGCAGCGAGAGCCGCGATGGCCACGACGCTGACAACCTTGCGGCCGCGGCGCTTGGGCGGCTCGTCACCGGTGGTGCGAGCCGGAGGGAACGGGTCGCCTCCGTCAAAGGCGGGCGCCGCTGGGAACGTCGTGGTGGGCGCCGGCCTGTCGAAGGGCGCCTCGACGGGTGCCTGCATGGTCGCTGCGGCGAGCGCGGGCTCGGCGGAGTAGCGGTGGGTGTAAGCGGGAGGCTCTTCGGCGGGGACCTCTGCCGCAGGCGTCTCGTTGGCAGCCACCAGGGCTGGCTCGAGGGCCGGCTCGATGTCGACGTCGTCGCGCAGCGGCGACCAGTCTTCGGCTGGAGCTACTTCGGTTGGTGTGGCTTCGCCCGGCGCCTCAACCTCTTCGGCGGCGACCGGGATCTCGGTCGTGGCTTCTGCGGGGGCCTGTTCGTCGAGGTCGCGCGAGGTCGGCGGGACGTACGGACGGTCGGCGAAGGGATCCTGCGTTTCACTCATAGACAAAGATTCTCGCCTATTTCTGAAACCGCGCTGAGGGCGGTGTGTGAGCGCGGAAAGAATTGCCGGCTAGTCGTCGTCAGAACCGGGCAGGGTGAGCGTGAAAAGCGTCCCGCCACCCTCGCCCGAGGCCGCTTCGACGGTCCCGCCATGGCGATCGGCGGCCCGTCGCACGATGGAGAGACCCAGACCTGAGCCGGGCAACGTACGCGCTTCGCTCGATCGGTAGAACCGGTCAAAGACGTGCGGCAGGTCGGCGGCGTCGATGCCGGGGCCCTGATCGGCAACCGTCAGGATGCCCTCGGCGAGACGGACGCGCACGGTACTGCCGTCCGGGCTCCATTTGGCGGCATTGTCGAGGAGGTTGGTCACAGCGCGCTCGAGCAGCTGGGACTCGCCGAAGACCAGCCATGGCTCGAGCTCGACGTCGAAGGTCACGGCAGGGGCGCGCAGACGTACGCGGTCGACCGACTGGGTCACCACATCGGCGAAGTCGAGTGGCTCGGGGTCGCGGCGCATCGGTTCGTCGCGGGCGAGCTCGACCAGGTCGCCGACCAGAGTCGTCATCTCCTCGAGCTGCGAACGTACGTCGCCCATGATCTCCTGGCGCTCTTCGGTCGACAGCGACCTCTCGTCGTTGTCTGCGGCCTGGCCGATCAGCTCGATGTTGGTACGCAGGCTGGTCAGCGGGGTCCGAAGCTCGTGGCCGGCGTCCGCGACGAGCTGGCGCTGCCGGTGCTGGGAGGCATCGAGAGCCTGGAGCATCGAGTTGAACGAGGTCGTGAGTCGGGCCAGCTCATCGCTGCCACTCACCTCGATTGGGCGAAGTTCCTGAGTGCGGGCAACGCGCTCAGTCGCAGCGGTGAGTCGACGGACGGGACGCAGACCATTGGCGGCGACCGCCCATCCAGCGATACCGGCGAGCGCGACTCCGGCGGCACTGCTCAACAGCAGGATCACCTTGAGCCGGTCGAGTGCCCGCTCGATCGACTCCATTGGCTGGGCCAGTACGAGTGCCACGCCCGGGCTCGCGCTGACAGCCACGACTCGATAGGAGACGCCGTTGTACGTGAGGGTGCGCATCGACCGCTTCTCGGTGCCGATCGAGACGGCAACCTCGTGATGGTCGAACGGGAAGTCGCGGTCGGCCGAGGCTGGTGCGAACAGCTCGCCACCTCGTACGACGAACGCCTTGACGCCGGTCAGCGCATCCTCGGCGTCGTTCTTCTCCGTCGGCACGTAGTTGGCGGCGACCGCATCGTTGGCGCGCCGGAACATCGAGTCATCGAGCGAGCTCTTGAACTCGGAGGCCACGGTCACGTACACGATGGCACTGAGGGCACCGAGGGTCAGCGCGACTGAGAGCGTGGTCAGGATCGCGACGCGCAGCGCCAACGAGATGCGTGACGTGAGCGGGCGGACCAGTCGGCGAAACAGCTCGATCACGGTGGGGTCTCGCGCAGGACGTATCCGACGCCACGCACGGTGTGGAGCAGTCGCGACTCGCCCTCGGCCTCGAGCTTGCGACGTACGTAGCCGACATAGACCTCAAGGGAGTTGGCGGTGGTGGGGAAGTCGAAGCCCCACACCTCCTCGAGGATGAACGACCGTTCGAGCACTCGCTTGGGGCGCTGGAGGAACAGTTCGAGCAGGGCAAACTCGGTGCGGGTGAGTGACAGTGCGCGATCACCGCGGGTCACGTCGCGCGTGACCGGATCGAGTGACAGGTCGGCGAACACCAGCGGCGCCTCGTCAGGCTCGACTGCAGCTGCACGGCTTGATCGACGCAGCAGCGAACGTACGCGGGCGAGCAGCTCCTCAAGGGCGAACGGCTTGGTGAGGTAGTCGTCGGCGCCCGCGTCCAAGCCGTCGACGCGATCGGAGACGGCATCGCGAGCTGTCAGTACGAGAATCGGTACGTCATTGCCGGCGCCGCGCAATGCGCGCGTTGCCTCGAGGCCGTCGAGCCGCGGCATCATCACGTCCATGATGATCGCGTCGGGATTGATCTGGGGCACCCGCGCGAGTGCCTCCGCACCGTCCGATGCGAGGTCCACGGTGTAGCCGTTGAACTCCAGGGATCGCCGCAGCGAGTCGCGCACGGCGCGGTCATCGTCAACGACAAGAATTCGCATGGATATCAGTGTGCCCCGTGTGTCTGAGGAGTTGCTGAGTTAGTCGCCGGCACTGCCGTCAAGAAGGGACTGCGCTGCGGAGGCGGCTCGGGCACCGTAGGTGCCGCCGAACATGACCGCGTGCACGAGCAGCGGGTGGAGCTGGTGCAGGGGGAGGCGTTCGCGCCAGCCGTCGGCGAGCGGCGCTGCTTCGTCGTACGAGTCGATCATCCGCTGGAGATGTGGAGCGCCGAACAGGGCGAGCATCGCGAGATCGGTCTCGCGGTGACCACCGTGAGCGGCCGCGTCGATCAGCCAGATGTTGCCGTCAGCTCCCCAGACGATGTTGCCGGACCAGAGGTCGCCGTGGATGCGCGAAGGCGGTTCTGCGTCACCTGCGAACTCGTGGATGCGACGCATCGCGGCTTCGATCGTCTCGGCTTCCGGCATCGTGAGGGCCTGACGATCGACCGCGGCGCGTACGTACGGCATGACGCGTCGTGAGGCGAAGAACTCGGGCCAGGTGGGTAGCGGGCGGTTGGGCAGGGGTGCGAGGCCGATGAATCCGTCCTTCTCGGCGCCGAACGTCGACGCGCCGGCAGCATGCGTTGCGGCGAGGTCGCGGCCGAAACGTTCGGCGGCGTCAGCTGTGGGTTTGCCCTGCTCCACCCACGCCAGGATCAGGCAGTCTTCGGCTACGGCCAGAACCTCGGGCACGTGGGCGCCTCCGGCCTCGGCCAGCCAGCGCAGTCCTTCGGCCTCGCGTACGAACATGTCGACGGGGGCCTGGGGTCGCGTCTTGATGATGGCGTTGTGGCCGTCGGTGAGGCGCAGTCGCGTGGACGTGCAGATGTCGCCGCCAGCGACCGAGGTGGTGGATACGACACCCTGACCAAGAAGAGACTCCGCCCGTGCGGCGGTTCCTGTCATTCGTGCCATGTCGGTGACGTTACCGCGTGTATTGGTGTCACGTTTGTTAGTTGGAGAGGTCAGGACTCCAATAGGTCCGGCAGTTGCTCGACCAGCTGGTCGGTGGTCCGCTCGATCATTGCGAGTACTGCGGCGAATCCTGAAGCGCCGCCATACCAAGGGTCAGGCACCTCGATGTCACCCTCACTGGCCTCGGGATCGAACTCCCGAAACATGCGTACCCGGGCCTGTTCGGCGACTGTCGGAGCCTGGTCGCTCATGTCAGCTTGGTTGCTGAGGTCCATCGCGAGCAGCAGGTCGTTCTCGGCGAACCAGTCGGTGTTGAACGTACGCGCGACGTGCCGGCTCGGGTCGTAGCCAGCCGATCGCAGTACGTCGGCAGCCCGGGAGTCCATCGCCTCACCCTCGTGCCACCCACCCGTACCGGACGAGACGACCTCGACTCGGTCGTCGAGCCCAGCCTTGGCGAGCCGGTCCTCAAGCACGACGTGCGCCATCGGCGAGCGACAGATGTTGCCGAGGCACACCAGCGCGATGCGGTAGCCATGGTTCTCGGTAGGTGGAGTGCTCACTTCTTGTTGGTGAACGCCCCGAGCACCGTGTTGACCAGCGAGATCACGACTGCACCGAGCACGGCCCACCAGAAGCCATCGACGAAGAACGGCACGTCGAACTTTCCGGTGATCCAGTCCGTGAGGAGCAGCAGCAGCGCGTTGATCACGAGCAGCGCCAGACCGAGCGAGATGATGATGAACGGCAGCGACAGCGTCTTGATGACCGGCGCGACGTAGGTGTTGATCACCGCGAAGATGGCACCGACGATCGCGATCGAGATGACGCGGGCGGTCGTGCTGTCGCCGGAGTCACCGATGTCCATGTGGTCGCCGAGGAGCTGGGCGGCGATCGCCAAGGAGGCTGAGCTGAGGATCCAGGTTGTCAGAAGCTTGGGCATGGCCCGATTGTTGCACTCCGGGCGTCGCCGGCGGCTTATTGCGGCGGCAGCGCCGCAGGAGCCGTCGTACGCGAGGTTTGCGCCAGGACGATGCCGCCGAGGACGGCGAGAGCGCCGAGCACCTGCACTGGCGTGAGCGATTCACGGAACCACGCCCACCCGAGGACGTTCGCGATGACCGGCTCGAGCATCGCGATGACGGTGACGATCGTGGCCGGTATCTGGCGGAGTGCAACCATCTGCAGGAAGAACGGTGCGACGGTGCCGAACACGACGACCCACGCAACCACCAGCCACGGTGCGGCCGACAGATCCTCGAGGCGGCCGAGCATGCTGGTGCTCCCGCCAAGGCCGGGCGACTCCCAGATCGGTTCGATCAGGTTCATCACCACGGTCGCCACTACAAAGGCCCAGAGGATGACGCGGAGCGGGTCATCGACGCCGACATTGTGCTCGGCGATTAGGAAGTACGCCGCGAAGCTCACCGCCGCCAGCAGCGCCATCACGACGCCGAGACCGTCGAAGGTGAGCCCGTTCCAGACGCGGCTGACGACCGCGAGCCCAACCAGCGCGAGAGACACGGCGAGCCACATGCGTGGGCGCACCTCCTCGTGACGGACGAAGCGCACCCACAGCACGACCAGCACCGGAGCGAGGTACTCGATCAGCAGCGCGATGCCGAGCGGCAGTCGGGTGATCGCCACGTTGTACGTCAGCTGCAGGGCGACCACGCCGACCAATCCGAGCCCGATGATGAGCAGGAACGACGTTCCGGTCGGCCGCTTCAACGCGGACCGGCGGAACAGCGCGGCGTACAGGACGAACACCAGGGTCGCGCCGGTGATGCGTAGTGTCGTGAACAGCTCGGGCGTCAGGGGAGTGGCCATCGCAACGCGCGAGACTCCGCCGTTCAGGCCGAACAGCACGGCCCCGATCAGGACCAGCACGATGCCGAGTCGGGGGTTGCGGGCTGTCACGCCCCGATTGTGTCAGCCCAACCCGGGGATATGGTCGCTGCATGAGCAGTCCCAGTGCACGCCGAGCGCTTGACGGCATCCCTGTCTACAAGCCGGGGAAGTCCGCTGCGGACGAGAACTACAAGCTGTCGAGCAACGAGAACCCGTACGGGCCTTTGCCGGGTGTCATGGAGCGGGCCGGCAACCAGCTGGGCCGGATCAACCGCTACCCCGATGCCGGGATGACAGTGTTGTACGACGCGCTGGGCGCCAAGTTCAAGCTCTCACCCGACCACTTCGCGGCGGGTACGGGCTCAGTCGCCGTGCTGTTCGCTCTCCTCAACGCGCACTGTGAAGCCGGCGACGAGATCATCTACGCCTGGCGCTCGTTCGAGGCCTATCCGATCGCGGCTGACCTGACCGGAGCCACGACCGTACGAGTGCCTCTGCGCCACGACGCGACCCATGACCTCGACGCCATGGCAGCGGCGATCACCGATCGCACTCGGGTCGTGCTGGTGTGCACGCCCAACAACCCGACGGGCCCGATCGTCAAGCACGCCGACCTCGAGGCCTTCCTGGCCAAGGTTCCGGCTGGCGTCATCGTGGTGGTCGACGAGGCATACGTGGAGTTCGTCCGCGATCCCGAAGCCGCCGACGGTCTGGCGCTGCTCGCTGAACACGACAACGTCGTGGTCCTCCGTACGTTCTCCAAGGCGTACGGGCTGGCCGGCCTGCGAGTTGGCTATGCGATCGCGCAGCCAGCGGTCGCCGAGTCGATCCGCAAGGCGACAGCCCCGTTCAGCGTCACCGACCTCGCCCAGGCAGCTGCCGTTGCATCACTCGACTCCGAGGCCGAGCTGAGCGCTCGGGTCGAGACGATCGTCAAGGAGCGCGAGGTCATGCTGGTTGCGCTTCGTGAACAGGGTTGGGATGTGCCCGAGGCGCAGGGCAACTTCGTGTGGCTTGCGCTCGGCGAGGACGCGATGGAGTTCGCCGCTGCCTGCGACCCGGTGTCGGTGCGTCCGTTCGCGGGTGACGGCGTGCGTATCAGCGTGGGTGATCCGGCAGTCAACGCCGAGTTCATTGCCCTCGCCGCCAAGTGGCGTGCCAAATAGCCGTAGAGAAAACCTGTACGTACGTACGAGATAGGGCTACGGTGGCTGGGACACCGAGGAGCTCCAATGTCCCGTCGCTTCATCGCTGCTGTTCTGCTGACTGCAGCTCTCATCGCGCCCGCCGCCCCAGCCTCGGCGGATCCGTCCCCTGCCAACGGCCATGGTCTGACGGTTGTCGCGACGAATGTGATCGACTCCCGTCAGACCGAGTACACGGTCTCGACCGCTGCCCTGCTCAAGCCCGTCCGTATCCGCGTCGTGCTGCCGTCCGACTACGACCCGGGCACCCGCTACCCGGTGCTGTACCTCTATCACGGCACCTCGGGCCGACCCTCTGATTGGATCGGCGGCGGCGACGCACTCCAGACCACCGCTGGCAAGGACCTCATCCTCGTGCTGCCCGAAGCGGGATACGACGGTGACGGCGGAGGGTTCTTCAACGACGAGTGGAATGGTGGCAAGCGCGGCGGCTCGAAATGGGAGACCTTCGAGTACGACCAGGTGATCCCGTGGATCGACGACAACTTCCCGACCATCGCCGACCGGGACCACCGAGCCATCGCCGGACTTTCCCAAGGCGGCTATGGCGCCGCACACGGAGCTGCGCTGCACCCGGACATGTTCACCTCGGTGGCCACGTTTTCCGGCGCGCCCGAGATCTTCAGGAACTTCGTCGTACGCGCAGGCGCCAGCTTCATCATCGAGGCCATCACGGTCGGACTCAACGGCAATCCGCCCTTCACGATCCTCGGCGATCCGATCGTCAACGCTGCCCACTGGCAGGGACACGATCCAGGCACGCTGGTGGAGAACTTCCGCGGCATGGATGTCAGCCTCTGGACAGCGACCGGCATCCCGGGTGAGCTCGACTCCTTTGAGAACTCCTATGGCGGTGGAGCCGGCAATGTCATTGAAGGCTTGACGCACTTCTCGACGCTGGCATTCGCGTCGAGCCTCAAGAACGCCGGCATCCCACGGCGCATCGACAACTACGTCTTCGGCACCCATTCGTTTCCCTATTGGGCCCAGGACCTGCGCGAGTACCTGCCGATCCTGATGGATCGCTTCGCCAATCCGTCGACGCCGACGGCGATCAGCTACTCGTCAACGGCCAAGGCGTACAACCAATGGAACTGGGGCGTTGCCGTCCACCGCAGCGCGACTGAAAAGCTCACGACCCTCAAGAACGCCTCGAGTGCCGGTTTCTCCTTCACCGGGGCAGACGCGGCGACCGTTGTCACGCCTCCGTCGTACGAGCCCGGCTCGGCTCACACCGTGACGATCAAGCAAGGTGCGAAGACCTCGACGAGCAGTCTGACGGCCGATGCGAGTGGGCGCCTGACCGTCGCCGTACCCGGCACATCAGTGGTGAACGTCGGTTAACCTGCAGGTCAGAGGACAAATCGCCGCAACGTAACTACCCAACGGTAGGCGCGATTTGTGGCTAGAGTCATGCACAGGTGGGAGCACACCTAGGAGCACAACATGACTTGTCAGGTCCTTCAACACGCCCTTGCCGGGCCTGTCTGGGATGCACCACGACCCGCTCACCTGCGCTGTTTGGTCGGTCAACCGACCGCAGGATACGATCGCCGCAAGCGTGATGCCGGTCACGCTCGTGAGATCGTCACAAGTCTCAATACCCCTGTGACCCGACGATTCCACCGCTTCGACATCTCGGCGCGGAGACCCCGCGGCCGCGTGATTGAGGGAGACGCATGAGCTTGACCACGCCAGACACCTACATGGCTGACGATCCAGCGGGAGACTTCCCGATCGTTCAGCTCCTGACGCCCGAGGGTGAGCGCGTCAGCCACC
>NZ_JAKFEL010000055.1:0-18032 GCF_036675695.1 Aeromicrobium sp.
GACTCGTACCCAGGCTCTTCGTCCAGGCGGACGAGGAGCCTTTGTCGTGTACGCGGTCCTGTTGAGCGCCGGGTTGGTGTTCATCGCCGAGCTCGGTGACAAGAGCCAGCTCATGTCGATGACCTTTGCCACCCGCTTCCGGTCGCGCACCGTGATCCTCGGCGCGGGCATCGCCTGCGCACTGATCAACTTCGTATCCGCTGCAGTCGGCAATGTCATCGGCGACAACCTGCCTGAGCGGGGCGTACGCATCGCAGCGGGCGTCCTGTTCCTCCTGTTTGCCCTCTGGACCCTGCGCAACCTGCAGGGCGATGAACCTCCAGTCGAGCGGGCCAAGGGCGGTGCCGCCGTGGTTGTCGTGGGCGTGGCATTCGTACTGGCTGAGCTCGGCGACAAGACGATGCTCGCGACGATGACGTTGTCGACGCAGTACCACTGGTGGCAGATCTGGATCGGCAGCACGATCGGCATGCTGATCTCGATCGTGCTTGCTGTGTGGGCAGGGCGCGCACTGCTGCAAGTCCTCCCCATCCGTACCGTCCACATCGTGTCGGCTGGTCTGTTCGCCGCTGTCGGAGTCTGGATGCTCATCGGCTAGGTTCATCCGGTGCTGATTCTGCTCCCGCCTTCTGAGGGCAAGACCCGCCCCGCCGCAGGTACGCCCCTCGAGCTCGAGTCGCTGTCTTTCCCGACCCTCACGCCCGTACGAGCCCAGCTCCTCCGCACGCTGATCAAGATGTGCTCAGGCAACCCCAAGCGCGCCATGCAGGCGCTCGGCCTGGGGCCGACACAAGCCGAGGCGATCGAGATCAACGCAGGTCTCGACAAGGAGCCCACGGCACGCGCGGACGAGATCTACACGGGCGTCCTCTATTCGATGCTCGACCTGCCGACCCTCGATCCGGCGTCGCGCGCACGCGCCGACGAGTCGCTGGCGATCGCGAGCGCCTTGTTCGGTCTCGTTCGACCGAGCGACCACATCCCTGCGTATCGGCTGTCAGGCGACGGATCATTGCCACGACTCGGCACGGTCGCGAGCCGCTGGCGCACCCCACTCCCCCGTGTCTTGAACGAGGCCGCTGGGGACGGACTGATGATCGACCTGCGATCCGGGATGTACGCCGCGTTGGGCAAGCCGACGGCTGACCTGGCCGATCGCACTGTGACGATGCGGGTGCTCCACGAGCACCAAGGCGTACGCAAGGTCGTCAGCCACTTCAACAAGGCGACCAAGGGGCGCATCGTACGAGCGCTGCTCAAATCTGGAGCGGATCCGGCTTCGGTCGATGAGTTGCAAGATCTGCTGGGTGAGCTCGGCTGGACAGTCGAGCGTCAGGGGCAACGCCTCGACGTGGTCGTAGCCGAGATCTAGTCGGGGACGACGGAGAAGTTGCGCAGCGAAGGTGTGCCGTCCGGCCACCAGCTGATCGTCGTGATGGACGCCGGCGCGAGCTCCATCTTGTAGATCACCGGCATCGGCGCATCCAGCGCGAGCCGCACCATCATCTTGATCGGCGTCACGTGGCTGACCGCGACCACCGTCTTGCCCGGGTATGTCTCGAGGAGCCGGTCGCGAGCAGCGGCGACCCGCTCGTACACCGAGTCAAATGGCTCGCCGCCCGGTGGCGAGACCGCAGTCGAGCCGAGCCACCGATCGAGCTCCTCCGGCCAATGCTCCATCACCTCAGGGAAGCTGAAGCCGTCCCATTCGCCGAATGCCGCCTCTGCGAGGCCAGCTTCAAGCTCAACGTCCAGCCCCAGCTCGCGGGAGACGAAGCCCGCGGTCTCACGGGTGCGTTGCAACGGCGACGAGACGATTGCGTCGGCGCCACCGTGGGTGGCGATCCACTTGGCAGCGCGGGCAGCCTGCTCTTCACCGGTCGGCGTCAGGCCGGGGTCTGCTCCCCCGCTGCCGCAGAACAGCTTGCGCTCCGTCGACTCCGTGACGCCGTGGCGCAACAGAATGATCGTGACCGGTGCGCCATGGAGTTCGCTACGCCAGCCCACGAGTGGATTCTTTTCCTTCGCCGGCTGATCGCCATCGAGTGCTGCGTTGACCAAAGCGTCTGCCGCCGAGTTCTCCTCTCGCGGAATCCACGTCCACGTGACGCCTTCCGGAGCAAGAGTCTTTGCCTTCGCGGCGAGAGGCTTCATGTCAGCGTGCTTGATCTTCCAACGTCCAGCCATCTGCTCGATGACGAGCTTGGAGTCCATACGTACTTCGACTTCAGCGTCGGGCGCGTGCTTCCGTGCGAGCTCGAGCCCAGCGATGAGACCGCTGTACTCGGCGACGTTGTTGGTGGCAACGCCGATCGTCTCGCCGCGCTGCGCGATCACGGCGCCGGTGTCGGCATCGCGGATCAGGGCTCCGTACGAAGCCGGTCCCGGGTTGCCCCGCGACCCGCCATCAGCCTCGACGATGATGCGAGCTGTCACAGCCCTGACTCGGCGGTACGTATGAGGATGCGACTGCACTCGGGGCAGCGCAGCACCTCGTCGTCGGGCAGCGCAGCCAGGTCGCGCAGGTCTGCGCTGTTGATCTCGAGCCGACAGCCTTCACACTTCTTGGCACGAAGGGCTGCAGCACCCAGGCCGCCGTATTGCGCGCGCACCTTGTCGTAGAGGTTGGTGAGATCCTCGGGAACGCTCAGCGCGCTCAAAGCCCGCTCGGACTCGGCATCGGCGATCTGTTCGTCGAGTACGGCTACCGCCGCGTCGCGCGCGGCGATGGTCTGATCCAGCTCGGCCTGCACGTTCGACAACTCGATCTGAAATGCGTCGAGTGCGGACTGCGCCTCTTCGAGCGCCTCCATCACCTCAAGCTCCTCATCCTCAAGCGTGGTGATGCGGCGCTCAAGAGCGGTCAGCTCGTGCTGCAGGCTGGCGAGATCCTTGGGGTTGGTGATCGCTCCGGAAGCGAGGCGCTCCTCGTCGCGGGCGCGGCGGGTCTTGACCAGCTCGACCTCAGCGTCTGCCTTGCGCTGATCGCGGGTCAGGTCGTCCACAGCGGTGGCGGCCTCGATTCGGGTGCCATCGAGCTGGGCGACGCGAGCCTGCAGCTCCTCGATCTTGGCGTGCTCCGGGAGGGATTTGCGGCGGTGGTTGAGCTGGGCGAGTGTCGAGTCCGTCGCCTGGAGGTCGAGCAGGGCGGCCTGGGCTGTGGGATCGGCTTTCACAGGGACACCGTACCCGGCACGTGGGCGGTCCACGGATCGGTCACCAGCTCCGAGACCCGTACGTCGAGGCTCCCGACTCGCGCGCTCAGCGCCGCGGCCGCCACAGGGAGCCAGGTCGACTCCGCCGCCCAGTGCGGAACGTCGATGACAGCGCACGCATCGGGGTTCTCCAGGTGCTCGCTGACCGGGTGATGCTTGAGGTCTGAGGTGACGTACACGTCCGCGCCCGCCGCGTCGGCGACGGGAAGCAGGAAGTCGCCAGACCCGCCACAGAGCCCCACGGTGGTGATGAGTCGAGTGCGTTCGCCGGCCACCCGGGTCGCGCTGTGATGCGACGGCAGTCGCTCGGTCACCTGCTGGGCGAAGTCGGCGAGTGTCATCGGCGACTGAAGGGTCCCGATGCGTCCGTGCCCGCGATCGGAACTGCGTGCAGCCAGCTCCAGAACGTCATAGGCGGCCTCTTCGTACGGATGCGCCTCGAGCATCGCCATTCGTACGGTTTCGCGCAGGCGGCGGTCGGCGATCATCTCGATCCGGGTCTCGGCGACCTGCTCAACTGTGCCGACTGAGCCCACAGCGGGGTTGGCGCCATCGAGCGGACGGAATGATCCGACGCCGGTCGACTGGAACTGTGCCGAGTCGTAGTCGCCGATCCGCCCAGCGCCAGCTGCATGCATCGCGGCAGCCACCTTGTCGGCGTCCGCGGTCGGCGCGAAGACGACCCATTTGTCGATCGGCTCGGCAGGGTCTGCGGCGAGCGGCCGGACGTCCGTCAGACCAATGGCGAACGCCATGGACTCAGAGACCCCGAGAGGTGGGCTGTCGGCATTGGTGTGGCAGGTATGGAGGGCGATGCCGTTCTTGATGAGGTCGTGGATCACGCGGCCCTTGGGGCTGGTGGCTGCGACGGAGGTGACGCCCTTGAGGTAGAGCGGGTGGTGAACGACGACCAGGTCGGCCCCCCACGCGATGGCTTCTTCGACGACCGCCTGGACCGGGTCGACTGCAAACAGCACCTTTGAGACGTTCGCGTCGGGGTCACCCGTGACGGTGCCAACGGCGTCCCAGTCGTCGGCCCAACGCGGGTCATACAAGCCGTCGAGGACGGCGACTACTTCACGCAAGGTGGGCATGCCCGAACTCTATCTGCGCGGGTCAGGCCACCACGGCGAGTGCGAACGGAAGGACCTGGCCTGCTCCGTTGCTGCGCAGCTCGCGCGCAGCGACCGCCATGGTCCAACGGCTGTCGACTCGGTCGTCGATCAGCAGGATCGGCTTGCCCTCGAGCGCCTGGATCTGTTCAGCGAGCTCGGCACCGACGTTGAACGCACCCCATACGCCGGCGAGCCGGTAGGCGCTGTTGCCGCCTGGCTCGCCTCGTGGTCCTTCGCCGACCAGAGCGAGGGCACCGAGGTCCTGGAGCTGGCCGATCCGGGCGATACCCCGCGCGAATGAGTCGACCAGCTGTGGCTTGGACCGCGACGGGATGTTGACCACCGCAGCGGGTCGTTCGTCCCACGCCCAGTCCTTGAGCACGCGAACGCAGGCGCCCAGCAAGGCATCGGTGATGGGCGCGTCGGGAGCGCCGGCCGCGAACACCTCCCGCAGGGTCCCGCCCCAGCCGAGATCGGTGAGTCGGGCGACGGCGCGACCTGGTTCGACTCGCTCAGTCTCGGCAATCTTGCCCTTGGCGTTCTGGGAGCCGGTGGGCCACAGCGCACGTGGGTCGATCTCGACGCCAACCTTGTCGAGCGAGGAAGCGGCGACTTGTGCAGCTGACTCGTCCACGGCGGCGGGGTACCAAGCACCCGAACAGTTGTCGCAACGGCCGCATGGCGCAGCTGTCGGGTCATCTAGGTCAGCTTGCAGCATCTCCATGCGGCATGCGCTCGATGTCTCGTAGGTGACCATCGACTTCTGCTCGGCATCGCGCGCCTCGGCGATGCGCTCGTAGCGTTCTTTGTCGTACCTCCACGGCTGGCCGGTCGCGATCCATCCTCCGGTGACCTTGCGTACGGCGCCGTCGACGTCGAGAACCTTCAGCAGCAGCTCCAGCGGCGTACGGCGCAGGTCAACCAGCGCTTCGAGCGCTGGAGTGGAGATCGGTGAGTCGCTGAGCGCGTTGATGACGGCGGCGGCGCGGGCCTCGTTGGGCATCGACGAGGTCGCGAAGTAGTGCCAGATGTCGGGGTCTTCGCGGCCCGGGAGCAGCAGCACGTCGGCGCTCTCGGTGGCGCGGCCAGCACGGCCGACCTGTTGGTAGTAGGCGACTGGCGATGACGGAGCGCCGAGGTGGATCACGAAGCCGAGGTCCGGTTTGTCGAACCCCATGCCGAGTGCGCTCGTGGCGACCAGCGCCTTGAGCTCGTTGTCCTTGAGCTGTCGTTCGAGCTCCTCTCGCTGGTCGGTGTCCGTACGGCCGGTGTAGGCACGCACCTGATGACCGGCTTCGCGTAGGAGGCGGGCCGTGTCTTCGGCAGCCGACACGGTGAGCGTGTAGATGATGCCGCTGCCCGGCATGTCGCCCAGATGACTCAGCAGCCAGCCGAGCCGTGCGCGCGAGTCGGACAGCTGGAGCACGCCGAGCCGCAGGGACGTACGCGCGAGCGATCCACGGATCGTCAGAACTTCACCGGCAGCTCCGAGCTGTTCGGCGACATCGACAACGACTCGCTCGTTGGCCGTCGCGGTGGTGGCGAGAACCGGGAGGTCCGTAGGCAGCGCCGCGATGAGCTCGGCGAGGCGGCGGTAGTCGGGCCGGAAGTCGTGGCCCCAGTCGGAGATGCAGTGAGCCTCGTCAACTACCAGCATCCCCATTCGGGCGATCAGATCGGGCAGCTGCTCATCGCGGAAACGCGGGTTGTTGAGCCGTTCGGGCGAGACCAGCAGCACGTCGACCTCATCGGCGGCCAGCTTGGCCAGCGTCTCGTCCCACTCGTGCGGGTTGGACGAGTTGATCGCGACGGCTCGTGCGCCGGCCCGAGCGGCGGCCGCAACCTGGTCGCGCATCAGGGCCAGCAGCGGAGACACGAGCAGAGTCGGCCCGGCACCGCGCTGGCGCAGCAGCAGCGTCGCGATGAAGTAGACCGCCGACTTGCCCCAACCCGTGCGCTGAACGACAAGGGCCCTGCTGTGGTCGTCCACGAGAGCACGAATCGCTTCGAGCTGACCGTCATGGAACACCGCGTCAGCGCGACCCGTCAGCGTACGCAGCGCGTCGAGGGCGTCGGTCTCGGTGCTCGCGGTGGTCATACGGCCACTGTGTCAGCCCGCTCCGACAACGTCGGCGGGCAGTCCACAGTCAGCGCAGCTTGATCAGCCAGATTTCACCCTTGGCGCCGGCGAAGGGTCGAACAAGAGCAAAGTCGTCACCCATGAGGTCCCAGCCTCCCTGCGTATCTGCAACCTTGAAGAGCTTCATCCGCTTGGTGTCGATCGCATAGATCTTCGGTTGGCCGTCGGGGTCAAGGACAAACTTCGCCCACCCAGAGTCCAGAGCGAAGTACCAGAAGTCGTCTGCGAGGGGGCCGAACGACACCGGCTTGCCGTCGTTTGTCTTGATGCGGATGCTGCGGTTGACACCCGATCCTTCGCACGTCATGAGGACGCGCTCGTCATAGAGCGCACACTCCAAGTAGTCTTCGACGTTCGTTTTCCCGACATTCAGAACTTTGGTCTTACCGGAGCGCGCATCACGGAAAGTCAATGCATCGGTCGCGACATCTACGTAGCTCATGCCATCGGCATCGACAGAGGCTCCTGTGGCGCCATTGACCAGCTCGGTGAGAGGTGCACTTCCGTCTAGCGGCGCACTCAGGATCTGGCTGTTCTCCGCTCTTTTCGCCTTAGCGTCTTCGTCGCCGAAGCCGAACGTGGATATCAGGACTCGGTTGCCGCTGATCTTTGCTCCGTCGGCGATGCCCGTGTCTCCCTCGACACCATCTTTCTGAGACCCGAGCCTCCGTTCCTTCCCTGTCGAGCGATCGTACGAGTGGAGCGTCCATCTCGCGTTGTAGGCCTCCTGCACCTCGATCCAGGTGACCCACTCATCATTCACGTCGATCCCACGGACTGCTACCTGCTGTGAGCGGGAAGCACCATCCGAGATTGAAGTCACCTTGCCGGTCTGTGGGTTAAACAGAAACACGTCGTCGCGGGTCGTGATCAATGTGGACCCACCGCCAAGAGGTTGGTCGGCCTCGGGGTCCTCCTCGGCCGTGGATCCGTACACGATGCCGTCGGGCGACACTCCCTGGTAGTACGCGACTTGGCCGTTGATCCTTTTCGGCAAGGTAGTGATCACGTCAAAGTCGCGGCCTACCTTCATCGTCAGCGCATCAGCCAAAGCGATGACCTTGGGCTTGGGCTGTGATTGATCGGGATCGGATCCGGAGGTGCATGCCGAGGCGCAGATGAGCACAGCTATTCCTGTGGCAATCCCCCGAAGTCGCATGGCGAATGATTGCACCGATTCAGGTCAGACGGGGCGTGTTCCGATCACTGCTGTGCCGTCGACTTCTTCGTCGCGTTCCATCCACGCCGAGAAGCCGGCGTTTACCAGTGCGGTGATCGTCAACGGTCCCTGCTCCTGGCTCGTCTCGATCAGCACGTACCCGTCAGGCACCAGCCACTCGCCGACCTCAGCGGCAATGCGGCGGTGCAGGTCCACGCCATCGGCTCCCCCGTCCAACGCGACCGTCGACTCGTACAACCGCGCTTCGGGCGGCATCAGCTCGATCGCGTCAGTAGGCACGTAGGGCGCATTGACGACGACGATGTCGACGCGACCCTTCAGCTCCGCAGGAAGAGCCGAGAACAGGTCACCTTCGTGCACGTGCCCATCGGGCTCGAGGTTGAGGCGAGCGCACGCGACAGCGGCAGGATCGATGTCGGCGGCATGCAGCTCGATCCCCTCGCACGTGTCGAGCAGCGCAGCACCGATCGCGCCCGCCCCGCAGCACAGGTCGACCACGATCGCGCCCGGTCTGGCCAGCCTGCCCGCCTCGTTGACCAGCACTTCCGTACGACGTCGCGGCACGAACACGCCCGGCTCGACGATGATCCGTAGGTTGGCGAACTCAACCCAGCCGAGCACGTACTCGAGCGGCTCTCCACCGACTCGACGCGCAACCATCGCCTCGAGCTCGTCCGCGGACTCGGCCTCGTCGACGAGCAGCTTGGCTTCGTCTTCGGCGTACACACATCCCGCGTCGCGCAGGCGACCAACGATCTCGTGATTCTCGGGCTGACTCACAGCGGCTCTGAGACCGCCATGAGCAGTGCCGGGAGCATCTCTCGAAGCTCTGTGGCATCGAAGGCGTCCGCGCTCGTCGACAGGAAGGCGTTGCGCATTGCTTCGTCGAAGACACCCATGAGGATCAGGGTCATCTGCTCGACAGGCAGAGCCAGCTTGCGTTGGAGCGCCTCGACGGCGCCTGTGATGATCGTCGCGAACTCGGCGCGGGTCTGGGTCCAGAGCTCCTGATAGACAGCGGCAATCTCGCGCTGACGCACACCGTGGATCACGAACTCCTGGTGCACCAGGAACCACGTACGGTCGGTCGGCTGGCTTCCGAGGAACTGGTCCAGCACCCGCAGGATTGTCTCTGCGTCGGTCTCCGCCGGCGACCGCAGCTCGATGTCGAGCGCGGCTTGCACCCGACCCAGCATGAGGTCCTTCTCGCGCCTGAACAGATCGAGCACGAGGTCGTCTTTGCTCTCGAAGTTGGAATAGAACGCACCCCGCGTGAAGCCGGCCCGCTCGCAGATCTCCTCGACGGTCGCGCCCTGAATTCCACTCGATGCCAAGACGTCTCGCGCCGCATCGAGGAGTCGCTCGCGAGTCGCCTCACGGCGTCGCGTGCTCTTCATCTCAGTGGTTGGCATCCCGTCACGATAACCGAGAAGGGTGCTTTTGGATACATTGACGTATCCAATACACAAACGTATCGTGAGTGGCGTGTCGTCACTCCTGTACTCCCTGGGCCGCTGGTCGTTCGTACACCGGCGACGGGTCGTGGCGTTCTGGATCGTGCTGCTGATCGCCTCCGGTGCACTGATGGGTGCCTTCTCCGAAGGCACCCGCAACTCGTTCGACATCCCCGGCACCGAGTCACAGGCCTCCCTCGACACCCTCGAGCGCACGTTCCCCCAGCTCAGCGGCGCTTCGGCTCAGCTCGTGATGGTCGCTCCCAAAGGCACAACCTTCTCTGATCCCGAGGTGAAGGCCGATGTCGCCCGCACGTTGAAGACGATCGACAAGCTCGACTTCATCGAGAGCACCCTCTCGCCGTACAGCTCGCTGATCAGCCGCTCGATCTCCAACGACGATCGCGCAGCCATCGCCCAGGTGCAGCTCACCGACGGGTTCGGTGACGTCACACCCGACATGCTCACTGACCTCGAGGCCACCGCCACACCACTGAGAGATGCCGGATTCAGCGCCGAGTTCGGCGGGGTGGCGTTCACCAACACCGGACCCAAGCTCACTCCCACCGAGGCTGTCGGCGTCGCCATCACATTTGTGGTGCTGCTTCTGTTTTTGGGGAGCGTCAGCGGCGCCTTGATCCCCTTGGTCACGGCGTTGGTCGGAGTCGGCGTCACGATGAGCATCACCTTCGCCGCCACATCAGTTCTGACGCTGTCGAGCGCCACCCCGTTGCTCGCGCTCATGATCGGTCTAGCCGTCGGCATCGACTACGCGTTGTTCATCATCAGTCGCTACCGCGAAGAGCTCTCTGAAGGTGTCAGCGCGGAGGAGTCGACGGCACGTGCGATTGCGACCGCCGGATCTGCCGTGATCTTCGCCGGCGCCACGGTCATGATCGCCCTGGTCGGCCTCTCGGTCGCCAACATCCCGTTCCTGACGGCAATGGGTGTCGTGGCCGGAGGCGCGGTGTTCGTGGCGGTGCTCGTCGCACTCACTCTCTTGCCGGCTTTCATCGGCTTTGCCGGCAACCGTCTGACCCCCACGGCGCGCGCCGAGGAGAGAGCTGCCCGCGCTCGATTCGCCCACCGTTGGGTCAGCGCTGTGACCCGCAGACCCGTTGCGACGATCACGCTCGTCGTGGTCGTCCTCGGCTTGATGGCTCTCCCGGCCCGAGGTCTTCTTCTCGCCCTCGATGACAACGGCACAGCTCCCACCTCCACGACCCAGCGCAAGGCGTTTGATCTCGTGACCGAACGATTCGGTCCGGGCTTCAACGCCCCGCTGCTCGTGGAGGCCAACATCGTGGACAGCACCGACCCGCTCGGACTTGTCGCCGGTCTCAAGGCCGACATCGAGCAGATGGACGGCGTCGAAGCGGTCATCCTGGCGACGCCCAACCCGAATGCCGACACGGCCGTCATCGAGATCGTTCCGACCACCGGCGGCTCCGATGTCAAGACCCAGGACCTGGTCGAGCGGATCCGGGCAGCGTCCCCAGCGATCGAGAAGAAGCACGGCGTACGCACCACGGTCACCGGAGCAACCGCGATCCAGATCGACATCTCGTCTCGACTCAAGAGTGCTCTGCTGCCGTTCGGCATCCTCGTCGTCGGCCTGTCGCTGCTCCTGCTTGCGGCAGTGTTCCGGTCCATTCTCGTGCCACTCAAGGCGACGTTGGGCTACCTGTTGTCGCTCGGCGCCTCATTCGGCGCGGTGGCGCTGGTGTTCAACCAAGGCTGGCTCAGCGGCCCACTCAACGTCGAGCACACCGGACCAGTCATCAGCTTCCTGCCGATCGTCCTGATGGGCGTCCTGTTTGGACTCGCCATGGACTACGAGGTCTTCCTCGTCTCCCGCATGAAGGAGGAGTTCGCACGCACCCAGGACGCTTCCGGATCGATCGTGCGTGGCTTCGTCTCCAGCGGTCGGGTCGTGACGGCTGCCGCCGCCATCATGTTCGCGGTGTTCGCCGCCTTCGTGCCCGACGGAGACCCGTCCATCAAACCGGTCGCGCTGGGCCTCGCCGTCGGTGTCTTCGTCGACGCCTTCCTGGTGCGCATGATCGTCGTACCTGCCGCGCTCCAGCTCTTCGGCGCCCGCGCCTGGTGGCTCCCGACCTGGATCGACCGCTGGCTCCCTCATGTCGACGTGGAGGGCGAAGGTCTGCGTGCACGCCTGACTCAGGCTTCCTGGCCGGCCGATCGGGACGATGTCGTGCTCACGGCCGAACACCTTGTTCTCGCCGCACCGTATGACGTCGATCGCGCTCCACTTGACCTGCGCCTCGAGCGTGGTCGCTGGATGCTCGTCACGGGCCACGATCGCGGCGTCAAGAACGCGCTGCTGCTGACACTCGCCGGTCGTCTGCCGTTCGCCGACGGGCAGATGCGCGTGGCCGACCACCTGCTGCCGTACGAGGCAGGCCACGTACGCGCACGCGTCCAGCTGGCCGAGTTCACCGGTATCAATGACCTGGACCCGCAGATGACCGTCGGCGAGCACGTAGCCCAGCAGCTCTCGGTCGGCACGCTGCGCGCCTGGATCGCGAAGTCGCGCATCGACGAGGTCATCACCGGGATCAACTCCGCTCTGTTCGACGCGTATGCCTGGGCCCGTGCCGGCGACCCTCTCCCACTGCGCAGAAATGACCGCGTCGCGTACCTCTCAGATCTCGAGCGCCTGACCCTGGGAGTTGCGCTCACACTGACGTCGTCCCCCGACATCGTGATCATTCCCGACGTCGACGACTTGCGTTCCCCGAGCCAGATCCAGCTGTTCTGGTCGACCGTAGGCGCGCTGACGGGCATCGAGGGCCCCAGTGTCATCGCCAGCGTCACGTACGCCGCCGAGGGACCTCACGACGTCGAGCATGTCGACGTCGTCGAGCTGCCCGCCAGACTCCCCCACCACGAAATGGCCCACTGATGTTCACCTCTCGCTCCCTCCCCTGGTTCGAGCTCGCCCGCCTGACACGCGCACGCCGCACCCGTGTCGCGCTCCTGACGGTCATGGTTGTGCCGCTGCTGGCCGGGCTGCTTCAGACGCTGACCGATGCCGGTGACGACGTCAGCACCGTCCGGGCCGCCATCGTCAACAACGACGAGATCGTGACGACCAAGGACCTCAAGGGAAATGAGAGCCCTGTGGCAGTCGGGCGTCTACTTGCCGGCCAGCTCGCAGGCGACACGTCCTCCGACAACTTCGACTGGGTCATCACCCACAGCAAGGACGCGGCCGCCGGCCTGAAGGACGGCACATACGGCGCCGTGCTGACGATCCCCAAGAACCTGTCGGCGTCGGCCATCTCGATCGCAGGCAAGAACCCCGAACAGGGCACGCTGAGCATCGAGACGAACGACACCACGAGCTACCTCAACGGTCAGATCGCCCGCGTCGTCGGAAAGGCCACCACCTCGACTCTGAACGGCTTCGTCACCACGACATACCTGGAGAACTTGTATGTCGGCTTCGGCACCATCAAGTCTTCCGTCGACAAGGCCGCAGATGGTGCCGGCCAGCTCGACGACGGAGCCCAGCAGCTCAGCGATGGCCTCGCGCTGCTCAAGCAGAAGACGGCGACGTTCCCCGGTGATGCCAAGAAACTTGACTCCGGTGTGGCTCAGCTCGACGACGGAGCACAGCAGCTCGACAGCGGAGTCGCCAAGCTCAAGGACGGCAGCGCACAGCTCAAGAGCGGCTCAGCTCAGCTCGCCTCGGGCATGGACCAGCTCGTCGCGAAATGCCCCGCGCTGATTCTGTTCCAGGCCTATTGCGACGGCGTCGCTCAGGCTCGAGACGGGGCCAAGCAGCTCGCGGGCGGTACGGCCGAGCTCGATGGAGGAATCGGAACTCTGAAGGGTGGCACATCCGAGCTCGCCGATGGCACCGGACAGCTGCATGACGGCACGCGTGCGCTCGCCGATCAGGCTCCCCAGCTCTCCGATGCAATTGCGCAGGCTTCGACCGGCGCAACACTGCTCGCGGGCGGGTCGGGCAAGCTCGCAGACGGTCTCGAGTCCGGCGCCGACCAGGTGCCGAACTACAACGCTGGCGAACGGACCCAGCTCAGCAAGGTCGTAGCGACTCCAGTGACGGCCGAGACCGAGAAGATCAACGCCGTCGAATCGGCGACGCAGGCCCGCATTCCGTTTGTCCTGGCAGTTGCGCTGTTCCTTGGCGCTTTGGCCACCTTCATCTTGCTAACCCCACTCGCGGCTCGTGCTCTCGCGGCGGCACTGCCCGGTTGGCGCGCAACGTTCGCCGGCTACCTTCCTGCCCTGCTGCTCGCGGGAGGCCAGGTTGTCGCTCTGCTCGGAGTGTTCGCCCTGACCGATCGACTCGGCGTGGAGCGACCCGTCCAGTTCACGTTGGTCGCCTTCGTCGCTGCCTGGAGCTTCACAGCCATCGTCCAGGCGCTGGTGGCTCTGTTCGGGCGCGGCGGCATCTTCGCCGGTGCAGCTTGGTTGTTCGTGCAGGCCTCGATGTCGGATCCGAGTCAGCCTGCGGGCAGTCTGCCGAGTCTGCTGGACGCCGTGCGCACCCTCTCGCCGCTGAATCCGGCGATCGACGGCCTTCGTGGAGCCCAGACCGGCGGAGCCGGCATCACGGTGCCGATCATCGCGCTCTCCGTGTGGCTCGTCCTCGGACTCATCGCGACCTCGATCGCGGCCTATCGTGAACGCACCGTCACTGTGACGCAGGTGCAGCTCAGCGCCGCCTGAACATCATTTGTCGCCAGGCCGCCGAGCTACTTGGGCACTTTCTTCCGCTTCGGGGTCACCGCGGCTTTTTCGAGCATCCCCACCAAGGTGGCAACGAGCTCCTCGTTCCCCGGCTTGCGACGTACGAAGTTGTGCAGCTCGCGGATCTGGTTGACCAAGTTGTCTCGGTACAACTCCTGCGAGCCGAGCAGCTCGAGGTCGAGCTTTTCGTGGAAGGTGGGGAAGCGGTCCAAGCGGTCGATCGAGTCGAGCACAGCCATGGTGCGCTGGCACTTCAAGCAGCGGCAGCAGTTCATCGTCGCGAACTCCATGTAGCAAACGCGGAGGTGGCGTTGAGCAACCGGATCGTCGGCGATGAGCTCGATCTTGCGAGCGCGTACGGCCTCGGCACCGTCGTGCTCGACGGCGAGCCGGTCGGTCGACCACAGTCCATCGAGCATGGGGTGCGAGCCCCACTTGCGGCCCGTCGCGTAGCTGTGGGTCGCCGGCACAAGAACCCGGTCGATGACGGGGGAAAACAGAGTCGCAAGGCTCACGAGCGCTGCTCCGTGGGCCTCGGTGCCCCAGCGGGTGTCCGGCTGCAGGAACTTGCGGATGGTCGTCCTGGCGGTGAGGAGTCGGATTCCCTCCTCGTTCGCTACGTCCTCGAGCAATCCGGTGGTGCGCTCGATCGCCTCGGTCTCACGCAGCGGCACGTCGATACCGAAGCCATAGAGGATGGCTCCGATGCGGTCCTGGTTCTTGCTCAGAGTGTGAAAAGAGTCGACACCACCGGTGAAGCAGGAGGCTGTGATCCGCTCGGGCGACTTGCGCCACGAGCGCCGGTCCCGCTCGGCAGGTGGTGCGTGCACCTCAACATGCTTCATGCGGCCCGGGTACCAGGTCGTCATGATGTCCTGGACCCGCTGGATCGAAGCAGCTCGATCAGAGATCGGGTCCGCAAGCTCCAGGACCTCGCCTCGGCGCATCGCCACGATCAACATCGTCGAGAACCACAGGTCGCCCTTGTTGGTCTCGACGAACGGGATCTCGCTTGACGTCACGAACGTGAGGTCCCGGCTTGTGCCATCGGAGAACGTTGCCTCCACCCGCGTGCGGTGCCGACCGTCCTTGAGGATGTCCTGTTGAGTCGGTCCGACCTTCATAGTCACCGGCCCAAGATAGACCACGGCATGACTGCCCCGTTGGCACATGGAAATTCGACGGTGAGACCGGTCGAAGAGCCGCTGGTTCCAACCGTCGAGAGTGGGCGAAGAGGGATCCCTCGTCAAGACCGCACGACGTGGCGGCTTCGCCGCGCGTGCGCACGGTCGGTGGTGGGGCCCGACTCGAGTACTCGCTTGGATTCACCGCAGGACAGGGCTCCCAGAATGACCAAGGGCTCCTCGCCTCGCACTCAGGTGGGGAGCCCTGTCCTGTGGTGGGCGAAGAGGGACTCGAACCCCCGACCTCCCGGGTGTAAACCGGATGCTCTAACCAACTGAGCTATTCGCCCTCGGGAACCAGCGGAACATTACCGCAGACCTGTGCCGATCAAGAAAATGAAGCGGCTGCCAAGGTCTCGGGTCCCTGGCAGCCGCAGCAGAAATATCAAACCGCATCCACGACATACTGCGCAGCCAAATTGACCAAGAACTCAGGAAATATCCGCAAGAATTTCGCGGACGTCAGCCAGGTTCCGTGGCTCGCCGATTCCTTGCACGACTTTCCAACGCAAGACACCTTCGCGATCGATCACGAACGTGCCGCGATTCGGGGCCCCAGCGCCCTCGTTGAACGCGCCGTACGAGCGAGAAATGTCGCCATGCGGCCAGAAGTCGCTGAGCAACGAGAACTCATAGCCGTCGCGGTCAGCGAAGGCCCGGTTCGAGAAGAAGTGATCGCACGAGATCGCCAGCACCTCGGCATCGAGCTCGGCGAAATCACCCAGGTTGTCGCGGATCTCGCACAGCTCGCCCGTGCAGATGCCACTGAACGCGAACGGGAAGAACACCAGCACGACGTTCTTGATGCCGCGGAACGACGACAGCGAGATCTCCTCGCCATGCTGGCTCTTGAGCGTGAAGTCCGGTGCAACGTCACCCACGGAAAGAGTCATGCCGCGAGCCTAGCCAGGCCATCTCGCTGGTCGCTCCAGCTCACCTCTTGTGAGCGGTGAGGCGAGTTGCAGCCCATTCGGCAGATGCCGAGGACGTCGTCGTGGTCGACAGGCCCGCAATCGGTGCCGCCTCCACGACGTCGGCGCCCGGCACGTAGCCGGGCCGTCCAATCTTGGGAGTGAGCAGCCATACGGAGCCGCCCTCAGCGAGGTCCTGTAGCGATCCGACGAGCTCGTCGACTAGATCGCCGTCCCCATCGCGCCACCAAAGAATGACTCCGTCAACCACATCGCCGACGTCGCCGTCGACCAGGTTGTTGCCGGTGTGACGCTCAATCTCGACACGGAGCTCCTCGTCGACGTCCTCATCCCAGCCAAGCTCCTGGATGACGGTGTCAGGACCGAAGCCCAACTTGCCCGCGTCCACCGCGATGTCTCCCTACGTTCGTTTGAAAACCTACTGAAAAGTAGGTTTGTCTGCCCTGTTGCCGGTATCACAGTAGCGAACCGAGGGTGGAATGATGGAGGGGTCCACAAGACATCAAGGGAGTGAGCATGTCGCCTACCGGCCAGGAACGTCCGCCCGTCATCCACGAGGGCCTGCCGACGCAGCTCCCTGACATTGACCCCGAAGAGACTGCGGAATGGGTCAGCTCGCTCGACGAGATGATCGACAGCGGCGGTCGAAGCCGCGCCCGGTACGTGATGCTCAAGCTCCTCGAACGTGCCCGCGAACAGAACGTCGGCGTGCCCGCACTTCGCAGCACCGACTTCATCAACACGATCCCGCCCGAGCGCGAACCCTGGTTTCCCGGCAACGAAGCGATCGAACGCCGCATCCGTTCCTACATCCGTTGGAACGCTGCCGTCATGGTCTCTCGAGCCAACCGGCCCGGCCTCGGCGTCGGTGGCCACATCGCGACCTACCAGTCGGCAGCCAGCCTGTACGAGGTCGGCTTCAATCACTTCTTCCGTGGCAAGAACCACCCCGGCGGCGGTGACCACCTCTACTACCAGGGCCACGCGGCACCCGGCATCTATGCGCGTTCGTTCCTCGAGGGACGGCTCAACGAGGAGCAGCTCGATCGGTTCCGTCAGGAGCGCTCGCACGGTGAAGGCAAGGGCTTGTCGTCCTACCCGCACCCGCGTCTCATGTCGGACTACTGGGAGTTCCCCACGGTCTCGATGGGTCTCGGTGCGATCAACGCGATCTACCAGGCTCGCTTCAACCGCTACCTCCACAACCGCGGCATCAAGGACACCAGCCAGCAGCACGTATGGGCGTTCCTCGGTGACGGCGAGATGGGCGAGGTCGAGTCGCTCGGCGCGATCGGTGTTGCCGCCCGCGAGGAGCTCGACAACCTCACGTTCGTCATCAACTGCAACCTGCAGCAGCTCGACGGGCCCGTACGCGGCAACGGCAAGATCATCCAGGAGCTGGAGTCGTACTTCCGCGGCGCCGGCTGGAACGTCATCAAGGTCGTATGGGGCCGCGAGTGGGACGACCTGCTTGCCCGCGACACCGACGGCACACTCGTCAACCAGATGAACCGCACACCCGATGGCGAGTTCCAGACGCTGTCGGTCGAGTCGGGTGCCTACAACCGCGAGAACTTCTTCGGCCCCGACCCGCGCCTGCAGAAGATCGTCGAGCACCTGTCGGACGAGGACATCGAACGGCTCCCCCGCGGTGGCCACGACTACCGCAAGGTCTACGCCGCGTTCGAGGCAGCGCAGAAGCACACCGGCCAGCCGACCGTGATCCTGGCGCACACCATCAAGGGCTGGTTGCTCGAGTCCTTCGCCGGTCGCAACGCGACCCACCAGATGAAGAAGCTGACCAAGGACGACCTCAAGGGCTTCCGCGACCGCCTCAACATCCCGATCTCCGACGACCAGATCGACGGGAGCGATATCGCGCCGTTCTATCACCCGGGCGAGGACAGCGAAGAGATCCAGTACATGAAGGCCCGCCGGGACGCTCTCGGCGGATCCCTGCCCAAGCGCGTGGTCAGCCCGGTCAGCGTGAAGCTGCCCGAAGACTCGATGTACGACGAGCTCAAGAAGGGTTCGGGCAAGCAGCAGATCGCGACGACGATGGCGTTCGT
>NZ_JAKFEL010000107.1:0-2739 GCF_036675695.1 Aeromicrobium sp.
ACGGGCCAGGCCGAAGAGCTCGACCAGGGTCGAACCGGCCGACGCGATCGCGTCACGGGGCAGGATCGACTTCTTGGTCTCGACGTCAATGACGAGCTTGTCGAAGTCGGTGCGCTGCTCGACGCGAGTTGCCTCGACCTTGTAGGTCACCTTGAGGACCGGCGAGTAGATCGAGTCGACCGGCATACGGCCGATCTCTTCGTCACCGGACTTGTTCTGCACGGCCGAGACATAGCCGCGGCCACGCTCGACTACGAGCTCGATCTCGATCTTGCCCTTGGTGTTGAGCGTTGCGATGTGCAGCTCGGGGTTGCGGACCTCGACGCCAGCGGGAGGCTGGATGTCGGCAGCGGTGACCGCGCCGGCGCCTTCCTTGCGGACGTACATCACGACGGGCTCGTCGTTCTCCGAGGAGACGACCAGTTCCTTCAGGTTCAGGATGATCTCGGTGACATCCTCGGTGATACCGGGGATGGTCGAGAACTCGTGCAGGACACCGTCGATCTTGATCGACGTGACTGCGGCGCCCGGGATGGACGAGAGCAGCGTACGGCGGATCGAGTTGCCGAGGGTGTAGCCGAAGCCGGGCTCGAGGGGCTCGATGACGAACCGCGAACGGAACTCGTCAACGACCTCTTCTGACAGGGCGGGGCGCTGGGCAATGAGCATTGTGTTCTTTCCTTTCCGAACCAACCTCTATTTGAAGGTCCGGGTTGTTCTCTGTTTGCAGAGACGGTTGGGGATCAGATCTTGGAGTAGAACTCCACGATCAGCTGTTCCTGGATCGGAACGGTGATCTGCTCGCGTACGGGCTGGGCGTGGACGAGGATGCGGCCACGATCGGGCGCAACGTCGAGCCAGGCAGGAACGGTGTCCTTGTCGAAGGTCTCACGCGCAACGATGAACGGCGTGGTCTCCAGCGACTTCGTCTTGACGTCGATGATGTCGTGCTTGCTCACCTGGAACGACGGGATGTCGGTCTTGACGCCGTTGACCACGAAGTGACCGTGGTTGACGAGCTGGCGGGCGTGACGACGCGTACGGGCGAAGCCTGCACGGTAGACGACGTTGTCGAGGCGGGACTCGAGGATCTGCAGCAGGTTGTCACCGGTCTTGCCGGGACGACGCGATGCGAGCTCGTAGTACTTGCGGAACTGCTTCTCGAGCACTCCGTAGGTGTAACGCGCCTTCTGCTTCTCGAGCAGCTGGTTGCGGTACTCCGACTCCTTGACCCGGGCGCGGCCGTGCTGGCCGGGAGGGTAAGGACGCTTTTCGAATGCAGCGTCACCACCGACGAGGTCGATGCCGAGGCGGCGCGACTTCTTGGTGAGAGGTCCGGTGTAACGGGCCATGTTGGATAACTCCTAAAGAAAGGTGAGCGTCAGAGACGACGGTGCTTGGGGGGACGGCAGCCGTTGTGGGGGCTGGGTGTCACGTCGGAGATGGTGCCGACCTCGAGGCCGACTCCGCTCAGCGACCGGATTGCCGTCTCGCGGCCCGAACCGGGGCCCTTCACGAAAACGTCAACCTTCTTCATCCCGTGCTCCATCGCCTGGCGTCCGGCCGACTCAGCGGCCATACCTGCGGCGAACGGCGTGGACTTGCGCGAACCCTTGAATCCGACGGTTCCGCCAGAGGCCCACGCGATGACGGCACCCGTGGGGTCCGTGATCGTCACGTGTGTGTTGTTGAACGTGCTCTTGATGTGGGCTTCGCCCGCAGCAACGTTCTTCTTCTCCTTGCGGCGAGTCTTCTTGCCGGCTGTCTTAGGAGGCATGCGCTATCACTTCTTCTTTCCGGCGACGGTGCGCTTGGGGCCCTTGCGGGTACGCGCGTTGGTCTTGGTCCGCTGGCCACGAACGGGCAGGTGCGCACGGTGGCGACGGCCCTGGTAGCTGCCGATCTCCATCTTGCGGCGAATGTCTCCCGTGACCGTACGACGCAGGTCGCCCTCGGTCTCGTAGTTCGCTTCGATGTGATCGCGGAGTGCGACGAGGTCATTGTCGTCGAGCTCGTGGACGCGCTTGTCCGGGCTGATGCCGGTTGCAGCGAGTGTCTGGGCGGCGCGGGTGCGACCGATCCCGAATACGTACGTGAGTGCGATCTCAATGCGCTTTTCGCGCGGGAGATCTACTCCAACGAGGCGTGCCATGTAGGCAGTTCCTTCCATTCGGCGAGGTTTGGCCACCTGATGCATCCCAACTGCCTCCCAGATCTTTGGCGATCTGGAGTCGGGCCCCGGCCTACGCTTCCGGGGGTGACCCGCCACGATCGTGCTGTGACGGGAGCGATCAGATGTTGCATGTTGCTGGTGCTGTGAAGACGATCTTTGATCTCGGCCTCCCGGCCGGGTGCTTAGCCCTGGCGCTGCTTGTGACGCGGGTTTTCGCAGATCACCATGACGCGGCCGTGGCGACGAATCACCTTGCACTTGTCACAGATCTTCTTCACGCTCGGGTTGACCTTCATCGAGATTCTCTCTTTGGGATCTGAACGTGTGTAGGTGTTGCTATTTACTTGTGGCGGTAGACGATGCGGCCACGGCTGAGGTCATACGGCGAAAGCTCCACCACGACCCGGTCCTCAGGGAGGATTCGGATGTAGTGCTGGCGCATCTTGCCGCTGATGTGGGCGAGTACTTTGTGCCCATTGGCGAGCTCGACGCGGAACATCGCGTTGGGCAGCGCTTCAACGACAGCGCCTTCCATCTCGATGACGCCTTCTTTTTTCGCCATAACC
>NZ_JAKFEL010000094.1:0-2712 GCF_036675695.1 Aeromicrobium sp.
TACGTCGCCGCGCGCGCCATTGACGGTCCGAGCTGGCTGCCGAACGTCTTCATGATCGTCGGTGCGTGCGTCGGGTACTTCGTCAGCCGCACGATCCTGCGCTGGCTGTACACGCCGCGCTGAGGTTCTCCACAGGCGATGTCGCTGCGCTTCGTGATGTCGGCGGTCGGTGATCCAATACATGTATGGATCTCGGAACCCAGCCCCCACTGAAGGGCAGCCACGACACCCGGTCGACGGCTGAGATCCTCACCGACGTCCGGACCAGGGTCCGTGACCGCCGGGAACTGGTGGTCGGTGAATGGATTGATGCTGTGGCGTGGGCGAACCGCAACATCGTGACCACCCCCGAGCAGGCCGCCACGATCATGGACGGCGTCATCGACACCGGGGTCCCGATCGCAGGCGAGGGTGCACCGTTGGTCAGTGAGTTCAACCTGATGGAGTTCATCGCCGTGTTGGGTCGCTCGCCTGATGGTGGGCGTGCGTACGTCGGGCGGATCATCGAGTGTGCCTGGCGCCTGCCCGGCATCTACGCCTCGGTGGTTGAGGGCCGCCTGGAGCCGTGGCGTGCCGAACGGATCGCCGACCTGACCAGGTCGTTGAATGCTGACGCGGCTGCGTTCGTCGATCGCCAGTTGGCTGCCGTCGGTGGTGTCGGTTGGGCGCAACTCGAACGCCTCGTCACCGAGGCGGTCATCCGGTTCGACCCCGAACGCGCCGAGCAAGAGCGCCAGGCCGCCGCCGAGCGACGCCGGGTCGACTTCGGTGAGGTCGACGCGAACGGGCAGGTCGAGTCCCACTCCGTCCTGGACGCCGCAGATGCCCATGACTTCGACCTCGCGTTGTCTCGCCGAGCCAAGCTTCGCGGGAAGCTGGGCGACACCGACTCCTTCGACGTGCGTCGGTCCAAGTCCGTCGGCGACATCGCCCGCCAGGACCTGTCCCTGGACCTCCTGTTCGCCGATGAGGAGACCGGTGAAGTGATCGCCGAATCCCCGGGTCGCAAGGTCGAGATGAGCGTCCACATCACCGACACCACCCTGAACAAGGATAACCCGTTCGCGAACCCCGTCGCCCGGTGGGACCAGGGCCGCACACCGGTCTCCACGGCGCAGATCAAGGAATGGCTCCAGGCACCCAACACGACCGTGACCGTGCGGCCGGTGATCGACCTGGCCGACAGTGTCCCGGTCGATTCCTATGAGATCCCCGACCGCATCCGGCGCATCGTCGAACAAAGGGACCACACCTGTCGGTTCCCCTGGTGCGGCAGGCCAGCCGCGGCGTGCGACCTGGACCATGTGGTCCCGTACAACAAGGGCGGCCCGACCTGCCCCTGCAACCTCGCCCCGGGATGCCGGCGACATCACCGCGCCAAGACCTTCAGCAACTGGCGATATCTCGTTGTGCTACCCGGTCACTACCTGTGGATCAGCCCCCACGGCCACCACTTCCTCGTCGGACCCCACGGCACCCGAGCCCTCGACCCACCCCGCGCGCCCGACCCCGACGGTCACTGACCCCCACGCCCCGAACCCCGCCCACCAGCGGGGCCACAGGCATGCCCGGTGCGAGTCAGTGAGCTCGTTGGACACGCACGCGTCCGCACGTGCCGACGGCCGTGCACTCGCTCGACCGCCTGCGCTCAGCCGCATGAGATTGGCAGGCGGCACCCCGTCTCACTGGCGCGTCACGCCTCGTGACGGCTCGAAGGTGGAGGTCTGGGCTGACATGGTCACCGGCCTGTCGGGTGATGAGGATCAGAGGGACTATGAGTTCGGCGTCGTCGTCGACCTCGCCCCCGACGATCAGACCGAGTACGACGTGTCTGCAAAGACCTTGCCGATTCGCGACGGAGCCGTGGTGACCGTGGCCCGCTTCCCCCGAGCATCGGTCATCGACGTCAACTCCGTCTAGAGCCCGAACACACCGCCGAGAGCGCAACACCGCCGATATCGGGACGTCGCACCGGATACTGGTTTCATGGCCGTCGACGCGGAACGTGCTCACGCGGTGATGGAAGCCATCACAGGACCGATGCCTCGGGGCACTCGATTCGCATCGTGCTCGTCGGTTCCGGCCAGTTGTGGTCGGCCGCTTGTGTCGATGATCGCGGGATGATCTACGCCGGTGGCGCCACGCTCGTGGGCCCTGACGAGAGGGCGTGGACATTGTCGTCCAACCCAGGGATCCACGACTACGACCTTGCTGTCCGCCTGCTCGAAGCTGCGTACAACTCCGGGTGCGTTCACGCGCTCGATCCCGGGATGTTCGCCGATCGGCTGGCCGAGATCACCCAACGCCGCATTGACGATGAGGACACCGTCCTCAAGGACGTCCGCGCTGGCTCGCTGCGCGGTTCAACACGTCGACACCTGCCCTGACTCGTCTGATCCCCGCGGAGTCGAACACCCTCTTACATGCATCCGCTGAGCGCGCGATGCCGACACCGGAGGACCGTCCTCAGCGACGTGGGCCGGTCATTGGGGTCGTCCACTGCCAAGGCGTGACAGCAGACGACCCCGATCACAGGGGCCACCGCCCATGCGTGAAACCGGGGCCCGACGAGCGGCAGCGTCACCAACTGTTCGGCCGGTTGAAGTCGTCGTCGTACAGGTCCTGCTCCTCGCGGCGCTGCTCCAGGCCCTCCTGGTTGTTGCGCTCGAGCTGCTCCTGCCGGGGGTCCTTCTTGCCGTCGTCCTCCCCGTC
>NZ_JAKFEL010000215.1:0-2698 GCF_036675695.1 Aeromicrobium sp.
AGCTGGAGCAGCTCGTGGACCTTGGCCTCGATCTCGTCCTTGGGGCGTTTGCGGATCTCGAGGCCGAACGCGATGTTCTTCTCGACTGTCATGTGCTTGAACGCTGCGTAGTGCTGGAAGACGAAGCCGACGTTGCGCTTTTGCGCCGGCACGTTGGTGGCGTCGACACCTTCGATCTCGACCGTGCCGCTGTCCGACGACTCGAGACCGGCGATGATGCGCAGCAAGGTCGACTTGCCTCCACCGCTGGGTCCGAGCAGAGCGGTCAGCTGACCGGTGGGCACGCTGAGGTTGATGTCCTCCAATGCGACGAAGTCACCGAAAAACTTGTTGATGCCGCGGATTTCAATTCCCATCGGAGTTCTCCTTGGGTCGAAGGATGGTCACGAGCACGAGGGCTGCGACAGCAATCAGTGCGAGCAGGAACGAGGTCGCGTACGCGGATCCCTGTTCGAAGTCCTGGTACTTCTCCTCCACGACGAGCGTGGCGGTCTGCGTCTGCTCGGCGATGTTGCCAGAGACGATCTTGACGGCTCCGAACTCGCCGAGCGAGCGGGCGAGGCTGAGCACGACGCCGTACACCAGTGCCCAGCGGATGGACGGAAGCGTGATGCGCCGGAACGTCTGCCACGGTCCGGCGCCGAGACTCCGCGCAGCCAGTTCCTGGTCGGTGCCGATCTCTTGCAGCACGGGCACGAGCTCGCGGATCACGAGCGGCAGGCTGACGAACGCGGTCGCCATGATGATGCCAGCAGGCGCGAACGCGATCTGCAGTCCTGCCGACTCGAGGGCTGGGCCGAAGGTGCCATTGGTGCCGCCATATGCGAGCAACAGCGCGAGCCCGACCACGACGGGGGAGACTGACAACGGCAGGTCGATCAGCGCAGACAGCACGCCGCGGCCCGGGAAGTCGTAGCGGACGAGCAGCAGCGAGATGCCGACGCCGAAGACCGTGTTGATTGCGACTGCCCAGACGGCGACGTAGACCGTGAGCTGCAGCGCGAACGTCACGGAGGGATCACTGAACGCGGCTTGCAGGTTGTCGAGCCCGCCGTCGAACGTCTTGATGCCGACGAGCGCAACGGGCCATGCAACGAGGAAGAACAGATAGGCGACGACAATCGAGCGCCGAAGGTACGTGCCCGCCGATTTCTTGCCGAATGTGCTCGGTTTGCGTTCATTCACGACGCGCCACCACCGACGAGAGGATCTGGAGCAGCACGATTGCGGCGAGGGCGACGAGGAGCAGCAGAACAGCGACCGTGGCCGCAGCTGCGTCATTGCCGTTCTCGATGTAGGTCAGGATGCGCACCGAGGCCACCTCAGTCTTGTTGGGCAAGTTGCCCGAGAGCAGGACCAGCGATCCGTACTCGCTGATGCCGCGAGCGAACGACAGAGCTGCACCAGCAGTGATGGCCGGAGCGAGGGCCGGCAGCAGGATGCGTCTGAACGTCGTGAATCGGCTGGCGCCCAGCGATGCTGCGGCTTGCTCGACCTCGGGGTCCAGCTCGAGGAGGACCGGCTCGACCGTGCGTACGACAAACGGCAGCGTGACGAACAGTAGGGCCAGGAACACCGACCGCTCGGTGTTGGCGACGTTGACTCCGAGCGGGCTCTGCGGGCCATAAAGGCTGAGCAGCACGAGGCCCGCGACGATCGTCGGCAGGGCGAACGGGATGTCGATGATGACTTCGAGGATCCGCTTGCCGGGGAACTCGTCGCGGACGAGTACCCAGGCGATCAGAGTGCCCAAGACCACGTTGGCGAGGGTGACGATGAACGCCTGCGTCACCGTGAGGCGCAGGGCCGCCGCGGTCTGGGGATTGGTGAGCGTGTCGCGGAACGTCGCCCACCCGCCTTCTGTCGACTGAACGACAACGAGAGCGAGCGGAATGAGAACGAGCGCGCTGAACCACGTCAACGCGATTCCCAGGCCGAGGCCCGAAGATCGCGTCAGGGACGTGGCACTCCGGGAACGACGCTTGCGCGCCGATCCCGGAGTGAGGGCCGTTTCGGCTGTCACGACTTCCCGGATGCTGCGAGGAGCTTGGTGATGATGCCGTCCTTTTCGTCGAAGAACTTCTTGTTGATGGCGTCCCAGCCGCCGAAGTCGCCGTCAATCGTGAACAGCTTCTCGGGGGTCGGGAACGGGTCGTTGGGGTCGTTGGCGCCGTCGACCGTACCGATGGTGACATCTTCAACACTGTCGAGAGGTCGGAAGCCCTTGGAGACGTACTGCTCCTGGCCTTCCTTCGACAGTACGAAGTCGAGGAACTTCTTCGCCTCTGGCGCAGCCTTCGTGGTGACGGCTGCCGGGTTCTCGATCTTCAAGGTGTCTGAAGGAACGACATAGTCGATGTCCTCGCCGTTCTGGCGAGCCAGGATCGCCTCGTTCTCGTACGAGATCAGGACGTCCCCGGTTCCACCCTGGAAGGCGGTCGTGGCATCGCGTCCGCTGCCGGGGAGTGCCTTGACGTTCGCGAAGAGCTTGGCGAGGAAGTCCGCTGCCGCCTTGTCATCACCGCCGCCGGCGATGACGTGCTGCCATGCCGCCAAGATGTTCCAGCGAGCCGCGCCTGACGAACCCGGATTGGGCGTCACGATGCCGACACCGTCTTTGGCGAGGTCGTTCCAGCCCCGGATGTTCTTGGGGTTGCCCTTGCGGACGACCAGGACGACGACGGAGTCGGTCACGATG
>NZ_JAKFEL010000039.1:0-2695 GCF_036675695.1 Aeromicrobium sp.
GCGCCCCGCGCTCGCCGCCACCATTCGACAGCCGGAGGCACCCGTGATTTTCGACGTCACCGTTGAGATCCCCAAGGGCAATCGCAACAAGTACGAGGTCGACCACGAGACCCATCGCATCCGCCTTGACCGGACGCTGTTCACCTCGACCCAGTACCCCGCCGACTACGGCTTCATCGACAACACGCTCGGTCTCGACACCGATCCGCTCGACGCGCTCGTGCTGCTGTCGGAGCCGACGTTCCCCGGCTGCGTCATCGCTTGCCGCGCGATCGGCATGTTCCGTATGACCGACGAGGCCGGCGGAGACGACAAGGTGCTCTGCGTGCCTGCGTCCGACCCGCGCCAGGAGCACCTGCGCGACATCCACCACGTACCTGAGTTCGACCGGCTCGAGATCCAGCACTTCTTCGAGGTCTACAAGGACCTCGAGCCGGGCAAGTCCGTCGAAGGCGCCAACTGGGTTGGCCGCGTCGAGGCTGAGGCCGAGGTCGCCGCCAGCTTCGAGCGCTTCAAGGTCAACGGCGGCTACTGATCCGAGTCGCGCGTGACCCCGGTCGCGCGCACACTGGAGAGATGAAGGCACGCTCGGTCGCATTCATCGTCGCGTCGGCACTGACCGTGCTGACCTTGACCGCCGTGTCGAGCCCCAGCCAGGCGGCACCGCCTTCCCTCGACGTCGAGGTGCTCGAGGATGGTTTGAGCATTCCGTGGGATCTCACCTTCCTGCCCGACGGTGCGATGCTCTTCACCCAGCGCGACCTCAAGACCGTCACGCTTCGCAAGACCAACGGCGACACCAACGTGGTCCTCACCTCGCTTGCAGCGAACGCGCAGGGAATGTGGAACAACGGCGAGACAGGCCTGATGGGGATCGAGGCCGACACCACGGACTCGACCGGGCTCACGTTCTTCACGTGTCACGGCTACAAGTCCGGGACGACCCAGGACGTGCGCGTCGTACGGTGGCGCCTCAACGCCGAGCGGACCAGCGCGACGTTGGACCGCACGCTGTTCGGCGGGCTCCCGTCGACCACCGGCCGACACGGCGGATGCGCGCTGCTCAAGGGCGGCTCGTACGCCCTGTACGTCGGAACAGGAGACGCCGCCACCGGCAAGAACCCACAGAGCAGGACGTCGGGAGGCGGCAAGGTGCTGCGGGTCGACACGCGTACCGGCGCGGGCTGGTCGACCAACCCCTACATCTCTTCGAGCGTCGCGATGAAGCGGCGACTCTTCACATACGGACACCGCAACGTGCAGGGACTCGCCCGCCACAGCAGTGCCCGTGTCTGGTCGGTCGAGCATGGGAGCTATCGCGACGACGAGGTCAACGCACTGGTCTCGGGCGGCAACTACGGCTGGAATCCGGTACCACGCAGGGCGGGAGATCCGAGCTACAACGAGGGATCCAACTCACCCATGACCGACTATGCGATCAAGGGGACCCAGCGCGGAGCCGCATGGAGGTCCGGCGACCCCACCGTGGCGACCAGCGGAGCGACGTTCCTCTACGGCAGCATGTGGGGCGAGTACGAGGGTCGTCTCGCCGTCACTGCGCTCAAGGACCAGTCGCTGCGCATCATTCCGGTCACCTCCAAGTACGACCTCGGGTCGTCAACGAGACCGCCGGCGCTCAACGGCACGTTCGGTCGTCTGCGCGCTGCGGTGCAGGGACCGGACGGGGCGCTCTACCTCACGACCTCGAATGGTGGGGGCACCGACAAGATCCTGAGGGTCACACCGAACTAAGCGGTTTTGGCTCCACCGCTGAGCAACGTGCGCATCGTGTCGGCGAGCACGCCGATGTCGACGGAGCTGTCGAGCGAGCGGAGGGCGGCGAGGCCGATGCCGAGGCTCAGCAACACAGTCGCCGCCTGCTCTGCCGGCATCTTGAGCTCGATGCCGGCTTCCTTGGTCACGTGACGCACCAGGTCAGCTGCAGCCGCGACGATCTCGCGATGACGCTTCTTGAGCTCGGAGGCGACGTACGGGCTCTGGCGGGCGACCGCGGCGAACTCGACTTCGAGAGCCGTCCAGCTCGGCTTGCCGACACCCTCTTGTGCCCACGCAGCAAACGCGTCGATGCGGCCTTCGAGATCGGTTCCCTGGGTGAATGCCGTGACGACCCCATTGATCTGCTCGTCGTGGATGCTGTCGAGCACGGCCATGCAGAGTTCTTCCTTGCCGGCGAAGTTGGAATAGACCGCCCCCTTGGAGAAGCCGGCCCGCAGCGCGACCTTGTCGAGCGAGGTCGCGGCATAGCCGTCAGTCAGGAACATCTCGCGGGCGACGGCGATCAGGCTCTCACGGGTCTGCGCCTGTCGTTCGGCCCTGCTGACAGTGCGAACCTCATTCACAGTCATCGTTGCCCTCCGCTCCCGACGCGGTCTGCGTCACATTCATTGGCAAGCATTCCAGATACCGATAGTATCCGAAACGTGATCAAAAAGGACATCGTCATCATCGGCACCGGCTTTTCGGGCATGGGCGCCGCTATGAAGCTTCGCGACTCTGGCCGCGAGGACTTCGTCGTCCTTGAGAAGGCACATGATGTCGGAGGCACCTGGCGCGACAACACCTACCCCGGCTGCGAGTGCGACATCCCCAGCCACATGTACTCGTTCTCGTACGAGCTCAACAACGAGTGGAGCAAGAGCTTCTCGGGCCAGGAAGAGATCTGGGCCTACATGCG